>NZ_JANUEW010000013.1:0-173084 GCF_024807515.1 Pseudomonas sp. BIGb0558
GGCGAGGGAGCTTGCTCCCGCTGGGCTGCGAAGCGGCCCCAAAATCTTGGGAGCGCTGCGCACTCCAGCGGGAGCAAGCTCCCTCGCCACAGCAGCTCCCCAGCCACAGCAAGCTCCCTAGCCACAGCAGCGCCCCAGCCACAGGGCTTATATGGTCAGGGCTTAGATCGCAGCCAGGGTCGCTTTCACGTTCTGCGCCTGCGGGTCAGCCGTCTTCGCCGCTACCTGCTGCGCCTGCTGCTCTTTCACGCGCTCTGCCACTTCCTTGGAAATCGCGTCCTGCTTGTCCTGCGGCATGTTCTTAACATCATCTTCGGTCAAACCCTGTTCCTTGAGCAGTTGCTCGCGGATGCGCTCGGCCGGGCTTTTCTTCATGTAGTCGGTGAAGTCACTGCGGGCCGACGAGGTGGAGTCGGTCTTGGGCACATCGGTGGTCGACGTGGTGGCAGTGGTGGCCTGCAACTGCACGCGGGTCTTGGCGAAGGCCGCATTGATGTTGTCTGCAGTGGCGTCGGCGGCGGCCTGGGTGGTGGACACGCCGGTGGCACCCTGGACGTTTTGCGCGGCGCCGCTGTACAGCGCGCTGGCCGCGGCGTTGGCCGGGTCCATGTCGGCGCGTTTGATGCGTTGGATCGTCGACTGAGCCTGGGGATTGTTGTTGATCAGCATGATCAGGACACCTGTGGATGTGAGCGGTGCCACAGGTGGAGCAATTAGCGTGCCCAGTGGTATGGCCCCGTGTTTACGGGGCTTTTGGCCGCTACCGTCGGCAAGGCTTGGCGTGCCGACGGCCATTGTTTGCCGCTAGTGGGCAATGTTCTCCAGCGCCAGGTTGCGGGTGCGCGGGCCGAACCAACTGATGGTGATCATCACGATCAACATGCTGCTGGCGATAAACGCCAATACGCCCGGCGTGCCGAGGTGCTCGAGGATCACACCGATCAACAGGCTGCTGAACACCGTCGACAACCGGCTGAAGGAATAGCAGAACCCCACGGCTCGGGCGCGGATATTGGTAGGGAACAGTTCGCTCTGGTAGGAGTGATAACTGAAGCTCAGCCAGGCGTTGCAGAAGGTGATCATCACCCCGCAGATCACCAGCCCCACGGCGGTGGTTTGCAGGGCGAACAAACTGCCGAAGATCACTGCGCCAAGCGCCGAGCCGACGATCTGCCATTTGTTTTCAAACCGGTTGGCCACCTTCACAAACAGCAGCGGCCCCAGCGGGTAGGCGAGGGTGATGATGAAGGCGTAGCCCAGACTGTGAGTCACGCTCACACCCTGGCCCGACAGCAGAGCCGGCAACCAATTGCCGAAGCCGAAAAAGCCGATGGCCTGGAACACATGGAACACAATCAGCATCAACGCCCGGCGCCGGTACGGCGGTTGCCAGATATCGGCGAAGCGCCCTTGGCCCTGCACGCTGACGGCTTGCGGTTCCGGTTCATCCAGTGGCTTGCCGTGGTCCTTCTGGCAGCGTGCCTCCAGGTTGTCCATGATCTGCCCGGCTTCGTCGAAACGACCTTTTTGCGCGAGCCAGCGCGGTGATTCCGGCAGGCGCTTGCGCAGTTGCCAGATAAACAGCGCAAACACCGCACTGCTCAGCACCACCCAGCGCCAGCCGGAAACCCCGAACGGCGCCTGGGGCACCAGCCACCACGACATCAGCGCCACCGCCGGCACCGACAGGAACTGGATGAAAAACGCAAAGGCAAACGCCGAACTGCGCATGCGCTTGGGCACCAGTTCCGAGAGGTAGGCGTCGATGGTCACCAACTCGATGCCCAGGCCGATGCCTACCAGGAAGCGCATGCAGATGATCCCCAAGGCTGAGGTCTGGATGCCCATCAACACGGTGGCGACGGTGTACCAGATCAACGCAAAGGTGAAGATCGCCCGGCGCCCGTAGCGGTCGGCAATCGGGCTGAGCAGGCTGGCGCCGAGGAACAGGCCGAGGAAGGTCGCCGAGGCAAAGGCCGCCTGGTCGGAGAAGCCGAATACGCCTTGGCTGCCGGTGTGGAAAATCCCGTCGCTGATCAAACCGGGGCTGATGTAGGCGGTCTGGAACAGGTCGTACAGCTCGAAAAAACCGCCAATCGACAGCAGCGCCACCAGGCGCCACACAGTGGCGACGGCGGGCAGCCGGTCGATGCGCGCGCTGATGTGGGCGGCGCGGATCGGGTCGATGCCGTCTGCGGTAGAAGGGGAAGACATGGGCAGAAAACTCAGTAAGTGATCGGGATCTCGAATTCCTGGAACGCATCATCCACCGGTTGGTAACCCAGCACACGGGTGGTTTCGCTGAGGTCCAGGCGTTTGAAGCGGTTATTGGAAATGCCGTGGGCGATCAGGTGTTTCACCCCGACGGTTTCCACCGAGCGTTGCAGCAACTGCACGGCGTCCCGCGGGCTGAGCCAGGCGCTGAGGTCGCGAGCGTTGTTAAGGTCGTGGGTTTCGGGGAATTCGAACGCACCAATGCGCAGGGCAATCGTGGAAAGCGGGGTTTTCGCGGCGTAAAAACCGCACAGGGCTTCGCCGTAGCATTTGCTCACGCCGTACAGGTTGGCGGGCAGTACGGGCATGCCGGGGGTGATTTGGCGGTCGACCGGGTAGCCTTCGATGGTTTGCGCACTGCTGGCGAACACCAGGCGTTTTACCCCGGCGGCCACGGCGGCTTCGAACAGGTAGGTGGTGGCCAGGATGTTGTTGGGCAGCAACTCGTCGAAGGTGGCGCTGGCGTGGGGGATGCCGGACAGGTGCACGATCACGTCAATGCCGTCGAGCAGGGCGGCGAGGGTGGTTTTGTCGCTCAGGTTGGCGTGTACGAAGCGGTGTTCGCCCAGGGCAAAGTCTGGTTCGATGCGGTCGGTGAGGGTGAAGCGGTAGCGGTCTTTCGAGGCTTCGAAAAACGTCTTGCCGATGCGACCGCAGGCGCCGGTGAGCAGTACGTTGAGTCCTTTCATTTTTTATCCTTAGTTGTGACCATCAAGGGCGAAGGTCTGGAAGCCGGGGCGTTGGCTGAGGCGTTCGTAGTAAGTGCTGACAGCAGGGTAGGACGAATGCTCCATGGGTGTCATCCGCCAGCGGTGTACCGACAGGCCGATCAGGATATCGGCCAGGGTGAAATCTTTACCGGCCACGTAGGCGCCGGTCTTGATCAGTTGCTGTTCCAGCAGGCCCATCTTGTCGTTCCAGCCTTTTACGCCGGCTTTGATGCGCTGCGGGTCCTGGTAGTCCGGGTTTTTGCGCACCAGGGCGTGGAAGGCATAGCCCCAGGACGGGTTGAGCTCGGTGGCTTGCCAGTCCATCCACTGCTCGACCCTGGCCCGGGCGGCGGGTTCGGCGGGCAGCAGGTCGTGGCGCTGGTGCAGGCCTGCGAGGTAGCGGCAGATGGTGTTGGATTCCCACAGTACGCCATTGGCATCGATCAGTACCGGGACTTGGGCGTTGGGGTTCAGGGCCAGGAATTCGGGGGACTGGGTGGGGGTGAAGCCGATGCCCCAGTCTTCGCGGTCGTAGGGGATATCCAGTTCCTGGCAGGTCCACAGGACTTTTCGCACGTTGATGGAAGAAGTGCGACCCAGGATTTTCAGCGAATGGCCCATGGTGCTTTCCTGACGAGGGTGAGAAGGCAGGGGGCAATTTAGCAGGGGTATGGAGCGACGACGATTAAAAATGTGGGAGCTGGCTTGCCTGCGATAGCATCACCTCGGTATGGCTGATACACCGAGGTGCCTGCATCGCAGGCAAGCCAGCTCCCACATTGACCGCGTCCGGGCCCTTAGCAGCGCGGTGATTCCTGGTCCATCAGCTTGCCCATCAGCAATACACCCAACTCACTCAACTGGTGAATCGCCAATGCCGTGTCGCGGTCTTTGCCGGTGAGTTCATCAGACAGGTCGAGCAATAACGTGCTGACCGAGGAAAACGTCTCGTAGCTGTTGACGATCAGGCTTTCGCTGCTGACGTCGGTGCGGACAGTAAATAAGGCGGGGGGATTTGGAGTTGCTTTGTACATAGGTGAGTTCTCCAACTGGGCTACCACCTGATCGCTACTAAACGAAAGGGTGGCGGCTGCACGCAGGTTAGTAGACCGGTAGACCCTCACAAAACCCGGCGCGCCACGAGGGCGCCCTGCGCACAGCCACCATCAAGCACAGACAGGTAAGTCCGACAGATGAAGCTCATGCACATTTGTGAGGGGGTACTCAGGCTACTAAACCCGATCACTGAGAAATTCAGCGACCGAGCAACCTTAGAGAGCCCCACACAGGCGCACAAGCCGGCGGATTCTGACGTACCTGTAGGCAATGGAACAAGGCGCTGCCATCAACATCAGTCACTTCCTACAGCTACCGCCTAGGTGCTCTCGCGCACCTTCAGCTCAAACCCCATGTCCACCACCGGCCGGGCGATCTTGTTGCCCGCCATCACCGTCAACAAATGCTCCGCCGCACGCCGGCCAATAGCTTCACGCGGCGTACTGATGCTGCTTAAACGCGGCACCATGAACGAGGAAGAGGGCAGGTCGTTGAAGCCCAGCACCGAGATCTGCTCCGGTATCTTGATGCCATGACGCAGCGCTTCCAGCAACGCGCCCTGAGCCAGGTCGTCGTTACCAAAGAAGATCGCGTCCACGTCCGGATGGCTGGCCAGCAGTTGCAGGAACAACTCGCCGCCCAGGCCCAGCGACGATGGCCGTGGCGTCAGCACTTCCAGTGCCGGGTCGTACAAGCCTGCCTGTTGCAACGCCCGACGAAAGCCTTCACCGCGTAACAACGTGCGCTGGTCCAGTTGCGCACCGATGTAGGCCAGGCGCTTGCGACCCCGTGAGATAAGATGCGCCGCCGCCGTTTCCCCGGCGTTCAACTGCGAAAAGCCTACGCAGTTCAGTCCGGCATTCGGGTCCAGATCCATCATGTACACACACGGCACATTGCTCGATTCCACCATGCGCCGGGCACTTTCCGTACGGTCAAACCCGGTCAGCAGCAAACCCCGTGGCTGATAGGCCATGTAGTTGCGCAGCAGGTCTTCTTCTTCATCGCGGGAATAATGGGTGTTGCCGATCAGCACTTCGAAGCCCTTGGGCCGCAGCACCTGGTGGATGGCTTCCAGGGTTTCGATAAACAAAAGGTTGGACAGCGACGGCACCAGCACCACCACCGACTGGCTCTGGGCCGACGCCAGGGCACGGGCGGCCGGGTTGACCACGTAGCTCAGTTCGGCGGCAGCTTTTTGCACTTTTTCCACCAGTTCGGTGGCCACGGTGCTGATGCCGCGCAAGGCCCGGGAGGCGGTAATCGGGCTTACGCCGGCCAGGCGCGCGACTTCATTGAGGGTAGGGCGGCCCGTGGTGCGGGTATTTTTATCGTTCTTGGGAGTCATCAGGCGGCTTGCCAAACAAAAATCGAGGCACTAAGGTAGCGCTGTCTCCAAGACCCTGCAAATTCTTGAACGTCGGGATGCCTGTTCCCGTTCAAACCTTTGGAGCAGATGCACGCGTCACTCCATAAAAATGACAAGACGGCGCGGGAAAAGCCTGTTTTTGCACTAGCCTTACAGCGTGCAAAGGTAGCGCTATCTGCGTCTTGAGGTGTTTCATGAGTCAACCTGTTACTGCCCTCGTGATCATGGGTGTTTCCGGCTGTGGCAAGTCCAGCGTCAGCGAGGCCTTGTGCCTGCTGAACGGCGCCACTGCCATCGAAGGCGACAGCTTTCACCCCGCCGCGAACATCGAGAAGATGAGTGCCGGCCATCCCCTTAACGACGACGACCGCGCCGGCTGGCTCGACATCCTGTGCGATGAACTGCGCCGCTCGCTCAAAGCCGGTGAGCATCCGGTGCTCACCTGTTCGGCCCTGAAGAAGAAATACCGCGACCACCTGCGCGAAGCCGCGCCGGGCCTGGGGTTTGTGTTTCTGGAGCTGACCCGCGAAGTCGCCGCCGACCGTGTGTCCCATCGCCCCGGCCATTTCATGCCGGCAAGCCTGATCGACAGCCAGTTCGCCACCCTTGAATCGCCGGTGGGCGAGCCGTTGACCCTGGCCCTCAACGCCAGCGTAGACAGCGTCGAAGAGTTGGCCGAGCAAACCAATGCCTGGTGGCTCGAACACGGCTTTGAACCAACCCAATAATTTTTTGCCGGACAAGATAGCGCTGTCCGCCTGCACTGAATTGTTTACCCGCTTTAATAACAACAACAAACAGGAGAGACCCCCATGTTTGGCTTGTCCCACGATACCTACCTGCTACTCGATGCAGTGGTCACCATTATCGGCCTGATCGTGTTGATCACCCGGTTCAAAGTCCACCCGTTCCTGGCGCTGATCATCGCCGCTGGCTTCCTCGGCCTGACCTCGGGCATGCCCGTGGACAAGATCATCAAGGCCTTCCAGGACGGCTTTGGCGGGGTGCTCGGCTTTGTCGGGATTATCCTCGCGCTGGGTACGATGCTCGGCAAGATGATGGCCGATTCCGGCGGTGCCGATCAGATCGCCCAAACCCTGGTGCGGGCCTTCGGCAAGGAGAAGGTGCAGTGGGCCATGATGTTCGCCGCGTTCCTGGTGGGCATTCCGCTGTTCTTCGAGATTGGTTTCGTACTGCTGATCCCGCTGGTGTTTATCGTGGCGCGCCGCACCGGCGTGTCGCTGATCAAGATCGGCATCCCGCTGCTGGCCGGCCTGTCGGCAGTGCACGGCCTGGTGCCACCGCACCCGGGCCCGTTGCTGGCGATCGGCGTGTTCGGTGCCGACATCGGCAAGACCATTCTCTACGGCCTGATTGTCGCGCTGCCTACAGCTATCATCGCCGGCCCGCTCTACGGTTCGTTTATCGCCAAGTACATCCCGGGCAACCCGTCCCAAGAGCTGGTGGACCAACTGGCCAGTGAGCAGCCGGAGTCCAAGACCCTGCCGAGCTTCAGCATCACCCTGATCACCGTGCTGCTGCCGGTGTTCCTGATGCTGCTGAAAACCTTTGCCGACGTCGCCCTGCCGGACGGCCACGTGATCCGCAACTGGATGGACATGATCGGTCACCCGATCACCGCCTTGCTGCTGGCCTTGCTGCTGTCGCTGTACACCTTTGGCCATCGCCAGGGCATCGGTTCCAAGCAAATTCTCAAGCTGCTCGACGCCAGCCTGGCGCCGACTGCGGCGATCATCCTGATCATCGGTGCCGGTGGTGGTTTCAAGCAGATGCTGGTGACCAGCGGCGTGGGTGATGTGATCGGCCATATGGCGGTGACCGCGCAGATCAACCCGATCCTGCTGGCCTGGCTGGTGGCGGCGGTGATTCGTGTGGCCACTGGCTCCGCGACCGTGGCGACCATTACCGGCGCCGGCATTGTGGTGCCGGTGGTGGGGATGATTCCTGGCGTGAACCGCGAGTTGCTCGTATTGGCGACGGGGGCGGGCTCGTTGGTGCTGTCTCACGTCAACGATGCGGGGTTCTGGCTGGTGAAGCAGTACTTCAACATGACCGTGGCCGAGACGTTCAAGACCTGGACGGCGATGGAGACCATCCTGTCGGTGGTGGCGTTGGGCTTTATCATGTTGCTGTCGCTGGTGGTCTAACAGGCACACCGCAAAACAAATGTGGGAGCTGGCTTGCCTGCGATGGCGATGGTGAATTCAACACCGCTATCGCAGGCAAGCCAGCTCCCACATTGATTGGGTTCCGGCAGTTGGATCGGGTCAGGCGTCAGCTTTCTTGACCAGCCCATCCGCCCGGAACATCGCCCGGATGCCCCGCACTGCCTGGCGAATCCGGTCCTGGTTTTCGATCAGCGCAAATCGCACATGGTCGTCGCCATATTCACCAAAGCCAATCCCCGGCGACACACACACCTTCGCCTCAAGCAGCAACTTCTTGGCAAACTCCAGCGACCCCATCGCGGCATACGCCTCGGGGATCTTCGCCCAGACGTACATCGACGCCTTCGGGTTCTCGACCATCCAGCCCAACTCATGCAGGCCTTTGACCAGTACGTTACGCCGCTGGCGGTACTGCTCGGCAATGTCTTTCACGCACTGCTGATCGCCTTCCAGCGCGGCAATCGCCGCCACTTGCAGCGGGGTGAAGGTGCCGTAGTCGTGGTAACTCTTGATCCGCGCCAGGGCGTTGACCAGTTCCGGGTTGCCCACCATGAAACCAATGCGCCAGCCGGCCATGTTGTAGCTCTTGGACAGGGTGAAAAACTCCACCGCAATGTCCTTGGCGCCCGGCACCTGCATGATCGAGGGGGCTTTCCAGCCGTCGTAGACGATGTCGGCGTAGGCCAGGTCATGCACCACCAGCACGTCGTACTGCTTGGCCAGGGCGATCACCCGTTCGAAGAAGTCCAGCTCCACGCACTGCGCGGTGGGGTTGGACGGGAAACCGAGGATCATCATCTTCGGCTTGGGAATCGAGCCACGGATGGCGCGTTCCAGTTCAGCGAAGAAATCCACGCCGGGAATCAGCGGCACCGAACGCACCTGGGCGCCGGCAATCACGGCACCGTAGATGTGAATCGGGTAGCTGGGGTTGGGCACCAGCACCGTGTCGCCCTGGTCCAGGGTGGCCAGCATCAAGTGCGCCAGGCCTTCCTTGGAACCGATGGTCACGATGGCTTCGGTTTCCGGGTCGATGTCCACTTCGTAGCGGTCTTTGTACCAGCGGGAAATCGCCCGGCGCAGCCGCGGGATGCCTTTGGAAGTGGAGTAACCGTGGGTGTCTTCACGCTGGGCGACGGTGACCATTTTTTCCACGATGTGCGGTGGAGTGGCGCCGTCGGGGTTACCCATGCTCAAGTCGATGATGTCTTCGCCGCGCCGACGCGCAGCCATCTTCAGCTCGGCAGTGATATTGAAAACGTAAGGGGGGAGTCGGTCTATGCGCGCAAAGCGGCGCGGCGAACTTGGTTCGGCCATTGTTGCCTCGAAATACGTAAGCGCCCGGAACCGTCCGAGCGACGTCGGCCACTGCGGTGGCCTGCGGGGCAGACAATACGGTCGATGATGGCCAATTGTCCAGATGCTGCTGTAAAAATTTCTGCTTGGAGTACGGCCGGGATATGCCCCTATACTCGACGCGGGTTTGTTCCCTCATAAGAAGGAGACTGTTCAGATGGATCAACAGACAAAACTGCCGTTACAGCCGCGCATGGAAGAGGGCAAGGCCCTGGTGATCGCGGGTGTGCAAGGGCGTTACTCGAAAGCCACGATTGGCGATATTCCCAAGTTATGGGAGTTGTTTGACAGCTGCTTCAGAGAGATCAAGACGCGCGTGGGCGGCGTGACTTACGGCGTGTGCTACAACGCCAGGCACGATGAATTCGACTACCTGGCCGGCGTTGAAGTCCCGACCAAGGGCGATGTGCCGAGCAACTTCCAGTCGATTGAAATACCCGCCCATCGCTATGCCGTGTTCCCGCACTACGGCCCGGTGCAGGCGCTGGCGCAGACCTACGAATGCATCATGTTCGAGTGGCTGCCGGGTTCAGGGTACAAGGTGGTCGGGGCTGATTTTGAGCGTTACAGCGCCGACTTCGATGTGGATAAGGGCACGGGGTCGGTGGAAATCTGGATTCCGATCGAAGCCGAGTCCGCCTGATCCCACTGCTGGCAGGAGCGAGCACGTTCGCTCCTGCAACAGCTCCTCAATACAGCGTGGCCTTGACCCGCTCCGGCATTTCCCGGTCATAGGCTTCGGCGTCAAATGCACCTTGGGCTGCACGCCAGAAATCCCTGCTCGCAGGATGTATCGGTCCACCAAGTCGGCAAAAAGATCTTCCGCCCCGTCCCAGGCGAGAATTTCGTCGAGGTTTTCTCCCGTCGACGGAGCGCCGTTGCGCTGAATCAACTCATTGACTTGGTCCGAGGAAACGAAGACCCGGCCGATAGGCGCACTGCTACCGGACAATGCCAGCAGTAGCATAGGGTCTACCCTGACTGTCTTGGCGAGGCGATTGCGAAGCTGTTCCAGCACGAAGCCTTCTGGCAGGTTCATCTGGAAGATCGGGTGCAACTCTCGTCGGCGGTATTCATCCGCGCGAACGGGCATTACCAGGCTGAGTGCGCTATGAGGCGGCGCGTTATCGCCGTAGCGGAAAAGATAGTCGCCAGCACTGGTGAATACGCTGCCGCTGGCACCCTGAGGGGTATGAACTTGAAGCTTCGGGCTATTCATTAAACAAGTCCTCCACTTCTTCCAGTGTCGGCATGGCGGCAGGTACCAGCTTTACTTCACTGCCCAAGGCGGCAATCACGCGAGCGTAGGCGTGCATGGAGACCGTCGGGCTGCCCTGCTCGATTTCAATCAGTTTTTGCCGAGTGACGCCCGCTAAACGGGCCAATTCCGCTTGTTTATAGCCTCGATTGAGCCGCATCGTGCGCAATTGGCTGCCGATTCTTTTGATGATGACAGAAGGGTCCATGTCTCGTAACCATTACATATGCATTAATAAGTTATGTATACGTTACATTTTGACGTTGTCAAGATTCTTGAGTCCAAATACCCACGCCAATCGGCGCTCATACCCAATCCGCCCCTTATACGCCTCCCCGCTGTCCACCCAGCCCTGCTGCAGATACAACCCCATCGCCGCCACATTGTCCGTATCCACCGACAGCTCCAGCGCCTTGATCTGCGGCCAGACCAGGCGCGCGGCGGCGGGCAGGGCTTGCAGGCAGGCTTTGCCGAATCCCAGGCCTTGTTGATGGCGGTCGACTTGCAGGGCGTGAAGGGTGGCGCTGTGTTCATCGGCCCAGTGGGGCAGGCAGGGCGGGCGTTTGAGCAGCAGGAAGGCCACGGGAATCTCGTCGGCGAGGAGCGCAAAGCCCGCCACGCCAGGACTCGGATTGACCAGCAGGGTGTTCAGCGCACAGTAGATATCGCCGGAAAACGCCAGTTGTTCGGGATGCACTTCCAGGGCGTTGAGTTGCTGTTGTTGCAGGGCAGTCAACGTCTCATAGGGAACGAGGCGGGTTTCCATCGGCGTAGCATCCGAAATCCTACAAAGAAGCGCGGATTCTAGCGGGTTTGCGGTGTGCACAATTATTTTTCGCGGGACTGTCGATTAGCCGATATCCCATTCGACCAAGGGTGTCTTCAGTGATTTTTCCCAAGAGGAGTATCGCCATGAATGCCCAGGTTAAAACCGATATCAGCCGTTTGATCGAACAATGGCAGCAAGCCGTGATGGCCAAGGATATCGAGCGTATTGTCAGCTTCTACGCCGATGATGTCGTCTCGTTCGACGCCGTTGGCGCCCTGCAATTCAAAGGCAAGGCCGCCTACCGCGCCCATTGGGAGGCGTGCATGAAGGTGTGCCCCGGCCCCGGTATTTTCGAGTTTCATGAACTGCATATCGTGCCGGCCGCCGAGAGTGCGTTTGCCTTCTGGCTGGCCCGTTGC
The DNA here is from genome assembly GCF_024807515.1 of Pseudomonas sp. BIGb0558. Classification (NCBI taxonomy): domain Bacteria; kingdom Pseudomonadati; phylum Pseudomonadota; class Gammaproteobacteria; order Pseudomonadales; family Pseudomonadaceae; genus Pseudomonas; species Pseudomonas sp. BIGb0558. Next base: position 11,401 of record NZ_JANUEW010000013.1, read on the forward strand.
GGCGGCGCCGGGCCGGACGGGGTGGTGAAAGCGTGCTGGATGCGGGTGACCGCCGGCTACCAGCGCATCAACGGCCAATGGCAGGTGGTGCATGAACACTGGTCGGCGCCGTTCGACATGCTCACCGGCACCACCTTGTTCGAGCTGGAACCCTGATCGCCGGGGACTATAGTTGAGTGTCCGAAAACGGAGAATCCCATGAAATACCTCTGCCTGATCTATAGCAACGAGCAGGTGCTGCACGACTCGCCAGACAGCCCCAAGGACCCGGAGTGTTTCGCCTATGCCGAGTCCGTGATGGCCAGCGGGCGCATGCTCGCCGCCGAGCCCCTGGAGTCGGTGACCACCGCCACTACGGTGCGCATGCGCAACGGCAAGCTGTCGATCACCGACGGGCCGTTTGCCGAAACCAAGGAGCAGCTCGCCGGGTTTTACCTGATTGAAGCCCGTGACTTGAATGAAGCGATCCAGGTGGCCGGCGGCATACCGGCTGCCCGGGTCGGCAGTGTGGAAGTACGCCCCGTGCGTGAATTGAATCTCTGATCACAACAATAAAACTCAGGAGGTTTCCCATGAGCAATCAACCCAGACCCGCCGAATTTGAACTGTCTATCAGCCGCTTGATCGATGCCCCTCGCAGCCGTGTGTTCCGCGCCTGGACCGAGCCTGCGTTGTTGCAGCAATGGTGGGGCCCGCACGGCATGACCACGCCCGAGTGCGAAATGGACTTATGGGTGGGTGGGCAGTTTCGTACGCTGATGCGCGCGCCCGACGGCAGCGAGTACCCGACGCAAGGTGTGTTTCTCGAAATTACCGCACCCAGTCGGCTGGTGTTTACCGACGCCTTCACGCCTGGCTGGATTCCTTCGGGCCAGCCGTTCATGACCGCCGAAGTGACCTTTGAAGACGTCGACGGCAAGACCCTCTACACCGCCCGCGCCATGCACTGGAGCGCCGAAACCAAGCAGGCCCACGAAGCCATGGGCTTTCACGAAGGCTGGGGCCAGAGCCTGGACCGCCTGGTGACGCTGGTGACCGAAGGCCTGCGCGATTGACGGTTCAAGCCCGGGTAGAAGCGGTTTATCGCAGCGAATCGCGGCGCATCCTGGCGACCCTGATTCGCTTGCTTGGCGATTTCGACCTCGCCGAAGAAGCCTTGCACGAGGCGTTCTTCGTCGCGGTCGAACGCTGGGAGCAGGACGGCGTGCCCGACAATCCCCGGGCCTGGCTGGTCTCCACCGGGCGCTTCAAGGCGATTGACCGTTTACGTCGCCAGGCGCGTTTTACCCCGTTGTTGCAGGCGCAGGCCGATGCGCTGGAAGCCGCCGACTGGAGCGTTGAAGACGTGGAAGATGACCGCCTGCGCCTGATCTTCACCTGCTGCCACCCGGCACTGGCGGCGGACGCCCAGGCTGCGCTGACCTTGCGTGAGATCTGCGACCTCACCACCGAAGAAATCGCCCGGGCGTTTCTCGCCACGCCGGCCACCATCGCCCAGCGCATCGTGCGGGCCAAGGGCAAGATCCGTGAAGCGAAAATCCCCTATCAAGTGCCCGCCCTGGCGGAGTTGCCCGAGCGCCTGGACAGCGTGCTGCGGGTGATTTACCTGGTGTTCAACGAAGGGTATTCGGCGTCCATGGGCGCTGATTTGACCCGTGAAGACCTCACCCGCGAAGCGATTCGCCTGGGCCGCTTGCTGATGGAGTTGTTACCGGAGCCGGAAGTGATGGGCTTGCTGGCGTTGATGCTGCTCCACGAATCCCGGCGCCCGGCGCGCACCTCGGCCGGCGGTGAGCTGGTGCTGTTGGATGAGCAGGACCGTTCGCTGTGGGACGCTTCGTTGATCGCTGAAGGATGTTCCCTGGTGGAAAAATCCCTGACCTCTCGGCGTTTCGGGCCCTACAGCCTGCAGGCGGCGATTGCGGCGGTGCATGCTGAAGCCGTGAGCGCTGCTGAGACCGATTGGCCGCAGATTGTCGGGCTTTACGACGTGCTGTTAAGGGCGATGCCGTCGCCGGTGATCGAGCTGAATCGCGCGGTGGCGGTTGCGATGCGCGATGGGGCGCAGGCGGGATTGCAGTTGGTGGACGGGATACTGGCGCGGGGGGAGTTGGTGGACTATCACCTGGCGTACTCGGCGCGGGGTGAATTCTGTCGGCGGTTGGGGCGGGTGGACGAGGCGCGGCTGGCCTTTGAGCGGGCGCTGGCATTGACCCGGCAAGCGCCCGAACAGCGCTTCATCGAGCGGCGCCTGGCCGAACTCAAATAGCCTGTAGGAGCTGGCTTGCCAGCGATAGCGGTGGGTCAGCCATACATCTGTTGCTGATACAACGCTATCGCAGGCAAGCCAGCTCCTACAGTGGATTTGTGTCGTCTGGCTTGGCTTCTTACGGCTGCTGACGCGTCGCCGCCAACACGATCTCGCGAATGCACACATGCTGCGGTTGCTGGTAGGCATAGGCAATCGCCGAGGCCACATCATCCGCGCTCAGCACAGTGCCGCCCATGTCCTGTTTCCAAGCCTGGTAGCCGGTCTTGATCGCTTCATCAGTGGTGTGGCTCAGCAGTTCGGTTTCCACCGCGCCCGGGGCAATGGTGATCACGCGCACATTGTGCGGCGACAATTCTTCCCGCAGGTTTTCCGAAATCCCATGCACCGCAAACTTGGTGCCCACATACGCAACGTGGTTGGGGAAGGTCTTGCGCCCGGCCACCGAGCTGACGTTGATGATGGTGCCGCCCTTGCGCTCGACCATGCTGGCGGCCACCGCATGAATACCGTTCAGCAGGCCTTTCACGTTGACGTCGAGCATCTGGTCCCACTGTGCTGGGTCCTGTTCGCTGACGGCGCCCAGCAGCATCACGCCGGCATTGTTGATCAGCGCGTCAGCCGGGCCGTACTGGGCTTCAGCTTCTTTCACCGCCGCCACCAGCGCGGCGCGGTCGGTGATGTCGACGCCACGACTCAAGGTGTTCGGCAGCTCCAGGGCATTCAGCCGGTCGATGCGACGGGCCAGCAGCAACAGCGGGTGGCCGGCGGCCGACAGCAAGCGCGCGGTGGCTTCGCCAATACCCGAACTGGCGCCGGTGATGATGATCAATGGCTTGCTCATGGTGGAACTCCTGAAATAAGAAAAACAAATAACTGAACGTGGGCCGCAGTATATTTAGCCCTTGGTTGGCTGAAAAATGCCTTATTCCTCTGTCTGTTATCGGTATTAACTATGGATGTGCGTCATCTCAAGGCGTTTCTCGCGGTGTTCGAAGAGCGCAATATCACCGCCGCCGCCCAGCGCCTGTTCATTAGCCAGCCGACGTTGTCGGTGACCATCAAGCAACTGGAAGAACAGTTGGGCGTGGCGCTGTTTCTGCGCCAGCCCCGCGGGGTTGAGGTGAGTGATGAAGCGCGGGTGCTATACCCGCAGGCGCGGCGCATGGTGGCCGAGGCCGATGCATTGAGCCGGCTGTTTCGCGGGCGCGAAAATCGCATCGCCCTGGAGTTGGGGGTGGAAGGCGACATTGCCGACAGCCAGATCGAAACCTTCCTGCGCATGGCGCACCAGGGCCTGCCCGGTTTGCTGCTGACCTTGCAGGAAGGCTGCGAAGGCGAAGGGCGCCTGGCGGTGGAGGAAATGTGCTGCGAGGACGAATTGTTCCTGCCGCTTTGGGAAGAGTCCTACGTCATGGCACTGCCGGTTGCGCACCCGATGGCGGCGGGTGGAAAAGACCAGGCGTGGGCGCCGATTGAAGACTGGATCACCTGCCCGCAGCATGATTCCCACCAGCGCCTGATGGCGTTGTATGGCCGTTCGCCCCAGGCGGTGGCCGGGCATGCGGGTTCGTTGACCCAGGCGCTGCACATGGTGGCGGCCGGCGTGGGCGTGGCGATGTTGCCGCAGTCGCTGGCAGCGGAACGGGCCGGGGTAGTGATTCGCCCCTGGCACCTGCCGGCACCGACGCGCCGGGTGGGGTTGTGTTTTGCCGCCCAGGCTCTGGAGTTGCCGGCGTTGCGGGCGCTGCATGAATATTTCCAGAACAACCGCCCGCCGCAGATTGCAGCGGCCTGACAACGCCTTTGAATGCACCGCCAATCCAATGTGGGAGCTGGCTTGCCTGCGATAGCGGTGGTGACTGACACACCGCTATCGCAGGCAAGCCAGCTCCCACATTGGATCTTCATTGTTCCGAACAGGGTGGTCCGGCGTTATTCCAGCATCTTGCCCAGCAACCAACTGCCCGCCGGGCCCGGCGGGTGCTGGCGTGACCACAACGCATCCACCGCCACCGACCTTGGCCAGCCCCGGGCCTTGATTTCACACAGGTGGCCGCCGCCAAACCGCTCCACCAACCAGCGTGGCAGCGGTGCCCAGCCGAAGCCCAACTGCGCCATTTCCATCAGCATCAGGTAACTCGGCGCCGACCACACACGGCCCAGCCCACGGGTTTCATTTGGGTTGATGATGCTCGCCAGGCGCAGTTCGCGGTGTTTTTCCAGGGTCTGCTGGTCGATGTCCGCAAGGTTCGCCAGTGGATGTTTGGGTGAGACAAACAGCGCAATTTCCGTACGCTCTTCCACGGCGGTGCTGGTGAGGTCCGGCGGGTAGACTTCCTGCATCTCGATAAACGCAATCTGCGCCCGGCCGCTTTGTACCAGGGCGATCAAGTCTTCGCATTCGGCGATCAGGCATTCCAGTTCCAGGTCCGGGTAGCGCTGCTCGAACGCGCTGAGGGCGGTTTCGAAGCGGTCCGACTGATAGGTATCGGACATGGCGATACTCAGCTTGGGCTCCAACCCCTGGGACAACTGGCTGGCCGCCAACTCCAGGCGGCTGCTGGCCTCCAGCACCTGCTCGGCGCGTTGCAGCAGCACGTGCCCGGCCGGGGTCAGTGTCGGCTTGCGACTGCTGCGATCAAACAGCACCACGTCCAGGTCAATCTCCAGGCTGGCCACCGCCGCGCTGACGGTGGACTGGCTCTTGCCCAATTTGCGCGCCGCCGCTGAAAACGAACCCTGGGTCGCCGCCTGCACAAACGCCTGAAGCACTTCATGGGAGGCCATGACTATCGCCTTGATCGATGGTTATTGGTTATGAAGTATCGACTCAAGGGGTAATGATGGCAACCATCGTCACTCACGGAGAACGGGGCATGACACCCACCAAGTCGATTACTGAACGCGTTTGGCAGGCCATTGGTTTTGAAGGCCTGGCCTTGTTGATCTGTACGCCGCTGCTGGCGTGGATCATGGATAAACCGGCCCTGGAGATGGGCATGGTGACCTTGGCCATCAGCCTTATGGCGCTGGCCTGGAACGTGATTTTCAACGGCCTGTTCGACCGTCTCAAGGCGCGCCTGCAACTGTCCGGCGGGGTGTGGACCCGCGTGCTGCATGCGTTGATGTTTGAAGGCGGCCTGGTGGCAATCTGCGTACCCTTGATTGCCTGGTGGCTGAACATCAGCCTGATGCAGGCGTTTATCCTCGACATCGGCGTGCTGCTGTTTTTCCTGCCGTACACCTATGTGTATCACTGGGCGTATGACGCGGTGCGGGAGCGGATCCTGCAGAAACGCGAGGCGAAACAACTCGCCTAAACAAACCCGGGTAAACAACTTGCGTAGCAGCTGTCGAGCCTGGGCGAGGCTGCGTCGGGAGCGACTCGGTTCTGAGCCAGCCATCGGGATCGGCGGCGCGGCCTACGCAGCCTCGCCTGGGCTCGACAGCTGCTACGGGGGGGGAAGTCAGGTGAGTTTTAACGCGCTGACAAAATCGAGGAACGCCCGCACCTTGGCCGCCGGCAAATGCCGCGACGGGTAGAAGGCATACAACGGGAAGCGCTCGTCGGGCCAGTCGGGAAACAGCTCGACCAGCGCGCCGGATTCGAGCGCAGGCATAAGCCCCAGGTCGAGCATCTGCGCCACTGCATGCCCGTGTTCGCACACGCTGTACAAGGTCCCGGCATCGTTGACCACCAGCCGCCCGCTGGTGGCGACGTTGATCTGTTCCCCGGGCCGGTGGAATTCCCAGCCAAACGGTCGGCCGGTCTGGGAGTCGCGAAAGTCGATGCATACGTGCTGGCCGTCTTCCAGGTCCAGCGGGTGTGAAGGGCGGCCATGGCGCTCGAGATAGGCCGGCGAGGCCAGGGTCAGCACCCGCACTTCCATCAGCTGGCGGGCGATCAATGAGGAGGATTGCGGAATGCCAAAACGAATCGCCAGGTCAAAGCCATCCGCCACCAGGTCCCCGAGTTGATCCCGGGTGTGCAGGTCCAGCTGCAGCTGCGGGTATTGACTCATGAATTCACCGAGCACCGGCCCCAGCACCAGCCGCGAAAAGTACGGGTCGATATTGACCCGTAGCCGTCCGCGCACGGTCAGGGCGCTGTCGGCCGCGGAGCTGGCGGCCTCTTCCAGGCCGGCCAGCAGCGGGGCGATTTGCTGGTAGAAACGCCGGCCCTCGTCGGTCAGTTGCACCGAGCGGGTGGTACGGTCGAACAGGCGAATCCCCAGGCGTTTTTCCAACCGCGAAATCGCCCGGCTGACCCCCGAAGGCGTCATCTCCAGGCTGTCGGCGGCGCGGGCAAAGCTGCCGCTGTCGACCACGGCGGCCAGTACGCCCATGCCACCGGCCAGTCCTGGATCAAAACTCATGGGTGATTGCCTGTCAGGTATCCGAAAGCATTGATGCTAGCGGAGAATCCGAGCCCGTTACAGAAACATCCCGCCCGACGCCTCGACCCGCTGCCCGGTGATCCAGTTGCTGCCATCGGCCAGCAGGGTGGAGATCGCCCCGCCAATGTCATCCGGCAAGCCTGCGCGACCCAGGGCAGTGTTGTTGGCAACCATGGCGTTCACGTCCGGGTTGTCGCGCACCGCGCCGCCGCTGAAGTCGGTGGCAATGGCGCCGGGAGCCAGGGTGTTGACGGTGATGCCACGGGCGCCCAATTCCTTGGCCTGGTAGCGGGTCAGCACTTCCACCGCGCCTTTCATCGAAGCGTAGGCCGAGTATCCCGGCAGGCTGAAGCGCGCCAGGCCGCTGGAGATGTTGATGATGCGGCCACCGTCGCTGATCAGCGGCAGCAGTTTCTGGGTCAGGAAAAACGGGCCCTTGAAGTGGATCGCTACCAGTTGGTCGAACTGCGCTTCGGTGGTTTCGGCGAAGCTGGCGTGGGCGCCGATCCCGGCGTTGTTGATCAGGAAGTTGAAGTGCGCCTGGGCGAACACTTCCTGCAATACCGAACCGACCTGGGTGATGAAGGCATCGAAGGTCGAACTCTGGCTGACATCCAGTTGCAGCATCGCGGCCTTGCCGCCCAGCGCCTCGACTTGGGCGACCACCGCCTGGGCTTCGTCCGCCGCGCTGTGGTACGTGCCGATGATGTCGACGCCTTGTGCCGCCAGGTGCAGCGCAGCGCTTTTGCCCAGGCCGCGGCTGGCGCCGGTGATCAGTGCGATTTTACGGGTCATGGTTGAGTCCTCGGAGCGTGTGAGTGTTCGTGGGACTGAGTGTATTTGTCCGCCCATAACGTGATAAACAGAGCTATACCGGAATCACTGGCCGGATAAGGCGAACAATCCCATGAACAAACTTGAGCTGCTGCGCACCTTCGTGCGCGTCACCGAATTGTCGAGCTTCACCCAGGCGGGCGAGAGCCTGGGCCTGCCGCGCTCGACGGTGTCGGAGCATGTACAGGCGCTGGAAGAACTGCTGGGCGCGCGCCTGTTGCAGCGCACCACGCGCAAGGTCCAGGCGACTCAGGATGGCCGCGTGCTGTACGAGCGCAGCAAGGATTTGCTGTCCCATATGGAAGAGCTGGAAGGCTTGTTTCGCCAGGATGAGGCGCAGTTGGCGGGGCGAATCCGGGTGGACATGCCCAACGTCATGGCCCGCGAACTGATCCTGCCGCGCCTGCCGGAATTCATGGACCTGCACCCGCTGATCGAGCTGGAAATCAGCAGCACCGACCGCCAGGTTGATCTGCTGGCGGAGGGCTTCGACTGCGTATTGCGCGTGGGTGCACAGCCGGACCAGTCGGTGGTAGCCCGGTTGTTGTGCAGCATGCCGATGATCAACTGCGCCAGTGCTGCGTACCTGAAGCGCCATGGGGTACCCAAGACGCTCGCTGATTTGGCTCACCATCAACTGGTGCATTACGTACGGCCGCTGGGCTCACGTTCGCCAGGGTTTGAATACGTGCAAGGCAACAAGGTGCACCGGCTTCCCATGGCCGGGCGCGTCACGGTCAACAGCACCGACGCTTACCGGGCGGCGTGCATCGGTGGCTTTGGCCTGACCCAGGTGCCGGCCCTGGGCATTCACGATCAACTGGCCAGCGGCGAGTTGGTGGCGGTACTGCCGGACTATCCGGCGCCGGCACTGGACGTGTCCCTGCTGTACGCGGGCCAACGGCATTTGCCGCTGCGGGTGCGAGTGTTCATGGACTGGCTGGCCGCCACCTTGCAGGCCGCGCTTAACGCCGGGCAGACAACTGCTGCGGCGCCAGGAACGCATCGTGGAAGTAATCCCGAAACGCCTGCATCGCCGGGGTGAAGTCACGCTCGCGGTGCCAGGCCAGGCCGACGCTCATGGGCGTGACCTTGTCCGTCACGCTCACGGTTTCGATGCGCTTGCCTTCCAGTGACCAGGGGCGATGCACCAGGTCCGACAAAATCGCCACGCCGCTGCCGTTGGCGACCATGCTGCGCACCGCCTCCACCGAACTGGTGCGCAGCCGCACCCTGGGCGTTTGCCCGGCCTGTTCCCAATAGCGCATGGCGCTTTGTTCGGCTTCATCGACAGTGAGGAAAATGTACGGCTCCCGGGCCACGTCCGCGAGGCTGACGGCCGGGCGTTCGCACAACGGGTGATGGCTGGGCAGCCACAGGCGGCGCTCGGAGTTGAAGAGGATTTCCGAGACGATATCCGGGTGAGTGAGGTTGGCGGTGAGCACCACGGCCATGTCGAACTGGCCGTTGAGCAGGCCGTGTTCGATGGCCTGGCGTTCCTGTTCGAAGACCTCGATGGTCACGTCCGGGTGCCAGTGTTCCATGCGCTGCAAGTGGTGCGGCAGGAAGTAGCCGAGCACGGTGTAGCTGGCCGCCACCCGCAGTACGCCGCTGGCGCGGTAGTCGGGCAACGGGCTGTTCAGGGCATCGTCGACGCTGCGCACAATCACATAGGCGCGGTTCAGAAAATGCCGCCCGGCGTCGGTCAGGCTCATGCCCTGGGCCGAGCGCACAAACAGCTGCGCGCCGAGCATCGCTTCCAGCTCCTTGATCGCGGTGGTTACCGCCGATTGGGAGATGTTCAGGTGAATCGCCGCCTGGGAGATCTGGCCGATTTCGGCGGTGGCGACGAAGTAACGGATTTGGCGCAGGGTCAGGGACATGTCGGGTATCTGATTTTCAGAAGATGACCCATCTGATAATAGATCTTCCCAAGGGGTCAAGCCGCAGCCTAATTTCCATGGCATGAACTTCAACGGAGCGACCCCGATGCAGGCAGTGGATTTCAACTCAGACATGGGCGAAGGCTTCGGCCCCTGGACCATCGGCGACGGCGTCGACAGTGAACTGATGGCCTACATCAGCTCGGCCAATATCGCCACCGGCTTCCACGCCGGCGACCCGGGCACCATGCGCCGTACCGTCGAGCGCGCCAAGCAGTTGGGCGTGGCGATTGGTGCGCACCCGGGCTTTCGTGACCTGGTGGGTTTTGGCCGTCGCCACATCAATGCCCCGGCCCAGGAACTGGTGGACGACATGCTCTATCAGCTCGGCGCCCTGCGGGAAATCGCCCGGGCCCAGGGCCTGACGCTGCAACACATCAAACCCCACGGCGCGCTCTACATGCACTTGGCCCGGGACGAAGAGGCGGCACGCTTGCTGGTGGAAAACCTGCAACGCCTGGAGCCCACGTTGTTGCTGTATTGCATGCCCAATTCGGTGATCTGGCGGATCGCCAAGGAACTGGGCCAGCCGGTGGTGCGGGAGTTTTACGCCGACCGTGAGTACGATCTGTCGGGCTCCATCGTGTTTACCCGCAATGTGCGGGCGCTGGACCCTGCGACGGTGGCGGCGCGGGTGCTGCGGGCGTGTCAGACCGGGCTGGTGCGTACCGTCGAAGGCGAGGACCTGTTTATCGAATTCGATTCCATCTGCCTGCACAGCGACACCCCCGGCGCCCTTGAATTGGTGGAAGCTACCCGTGAAGCGCTGGACCAGGCGGGGATTGAAGTGCACACACCTCGCTGACCGACACCGGTGCCCAGACACCGGGTCTGACTGATTTTTTGCCTGCCTTTCTACAATGATTCCAAGAGGAACAGACATGGCCGAATCTTCCCCGATCCGCTACAGCTTTGGCGGTGATGAGCACCTGTTTGCCGAGGTCAGCGAGAGCATGTCCCTGGAGGCTTTCTTCAAGGGCATGGCCGTCACCCGTGCGGTGGAGCGCCTGGCCCTGGACGGTGTGCTGGACGTGTGCCTGGCGAATGCCTCGTTCCAGATCCGCTTCGACCCGGACCGCATCGCGCCCCATGTGCTGCTCGACGCGGTGCAAAGCGCCGAAGCTCTGGCCGTGGCCGAACGCACCTTGCACACCCGCATCATCGAAATCCCGGTGCTGTACAACGACCCCTGGACCCATGAAACCTTGATGCGTTTTCGCGACCGTCATCAAGACCCCACCGGTACCGACCTGGAGTACGCAGCGCGGATCAACGGCCTGGCGGATGTGGAGGCGTTTATTGCGGCCCACAGTGGCGCGCCGTGGTTTGTCTCGATGGTGGGGTTTGTGGCGGGCCTGCCGTTCATGTTCCAGATGGTGGAGCGCGAGCGGCAGTTGCAGGTGCCCAAGTACCTGCGCCCGCGCACCGACACGCCAAAACTGACCCTCGGCCACGGTGGTTGCTTCGGCTGTATCTACTCGGTACGCGGCGCCGGCGGTTACCAGATGTTCGGCGTCACCCCGGCACCGATCTACGACCCTCAGCAGCAGTTGGCGTACCTCAAGGAACACATGGTGTTCTTCCGCCCGGGCGACATCGTGCAGTTCAAACCCATGGACCGCGACGCCTATGACCTGGCCGTGGCAGAAGTGGACGCGGGGCGTTTCGACCTGCGCATCCGCCCGGTGGAATTTTCCCTCGATGCTTTTCTCGCCGACCCCATCGGTTATCCGAAAACCCTGCAGGAGGCGCTGGCATGATCAAGGTACTCAAACCCGGCCTCGCCACCTCGGTGCAGGACCTTGGCCGTGAAGGTTATTACCACCTGGGCATCCCGCCGTCCGGCGCGCTGGACCAATATGCATTGAGCGCGGCCAACCACCTGGTGGGCAACCCGGCCGGCGCCGCCGGGCTGGAATGCACGTTGATCGGGCCGGAGCTGGAATTTCAGCAGGACGCCCTGGTGGCGTTGTGCGGCGCCTTGATGTCGCCGCGCCTGGACGGGGTAGTGGTGCATCAGGACACCGCGTTTCAAGTGCGTGCCGGGCAAGTATTGCGCTTCGAATTTCCCAAGGCCGGTGCGCGGACTTACCTGGCGGTGGCCGGTGGCATTGATGTGCCGCTGGTGTTGGGCAGCCGCTCTACTTACACCCTTGGCGCCTTGGGCGGTTTTCAGGGGCGGCGGTTGGTGGAGGGTGATGAGCTGCCTGTGGGTGAGGCCAGCGGCAAAGGCCGGGCGGGCAATAGCTTGCCCATGGCGTTGCGCCAATCGGTGGGCGGCGACGTGACGCTGCGAGTGGTGCCGGGGTTGTATTACGAGCGACTGACGCCCGGAGCAAAAACCAGTTTCTTTGCCGAGCCCTGGACAGTCGGTTCGGAAGCGGACCGCATCGGCTATCGATTCAAGGGCGGCAGTGCCTTGAGTTTTCAGCCACGGGAGCAGCCGTTTGGTGCCGGGTCGGATCCGTCGAACATCGTCGACAGTTGCTACCCGATCGGCTCGATCCAGGTGCCGGCCGGGCTGGAGCCGATCGTGCTGCATCGGGACGCGGTGTCGGGTGGCGGCTACGCGATGATTGGCACGGTGATCAGTGCCGATCTGGACCTGATCGGGCAGATGCAGCCGAACCAGCGAGCGGGGTTTGTGGCGGTGACGCTGGAGCAAGCGCTGGAGGCGCGGCGGGTGTACAAGAAGCGGCTGAAGCTGATGGGCGGGTTGTTCAATAGCTGAAAACACCGCCGAACCCACTGTGAGAACAGGCTTGTGTGGGAGCTGGCTTGCCTGCGATAGCATCACCTTGGTGTAACTGATACACCGCGGCGCCAGCATCGCGGGCAAGCCCGGCTCCCACACAAGCCACCTCCCACATTTTCATCGGGTTGTGTCAGAACAACTTGGTAAACAACCAATACAAGCTACCCGACAGCAAAATCGCCGCCGGCAACGTCAGCACCCAGGCCATCAGCAAATTGCGGATGGTCTTCATCTGCAAACCCGCCCCGTTCGCCACCATGGTCCCGGCTACGCCCGACGACAGCACATGGGTGGTGGACACCGGCAAGCCATACATGTCCGCCGCGCCGATGGTCAGCATCGCCACCATCTCCGCCGATGCGCCCTGGGCGTAGGTCAGGTGGGTCTTGCCGATCTTCTCGCCCACCGTCACCACGATACGTTTCCAGCCGACCATGGTCCCAAGGCCGAGGGCGATGGCCACGGCGATCTTGACCCACAACGGGATAAACCGCGTGGCGCTGTCAATCTGTTGCTTGAACAGTTGCAGCTTGTTCTGGGTGTCGGCGTCAAAGTTACCGACCTTGCCCTTGTCCATCAGGCGAATGGTTTCGCTGGTCAGGTACATGTCGTTACGCACGTTGCCCACCGCTTCCACCGGTACAGCAGCGAGGGAGCCGTAGCTCTTCACTTCTTCGCCGATATGCCCGGTGATGGCGGCGAGGGCGGGCACCAGTTCCGGCGTGGCTTCCTTGGTGCGCACATAGGTCGACAAGGTGGCACGGGAATCGGCCGGTGCCAGTTGCGGGGCGCTTTTCACCAGGGCCGCCTGGGTGACTTCGGCCACGGCGGCGAACTGCAAGGATTCACCGGCCGGCATGGTGCGGTTCAGCGCGTAGGCCATCGGCAGGGTGCCCACCAGGATCAACATGATCAGGCCCATGCCTTTCTGCCCGTCGTTGGAACCGTGGGCGAACGACACACCGGTGCAGGTGGCGATCAACATGCCACGAATCCACCAAGGCGGCGGGGTGTCGCCTTTTGGCGCCTTGTACAGTGCACGGTTTTTCACGAAGGCCCGCAACGCCAGCAACAGCAAGGCGGCGAAGGCGAAGCCGATCAGTGGCGACAGCAGCAGTGCATAACCAATCTTGATCGCCTGGCCCCAGTCGACGCCGCTGGTGCCGTCACGCCCGTGCATCAATGCGTTGGCCACGCCGACGCCGATGATCGAGCCGATCAGGGTGTGGGACGACGACGCCGGCAAACCCAGCCACCAGGTGCCGAGGTTCCACAGGATTGCGGCGATCAACAGCGCGAAGATCATCGCAAAACCGGCGGAGGAGCCGACCTGCAAAATCAACTCCACCGGCAGCAGCGCGATGATGCCGAACGCCACCGCGCCGCTGGACAGCAGCACCCCGAGGAAGTTGAAAAAGCCCGACCACACCACCGCGAAATGCGGCGGCAGCGAGTTGGTGTAGATCACCGTGGCCACGGCGTTGGCGGTGTCGTGGAAGCCGTTGACGAACTCGAAACCCAGGGCGATCAACAGCGCCACACCCAGCAGCAGGAACGGGGTCCAGGTGGTGACCACGGTGCCCAGTTCGTGCATGTCGTGCATCAGGCTGTAGGCGGTGAACAGCAGGCCCATGGCGAGTACGGCGAAGAAAATGATCACCGTCACAAGGCCGGGTTTCTTGTCCAGGCGCGGTTTGGGGTCGGTGGTGGAGGAGGCGGTCAGGGAAGGGGTGGCCATGCCGGAGCATCCAGTGTTGAGGAAGGATATCCGTCATGATCATTGCAAAATGTTACAGAGATGCTGCGGTAAATCAGTGTTTAAGAAGTTGGGATGGCCGCCGGTCTACAAAACACCGCCTATCAAATGTGGGAGCTGGCTTGCCTGCGATAGCGGTGGTGACTGACACACCGCTATCGCAGGCAAGCCAGCTCCCACATTTGATTGCATTTCAGCTCTAGTAATCCCCGCGCTTGCGAAACGCCCAGCGCCCGGCAATCAACGTGAACGTGGCCACCAGCGCCACCAGAATCCAGAAGCCCTCGGGGTCCGTAGAAAGCGGCACGCCACCCACGTTCATGCCAAAAAAACCGGCGATGATATTGATCGGCAGCGCCAGCACCGTGACCACCGTCAGGGTAAACAGCGTGCGGTTGCTTTGCTCGTTGAGGTTGGCGGCGATTTCTTCCTGCAGCAGTTTGATCCGCTCCCCAAGCGCCGTCAGGTCGTTGATGATCAGCGCAAATTCCTCGGTGGATTTGCGCAATTCCTTAACGTCTTCCTTCTGCAACCATTGCGGTGGGCGGTTGAGCAGCCGCAGCAACGAGCCGGGCTCCAGTGCCAGCAGCCGTTGCAGGCGCACCAGCACCCGGCGCGCGGCGCCCAGTTCGGCACGGTTGGTGGACAGCCGCGACGACAGCAACTGGTCTTCGATCTGGTCGACGCTCAGGCTGGTCTTGCGCACGATCTGCGTCAGCACCTCGCCCTGGTCCCGCAGCAAATGCACCAGCAATTCCAGAGGCGAACGAAACTGCTCACCGGCCTTGACCGACGAGCGCAGCTTGTCCACCGAGTGCAGCGGTTGCAGGCGGGCGCTGACCAGCAGCCGGCTGCGGGCGCAGACCCACAAGGTGGAGATGTCGGAAGACACCATGCTGCTGAAGTTGAACACCACGTCGTTAACCACCGCCAGCAAGGCCGAGTCCACGTGTTCGATACGGGTGGAGCGCGAGCCTTCGTGCAAGGCTTCGAAGAACTCGGCCGGCAGTTCCAGGTGCGCCTGCATCCAGCGCTCGCAGGCGGCGTGGGCCAGGTTCAAATGCAGCCAGAGGAATTCTTCGGGGTCACCGGGTTGCTGCAAGGCCGCCAGGGCGGTGGCTGAGTCAATCTGCTCGCCCTTTTCACCGGGGCGAAAACGAAAACCGTAAAGCAAGCCAAACAGGTCAGGGTCCTGGTGGCCGTGGTCGATGCTGTGGTTCATGGAGGCTCGCAGGGAAAGTGCCTGTAGGAGATTTCGCAGGTTCACTTGCGTGCATCATGGCGACTGGATTTGACGGTTTTGTGACAGTTTGAACAGGGCGGGGAATGCCTTGGGGCACGCCTACCTGTGAACTTTGACAGTAGACGCGGTTTTTTTATTGGCGTCCGATGGGGCTGCCAGTTCCTGAACCCTGCGGAGGCCATTCAAATGGACGATCGTGAGCTACCCATAATCGAGATACCTTCTTCGACCCCCAATAAATATGGCGTCACCGTGCACCTGGATGATTTTAAACACTTGACGATCCACTTCGCTGCCCAAGAGGTTCCATGGGGCACTTTCTTCACGCTCTACAACACGGGTTACCCGATTCATCAGTTGCTCTTGGTCGGGGGTGAGACCCTGCCCACTGAGTATGTGATCAAGTGCTATGACCTGAGGTGCGGTTGGCAGCAGCTCTACTACACCTTTCAACTGGGGATCGGCGACCTGCGAACCTCCAAAAAGTTGAACGTACTGGCCAAGCACGCCTAGCCTGCCAGGTTATTGCTCCGCCGCGGCCGACAAGCTGAACGTGAACACAGTGCCCTGTGTCTCGCTGGAGACGACGCCCAACGTTCCGCCATGGGCATCGGCAATCTGTTTGACGATGTACAACCCCAGGCCCAGCCCGGCCTGGGGCAGGGCGCCGGTCGGTCGGGAGTAGGGCTGGAACAGCAGTGGCATGGCCTGGTCACTGATCAGCCCACGGTTTTTCACCGTCAGTTCGAAGGTGCCGGCGTTGACCTGGGCGCTGACTTCCACCGGCCCTTCGGGGTTGCCGTGGCTGATGGCATTGGCCACCAGGTTGGAGAGCAATTGCGCCAGCCGTTCGCGGTCGCCGCGTACGCCGTCGAGGTTGCCGATGCGGGCGTGGATCAGCCGTGTTGGGTGCACGTGCTGCACCTCGTCCACCACATGCTGCAAGGTGTCTTCCAGCCCGGAGCATTCACCGATGTTCACCGGGATGCCGCTGCCCATGCGCCCGCGGGCAAAGTCCAGTACATCTTCCACCAACTGCGAGGCCCGGCGGCCGCTGGCGAGCATGTGCCGTACCAGGACGTCGGTGGCCGGGTCCGGGTGTTTGCGCAACAGGCGCTCGGCACCGACGTTGATCGCGAACAGCGGGTTGCGCAGGTCGTGGCCAAGCACGGCGATGAACTGTTCACGCAGCTCGGCGGTTTCGCGCTCCTGCTGCAAGTCGGCCTCGGTTTGTTGCAGGCTTTCCTCGGCTTCGATTTGCAGCGACAGCACCCGGGCGAACGACTCCATGGTGGACTGGATGGTGCTGCTGCGCAGTTGCGCCGGGTTCGGGTCCAGGGCGCAGATGGTGCCGAAGAAACGCCCGTCGGTGCGGAACACCGGCACCGAGATGTAGCTTTCAAAGTGGTAGATGCGCGGGGTGTGGTGGTCGCGGTACAGCGGGTCTTCGCTGGCCTTGTCGATCACGATCGAGACGTGGGAGCCGCGAATTTCGTGGCACAGGGTGGTGGTCAGGTCCAGCTCGCCGCCGACCGGCAGGCCGAAGTCCAGGCGGTCGCGCACGGCGCAGGCGGTCCAGGAGTCATCGGTGACCCGGGCCACGGCGGCAAACCGCAGGCCGGTCATTTCGCTGATCACCTGGAGGATGGCGGGTACAGCACTGATTCGGCCAATGGTGGCAATGTCGGCGGCTTTTTGCCCCATGGCGAACGGTCTCGATCCTGATGCTGCTGGCGTTGTGCCTTGGCTGATGGTTGGGATTCTAGCGAGCTTGGCGGCACAAGGTACAAATTCGTTCACGGTAATTAGACTATTTGCTCTTCCGGGCGACGAGCGCGCATGAAAAAGCCGCGCGGCCCTTGGGGCGGCGCGGCTTTTGGGTGATTCAACTTATTTGTCTTGCTTGTTTTCCAGCACTTCGCCGGTCTTGGCATCCAGCTTCACGTCCCACTTCACGTTGCTGGTGTCACGCAGTTCGGTCTCGTAGACCAGGCGGCCGGCTTTGTCTTCCAGTTCGGTATCGACAATGGTGGCGCCCGGGTGCTGGGCCACGGCCTTGGCGTTGAGTTTTTCGAAATCCATGATGGCGCCGGATTTGAGCAGGCTTGGAATCTGGTCCGGGCGAACGTCTGCCTGGGCCAAACCAGCGGTGAGGGTCAGGGCGGCAGCGGCGAACAGGGCAGTGATGGTTTTCATGGTGTGATCCTTTGGGGTGAGCTGTTTAAGTGGGATCAGGTTAACCAGCGCAACTTAATTCACCCTTAAATTGCGCCGTTTGTTCAATCGGCCGCGAAGGCGGGGTTTCATGCTGGCGTCTCAATTATGGGAGACACAGATGAAACGGTTAATGACCTGGGTCTATGGGCCCGTGTTCTGGGTGGGGTTTATCGGTTGGGCGCTTTGGCTGGTGCAGGTGGACGCGCCGCAATGGCTGGGTCTGGTGTTCGTCACGGCGGTGGTGGTGTCGTTTATCGCCGAAGGGTGGATGCCTTATGAGCCTCAATGGAATCGTAACCAGGGGGATCGTCGGCGGGACACGATTCATGCACTGGTCAATGAAAGCCTCAATGCGGTGGGCCTGTTGAGCTTGCCCGTGTTGACCGCGCTACTGGCTTTCGACGGTGTATGGCCGCGCGCCTGGCCACTTTGGGAGCAGTTGCTGCTGGCGATCTTCATTGCCGATGCGGGCATCACCCTGATGCATTACGCCAGTCACCGGGTCGCCGCCTTGTGGCGCCTGCATGCGGTGCATCACAGCGTGCAACGGCTGTACGGCTTTAATGGTTTGATGAAGCACCCGTTGCACCAGATGCTGGAAGCCACGGCCGGGTTGGCGCCGTTGATCCTGCTGGGCATTCCCACGGATGTGGCGCTGCTGTTGGCCCTGGCGATTGCCATTCAACTGCTGTTGCAGCACTCCAATGTGGACATGCGCCTTGGGCCGCTGCGCTGGGTGTTTGCCTGGGCGCCGGTGCACCGTTTTCATCACATGAAGTATGGCCGGGCAGGGGATGTGAATTTCGGCTTGTTTTTCAACCTGTGGGATTGGCTGTTGGGCACCGCGTTTTACCGCCAGGACTATCGAATGGGCCAGGGCGACCTGGGGATTGGCAGCCGGCCGGACTTTCCGCGGGATTATGTGGCGCAGTTGTGTGATCCATTCAAAACGGTGCGGTTGAGCAAGGAGCCGCCGGTTCCCGTCGAGCTAGTCCAGGATGCGCACATGCAGGTTGCGCAACGATGCCCCGGCGGTGACGCCGAATAGTTGCTTCATGGTCCGGGAAAAATGCGCCGAATCGGCAAACCCGGCGCCATGGGCGGCCTCGGTCAAGGTGCCGCCGCCGAGTGCCAGCCCCAATGCCACACGCAAACGTCGCCACAGCACCAGGCGACGTACCGGCAGGCCCAACTGGTTGGCGAACAAACGCTCCAGCTGGCTCAACGAAACGTGTGCGGCCTGGGCCAGGGCGTGGGCCGAGACCTTGCCGCTCAGTTGCTGGTCCAGCGCCAGCAATGCGCGTTCCACGCGGGCATCTTCCTGGGCGCGTCTGGGCAACTGCCGCAATGTGCGGTCGAGTGCTTCAAGGGACAGTTCGCTGTCGGCCAGGGCGGTTTGCAAAGAGGCAAAATCAAACGCGCCGGGCTCGGCATACAGCATCAACACCTCACCGTCGGTGTGGAGGATGGCGTGGGGCATTCTTGAGGGGATAAACAGGCGATGGGCCGTGGTTACACGGCCATCGAGGCTGGCCGTGATCGGCCCGCCCGGGGAGAACATCAACTGATGGGCATAGTGTGCATGGGGCGCGGTATGCCCCGCCATGCCCTGGATCAGCCCGTAGTCAGGCCCCAGCCACAGGCGACCTGACCATTCGGGCGGCACTCAGTAACCGTTGTCCTGCAGCAGGTCGGCCACACTCGAGGACGGCCAGCGCTTGTAGTACTTCAGCAGTTCGGCGGCGCGGTTGGTGAAGATGCCATCGACGCCGGCCTTCATCACCTTGTCGAAGTCCACCGGCTCATCCACGGTGTACACGTGCACCAGCAGGCCCTTGTCGTGGGTCAACTGGTTCATCTCGGGTTTGACCAGGTCGGAATAGCTCTGGTCGCCCAGGTTGGTCAACTGTGCCGATGGGCCGGTACCGATGGCGCCCAGGCTCTTGGCCTCGTCGATCCATTTTTCGAACTCGGCGGCGTCTTTCGGTTCTTGCTTGGCGTAGTAGGCGGCTTTGCTCGGCTCGCCGGATTCGGCGAAGGTCACCTTGGATTTCGGCTCGATACTGCCTTCACCCACCCACAACAGCAGGATTTTCGGGGTGTTGGGCATCTCTTTTTGCAGTTCTTTCAGGCTGTCCTTCTCAAAGGTTTGCAGCACCACGCGGCCCTTGCCCTGGCCGACGCCGATGTTTTTCTGGGCCTGGTTGGAACCGGTGGAGCTCAGCCAGCCTTTATCCAGCAGCTTGTTCTTGAGGTCGGCTTCGATACCCGGGAATTGCTTCGGCTCTTTGGTTTCGATGTACAGGCCGGGTTTGTGCTGCGGGTTGCCTTCGGCGATCTTGATGATTTCGTCCAGGCTCAGGATTTTCAAGCCGACGAAGCCAGGGCGGGCGCGGTCCGGGTAGGCGGCGTTGAACCAGCTGCCGGCGTCCAGGGTTTTAAGCTCGGCCCAGGTGAATTCGTTGGCCGGGCTGTCTTTGCGCTCGGGGAACTTGGTGGCGACGTCGGTGGTGCGCTGCAGGTTGTTGTCATGCAGGGCGAAGAGTACGCCGTCCTTGCTGCGTTGCAGGTCCATTTCCAGGTAGTCGGCACCCAGGTCGCGCGCGACTTTGTAGGCGGCTGCGGTGGATTCCGGAGCGTCGTAGGACGCGCCACGGTGGGCAATCACGGCAGGGTGCGGGATGCCTTCGTTGGTCGCGAGTTCGGTAGGGCTGATCGGGCTTGCCGCCTGCGCCTGGCCAAGGCCCAGCATCAGGGCCAGCAGCAGGGCACTCTTGGTAAACGTGACAGGCATATGCGAAGTCCTTTCGTGGAGGTAACTTTGAGAAGGGCTCCTTTTTAACAATTGCATGCGAATGGCGCTATCACCAAACCGACATTAACGTGTTCACGGGCCATTTTTCTGCGCTTTTGTGCTGTGCTATGCAGTACTCTTGCCCTCAGCTGCCCCATCAGAGGGCAGATTTTTCTGCCACGCGTGTAAACCATCTTTCCAGTCCAAGTAGGACTTTTCAGTGAGGTTTACCATGCGCATCACCTCCGAGCTTATCTGCCAGGCCGCCGACCAACTCCACGGTTTTGTCGGCCTGAACCGCAAGACCGGCCAGTACATCGTACGTTTCAGCGAAGATTCCTTCGGCATGGACGTGGCTGATGACGGCATCATCCCCACCGCCGAATTTGTCTGGCAGCCGGTTGACGCGCAGGCCATGACCTTGTCCCGCGAGCGGGTCCAATTGTTGCTGGACCAGAATATCGACGACCGCATCAACATCACGGAGCCGCTGCGGGTGTACATGCGCCGGGTGGAAATTCCACAGATCAGTGCGGTGCGCAGTCTGGTCAGTTGAGTGGCGCATAGCCCTGCGGCTGGAGCGCTTTTTGTGGCTAGGGAGCTTGCTGTGGCAGTGTGGCGAGAGAGCTTCTGTGGCGAGGGAGCTTGCTCCCGCTGGAGTGCGCAGCGCTCCCAAGATTTTGGGGCCGCTTCGCAGCCCAGCGGGAGCAAGCTCCCTCGCCACAGAAGCTCCCTCACTACAGCAAGCTCCCTCACTACAGCAAGCACCCTCACTACAGCAAGCTCTCTCCCCACAGAAGCTCCCTTGTCCAAATTGGGTGTTTTACACAGGTTGATGTTTCAGCGCTCGAACGCGTAAGACCGCTCCACCTTGCACACCCGTGTATGGCACGCCGAGTACCAGGTGGAGCGCCCCTGTTCGCGCACCTGGGTGTGTTCGGCGTGTTGCTTCCAGGCCAGGATCGCGGCTTCGTTGCTCCAGTAGGACACGGTGATGCCCAGCCCATCGTCCCCACGCGCCGATTCCACGCCGAGAAATCCCGGCTGTTGCCGGGCCAGCTCCAACATGCGGTCGGCCGCTTGCCCGTAACCGTTGTCGCCTTCAGTGCGCAACGAACTGAATACCACGGCGTAATACGGTGGCGCAGGCGTCTTGGCGATCATGCGCACGCCCTCAGCAACGCAATGGCCAGTGGCGGAATAACGCCCTTGAGTGCCGCACGTTCCGGCTGGAACAGGGTGGCGACAAAAAACGGATGGTCCAGCAATTCCACTGCCCGCAGGTCGCCCGCCGAGTCATGGCCGCTGGCGATCAGGCCGGCCTCCAGCAACGCGCTTTCGAAGTCAGGGTTGATGCCATAACGGCAACGGTAGCCTTCATGGACATCGAGTGTGCCGTAGGCCTCGGCGATGCGGGTAAAGGCCATCAAGCGGATGGTGTCTGTCGCTTCCACCAGGGCACAGGTCAGGGGCGTGAGCACCGCGCGTGGCGAGTCGGGGGCCAGTTCGCCATGTTCGGCGTCGGCCCAGCCCAGCACGTTGCGGGCATATTCCAGCACCGCGTGTTGAAATCCGCCGCAGGTGCCGAGGAAAGGACGACGTTGTTCGCGGGCATAACGGATGGCCAGCAGGGCGCCGTCGAGGTCGCGGTAGGGGCTGGCGGGGACACACCAGAAGCCGTCGTAATGCTGCAATTGTTCGGTGGATTTGATCGTGTCGGTGGCCAGCCAGTCGAACCGCACCGTCAGGCCCAGCGCCTCGCCGGCCTGTTGCAACGCCAGGGGAATGGCCTGATGGGCCGTGACTTGGGCATCGTAGTCGCCGATCAAGGCCAGGTGCAGGGTGGTTTTATTCATTGCGGGTATCCGTGGCTTGTTGAGTCCTGGCGCGCACTATAGATTGGCGCTCACGCAATCAATATTGGCGTTAATACACATGCTCAATGCAGCAACGCACTATCAAATTGATTACCCCGACCTTTCGCTGATCCTCGCGCTGGTGCGTGGCGGCACGCTCGCCCGGGCGGCGGCGTTGTTGCGGGTGGATGTGTCTACGGTGTTTCGCGCGGTGCGACGGCTGGAGAAGGCGCTGGGCCAGACACTGTTTGAAAAAAGCCGCGCTGGCTACCTGCCCACCACCTTGGCCACCACCCTCGCCGGGCAGGCCGAACGTGCCGAACAGGCGCTGGAGGCCGCGCGCGTGGGCGTGGAGCAGGGCGGTGAAGTGATCAGCGGCACGGTGCGCCTGACGTGTACGGATTCGGTGTTGCAGTCACTGTTATTGCCGGCCCTGGCGCAGTTCATGCCCGGTTACCCGGCGCTGACTCTGGAGCTGAGCACCTCCAATGACTTTGCCAACCTCAGCCGCCGCGATGCGGATATCGCCTTGCGCCTGACCAAGGCACCGCCCGAACATCTGGTAGGACGTTGCCTGGGCACGGTGTCGTATCGGGTGTGTGCCAGTGCCGATTATGCCCGCCAGCATGCGGGCGCGGAGCTGGATGCCTTGAGCTGGATTGCGCCGGATGACTTCCTGCCGGATCACCCCACCGTCACCTGGCGGCGCCAGCACTTGCCGGGGGTGATGCCTGCCTATCGCTGCAACAGCATGGTGTCGGTGACCGAACTGGTGCGCGCGGGGCTCGGCGTAGCGGCGTTGCCGGATTACCTGCTGGGCGCGGGCCTGCACCCGCTGAGCCCGCCGTTGGTGGGGCACGACACGGCCCTGTGGCTGCTGACGCGCCCCGACTGCCGGGCGTTGCGCTCGGTGGTGACGTTGTTTGATCAGTTGGGCCAGCATGTGCGCTTGCCGGCGCACCCACTGTAGGAGCTGGCTTGCCTGCGATAGCGGTGTATCAGCCACCCATGTACTGGCTGACCCACCGCTATCGCAGGCAAGCCAGCTCCTACAGTGGATAGGTGGCAGGGTCAGGTCTTGCGGACGAAGTGGTCATGCATTTCGCTGGTCAGCCCTTCGATGCGTTCGGTCAGTTGCTTGGTCATCTCGGTGAGCTTGGTGTTCTGCTCCAGCAGTTCCAGCAGTTGCTTGGTGGTCTGCGCCGCCTGGGCCTGGCGTTCGGTGTTAGCCACAGCCAGGGCTTCACGGTGCTGGGCGTCGGCGTCGGACTGGGCCTTGTCCCTTGCGGCCTGGCGGGTCTGGGCCAGCAGGATCAACGGCGCGGCGTAGGCCGATTGCAGGCTGAACGCCAGGTTCAAGAGGATGAATGGGTACACGTCAAAATGCGTGACGCCGGTTATGTTGAGTACCACCCACAGAACCACAATCGCCGTTTGCGCCCCGAGGAAGGTCGGGGTGCCAAAGAAGCGCGCAAAGGCTTCGGCTTTCAGCGCAAACGTATCGTTGCCAAAGGTCGGCGCGAGGTGGGCGTGTTTGCGGTGAAAGCGCAGGTGATCAACCTTGGCTTCTGTTTTCTCTTGGGTCATGGCGGGCTCGAATCTGTGGCGTAAGACAAGCCACCACTATAGACCGAGCCCTCCACCCGGCACATGAAGAAGCCTGTCGCTTACCTGTTGCCCCGTTCATTGGCAAACGCACTGACGGCCTGCACCGCCTCGCTGGTGCCTTCGCGAATCTGCAGGATCACCGTGCCGGCCTGGTTGGCCAGCTCTACGCCCTGTGCGGCGCGGTCCCGGGTGCCGTCCATGCTGTCGATGGCCTGGCGGGTTTCGCTCTGGATCATCTCGATCATCGAGGAAATCTCCGCCGTTGAACCGCTGGTGCGCGCCGCCAGTTGCCGCACTTCGTCGGCCACCACCGCAAACCCGCGGCCTTGCTCACCGGCCCGCGCGGCTTCGATGGCCGCGTTCAACGCCAGCAGGTTGGTCTGGTCGGCAATCCCGCGAATGGTGTTGACGATGGCGGTGATCTGTTGCGAACGCTCGCCCAGCTTGGCGATCAGCGCGGAAGAACCGTCGATATTGGCGGCAATCTCGCGCATGCCCGTGGCGGTCTGCTGGATCACTTCGGCGCCTTTTTCGGCGATGTCCCGGGTTTGCAGCGAGATGTGATAGGCCTGGGTCGCGCTGTGTGCATCAGCGGCGTGTTTCTCCACCATGGCCGTGACGTCGGAGGCGTATTTCACCACCTTGCACAGGCGCCCGCTGGCGTCGTACACCGGGTTGTAGTTGGCTTCCAGCCACAGGACCTGGCCGTTTTTGTCGATACGTTCGAACTGGCCGTTGAACAGCTCACCCTGGTTCAGCCGCTGCCAGAAATCGCTGTAGGCGCTGCTGTTGGCCAGTTCGGGTTTGCAGAACATGCGGTGATGTTTGCCCTGGACCTGCGCCAGGGTGTAGCCCATGCGATGCAGGAAGTTCTGGTTGGCGCTGATGATGGTGCCGTCGAGGTTGAACTCGATCACCGCCATGGCGCGGTCGATGGCCTGCAACTTGGCGTTGGCTTCGCTCTCGGCCTGCATTTTCGGGGTGACGTCCATGGCGTACTTCACCACTTTCACCACGTTGCCGGATGCGTCGCGCACCGGGTTGTAGCTGGCCTCCAGCCAGATCGGCTGGCCGGCGCCGGTCACTCGTTCGAAGGTGCCCGACTGGAACTGGCCATTGCGCAGGTGCGTCCACAGCTGGCCGTACTCGGCGCTGCGGGCAAAGGCCGGGGTGCAGAACAGGCGATGGGACTGGCCCACGACCTGGTCGGCGGTGTAGCCCATGGCCTTGAGGAAATTTTCGTTGGCCCGAAGGACAGTGCCTTGCAGGTCGAATTCGATCACGGCCATGGAGCGGTCGATGGCGTCGAGAAGGCCGGCTTGCTGGGTGATTGTGGCTTGCAAGGTACTGATGGTTTTTTTATGGGCGTTGAATAGCATGGTCGTGTGCTCGGGGGAAGCAAGCGTCAGGGATATCCATGGGGGCGCCTGCCACCGTAGGGCTCAAGCCTACGGCAAACGTGCTCATTGCCAGCTTCCTTGTGCGGGCAGAAGGGTGGAACAGCGGATTCAGAGTCGTATGGCCGGCAAGAAGTTCTACGACGGCCGACCAATGGCGGCATTATGCTATCGGTCGGTGCCGCCTGCGTTTAATTCAGACGAGTAGTCGCGGGCGGGATTCAGGCGGTGTGGGCGACCATGTAGTCGCTGATATTGACCCGGTTACGACCGGTGTCTTTGGCGGCATACAGGGCCCGATCCGCTGCGTTGAGCCACATGGCCGCGTCGCTGAAGGCGGGCTGGAACGAAGCCAGGCCAATGCTCAGGCTGACCCGCAGCTCGGGGATTTCCGGATTACGGTAGTTGCTGAACACTTCGCGCATGCGCTCCATGACCTGCGCAGCCTGTTCCAGGGGCATGTCCGGAAGAATTACACAGAACTCATCGCCGCCATAACGCCCCGCCAGGTCGTTTTCCCGCAGGTTGCGTCGCAGCTCCAGGCTCAGTTGGCGCAATACCTGGTCACCGATGATGTGCCCGTAGCTGTCATTGATCTGCTTGAAGTGGTCGATGTCGATCAGCGCGATGGTGGCGTGGACCTGCTGTTGCTGGCACTTGTGAAACTTCAGGTGCAGCAGGTCTTTCCACGAACCGTGGTTGAGCAGGCCGGTGAGGCTGTCGGTGCGGCTCAGGGCACTCAGGGCGCGTTTGTGTTCCGACAGTTTGATCGCCAGGCGGTAGCAGACCATGCCCAGGGCCATGGGATACAGAGTCAGCATCGGCAGGCAGGCGTAGACCTGGACCAGGCTGACGTCGGGGTTGAAGGTGATCCCGAACAACAGCCAGGACACGCCGACGCCCACCCCTTGCGCCACGACGCCATGGAGGAACAGGCGTTTGCCGCCGGCGGCGACGTTGTTCATGGTCATCATCGACAGGATGGTCACGGCCGTCAGGGGCGTGAACTGGGTGGTGGCCGCCCAGAACCCGCCGAGCAGCGAGTCGTACAGCAGGTTTCTTCGTTCTGCCTTGTAGGGGAAGTCGGAGCGAGAGGAGAGTTGATACGCCAGGTGCGCCCAGCCAAAACCATTGAACAGCAGCAACGCCCACACCCAGCCTGGCATGTGCAGTGGGTAAAGCGCAGCGATGACACTGATGCAGCCGATGCCCAGGCCGATGATCCTTGGCCTGTAGATACGTCTGGCAAATGACAGCCCTTTGCCTGGTTGGTTTTCCATAAATTCCTGGGTCGATTTTTCTTTTGCAGGTACGGCAGCACACGTGATCGGGAAAACCACTGGTCGGATAATACGTGTGAATATTGTCAGTTATTCGCGTAGGAATAATCAGTGTCCTTCGAGGCCATTTGCAAAGGACACACGGCAAATCCGTCAAAAAATGACCTGGGATGTCGTTCCTGCAACAGGTCAGTGCTGCGGCGCGACCTCATAGCCCGCCAGGAACAGGTCGATGGCCGACTCAATAACGTTCGCCTGGGCATCGGCATCCAGGGTGGGCTGGCCCAGGGTTATCTGTGGCCAGAAGGCGAAGGCCTTGAGCAGGCTTTGCACCTGATGGGCGGCGAAGCACGGGTCGGTGCAGCTCAGCCGGCCGTCTTCCTGGGCGGCGCGTACCCACTGGGTGAAGCCTTCTTCACGCATGCTCAGGCGGTTGACCATGTCCTGGGCGCGTTCCGGCGAGTGGATGGTGGCGGCAATCGCCACCCGGGCCAGGTCGAGGAAGTTGGCGTCCGACATCATGGTCATCTTGGCTTGCAGCAGCCCGCGCAGTTGCTCACGCAGCGGGCGGTCACTGGCGTAGCTGACGTCCAGTTGCGCAACGCTGCTGGCCCACAGTTGATGCAGGATCTCGGCGAACAGCTCTTCCTTGCTCGGGAAGTGGTTGTACACCGTGCGCTTGGAAACCCCGGCGGTGGCAGCGATCTTGTCCATGCTGGTGACCTCGAAACCGTTGTCGCGAAACTCGGCGATGGCGGCTGCCACGATGGCTTCGCGTTTACGGTCGGTGAGGCGCAGGGGTACAGTCATGGGAGGATTCGGCTCTGAAGGGAAACTTACACTCGGTAGTTTACTTGCTCCCGGTTTTGTTGCAATCTAGAAACTACACTGTGCAGTGTAATTTTTAGAGCAGTCTGCAGGAGTTCCTCGGTAATGGCCACGATCTCAACCCGTCTCGACAGTTCTTCTACAGCGCCCAAGTCTTCCGAACAGCATCAAGGTCACTTCACCAACCAGAAGCCCATCCAGCATGGCGGCTTGGGCAAGACCCTGGGCATCATGTGGAAGATGCTCTTCCAGAAGCCTCGCAGCACGCGGCCGGTGGGTGAGATCCCGGTGCAGCCGCTGACCCGCGAGCAACTGTTTGCCGCCCCCGACCACAGCGTTTTCCGCCTCGGGCACTCCACTGTGCTGCTGAAAATGCGCGGCAAGTTCTGGCTGACCGACCCGGTGTTCGCCGAGCGCGCATCGCCGTTCAGTTGGGCCGGCCCCAAGCGTTTCCATCAGCCACCGATCAGCCTGGAGGAGCTGCCGCCGATCGAGGCGGTGATCCTTTCCCACAATCACTACGACCACCTGGACCACAAGGCGGTGGTGCAACTGGCGGACAAGACCCGCTACTTCCTCGCGCCGCTGGGTGTGGGCGATACGCTGGTCAAGTGGGGTGTGGACGCCAGCAAGGTGCGGCAACTGGACTGGTGGCAGGGCACCGAAGTCGACGGGATTCGTTTTGTCGCAACACCGGCCCAGCACTTCTCCGGGCGCGGCCTGTTCGATGGCAACCAGACGTTGTGGTGTTCGTGGGTGATGATCGATGGTCCGCGGCGGATTTTCTTCAGCGGTGATACCGGTTATTTCGACGGCTTCAAGCGCATTGGCGAGCAGTACGGTCCGTTCGATCTGACGCTGATGGAAACCGGTGCCTACAACGTCGACTGGCCCCACGTTCACATGCAGCCGGAAGAAACCCTGCAGGCGCACATCGACTTGAAAGGCCGCTGGCTGCTGCCGATCCACAACGGCACGTTCGACCTGGCGTTTCACGCATGGCATGAACCCTTCGACCGCATCATGGCACTGGCCTGGGAGCGTAACGTGTCGATCACCACGCCGCCGATGGGCCAGGCGTTCATGCTCAATCAACCGGAACGCGGGCAGGCGTGGTGGTTGGAAGTCGAGCATCAAGGCAGCGAAGAGCGCGTCAGCGGGTAATGGCCGTTTGATCCTGATGCCAGGGTTTTAAAACGAGCCAGTGCCAGCCATTTCCGACAGACACCCACCCCGTTAAAGGGATGCAATCACGCCTCGAAAACCCAATTCGAGGCGTGGGAGTGTATGGACGACAAGAGTAGGAAGGTCACGGCATCGGGCGCGCCGTGCCTGTTCAAGCAGCCCGTCTCGGGGGAGAGTCCTGGTCCCCCGTCCTGCGCACCAACCGCTGGCAAGGGCGTTGTGTTTGGCGGTAAGGCGGCGGGTGCGATCACCGACTCGTCCCCTCCCCAGGGCGGCCTGGAGTTTGGCATCTCCAGTGGATACGGCCCAAGGTTCGACATCCCCGGTCCCATGATGCACACCGTGCGCGATGCCTCGTTATCACTGATCGCCCTCAGCGGCGTCGATCCCCAGGGGCCAGTGATGGTGGAGATCCCGCCGGTCGCCGACGCCGGTCATCTGAGACATACACCGTCGTTGGCAGGCAGCCGTATTGGCTTTGCCAGCGAGTATGTTGCGGGTGGTGTTCGGGAAACGATCAGGCACAGCGCGCACTTTGTCCTGGTACTGAACGCACTGCGCGCCGCCGGTGCGCAGTTGGTGGCCGTGACTGCACGGGTGGCGGACGACACGCGCCATTTCACCCTGGACCCGGGCAACGAAATTAATGATCGGGTCACGGAAAATCGTCTGGATGGGGTGGTGGCGGATGCGCACAGTGCCACTTTTGAGCAAGCATCCGCCGCGGGCAACCCAAGCTTTTGCGTGCCCGCCGGGATGGACGCCGAAGGGGTTGCGAGGGTTGTCTGGTTTTATGGCGCGCACTGGGCGGGTGATCGCCTGGCCGCGTTGGTACGAGGTTGCCGACAGGTTTTGGAGCACCTTGAAATGCCTACTCCGTATCGCGAGTGATCGTACGCGGCGGTAAGAGTTACCCCCGAGTCATTGAATGATTCGCCTCTTAGACTGAGGCCGGGATATCTACAGGTATCCCCAACATTCAGACAGGCAGGGGAGCTGTTTATGATCGGACCAGGTTTGGGCGCGGTATGGGGAGCAGGTCTTTTCGAGGCGGTGGTTAACCCACCGCAGGCCTATCGCAGTGCCGACGAACTGGCGGCGGACATGGCCAGGCCCGACGGGCCCGGTTCGGCTTCGCTGGTGAGGGATTCGCTGAAGTTAATCGCCAACGTGGACAAGGGCTTGCAGGGCGGCAACGCGTTTATTGAAATCAATCCGGATGCCCTTGAGAACGCCCGTGCACTTGATCAGGAGCGTGCAGTTGGCAAGGTACGCGGGCCATTGCATGGCGTGCCGATAGCGCTCAAGGATGTTTTCGAAACAGGCGACAAGATGCAGACCAGTGGTGGCTCAATGGCGCTGGTGGGCAAGCCCGCTTCAAAACATGCCAGGGTGGTGGACAACCTGCTGAAGGCCGGTGTGGTGATTATTGGCAAAACCAACATGAGCGAGTTGTCCAATTTTCGCTCTGACATATCGACCAGTGGCTGGAGTTCCAGGGGCGGCCAAACGCTCAATCCTCATCGATTGAATGGCCAGCCGGCGGGGTCAAGCACGGGCTCGGCCGTGGCGGTGGCCCAGGGGATGGTGCCTTTGGCACTGGGCGTCGAGACCAATGGTTCGATCATCGCGCCGGCGGCCTATAACGGTGTGATTGGTTTCAAACCCACTGTGGGGCTGGTGAGTACTGAAGGGGTAATGACCAGCTCCCGCCAGGACACGGTGGGGACCTTCACCCGCAATGTACGAGATGCCGCGCAGGCACTGGATGCCATGACCGAAACGGACCGTTACACCGCCGGGCTCAGTGATGATGCCTTGAAGGGCAAACGCATTGGTTACACACCGTTGCCTGAGCTATCGGCAGATGACGCAGAAGACCCAGACATAAAAGCCGACCGGCAGCATTTTGCCGACGCTCTCAAATTGCTGCAGGCCAAGGGTGCGATATTGGTGCCAGTGGGGCGGCTGGCCGCAGGCTTATCCGGCGATATCCATGCCAGTTACAGCCTCGCCCTCTACGCCGACGTTAAGCAAAAACTTGAGGCTTACCTGGCCGGGCGCGAAGGTTTGCCGGTGAAATCCCTGTCCGAGCTGATTGAATTCAACGAGCGCAACAATGGGCCGGGAGTTCCCGACCAGGGGCTGCTGACCATGATCAACGACCTGGATATCAGTGATGAAGTGCGGGAAGGGTTATGGGCCGCTATCGGTCCGATTTTCGAGGGCGCCCTCAAGACCCCACTGACCGAGCACAAGCTCGATGCAATCGTGTCGAACTTCCTTTCGGGCAGTTACTACTACGCAGCGGCGGCCGGTTACCCCGGAATATCCGTGCCCTCGGGCATGGACGATGACGGTATGCCGACGGCGCTTCACTTCTACGGCGCGAGCTTGAGCGAACCCACATTGCTTTCGGTTGCCTACGGCTATGAGCAGGCCTCCCTGGCAATCAGGGAGCCTGCGTTTATTCCCGGGCCGGGCTAGTTCAACCCATAGCGTGCGGCGGGTTTGCGGTGCGACAGGTTCGGGCCCAGTGCCAGCCGTGCGCTTTCGTAAGCCTCCCAATCGGCGTTGTCCGAGAGTGAAGGGATCGTTACGGCTTCACCTTGGGCCAGGCCGGCGAGGGCAGCGTCCACCAGGTTTTCCGTGGTCATCACCATGGTTTCCGGCAGGTTGTTCACCGGCAGGCCGGCAATGTCCCAGAACTCGGTGGCGGTTGCGCCCGGCAGCACGACTTGCACCACCACGCCCTTGTCGGCCAGCTCATGCTGCAACGATTCGCTGAAGGCCTGCACGAAGGCCTTGGTGCCGCCGTATACGCCGTTCAATAGCTTGGGGGCGAGGGCGACAATCGAGCCAATGTTGATGATCGTGCCGCGACCCTGGGCGACAAAGTTGGTCGCGGCCGCCTTGGCCAGGCGGGTCAGCGCCAGCACGTTAAGCAGGATCATCGCGTCCATCTTGTCGGCGTCGGAGTCCAGCAGCGAAGCCGTGGCGCCCACGCCGGCGTTATTGACCAGCAGGCTGATACGGCTGTCTTCGTGTACGACCTGGGCGATACGTGCGAGGTCGGCTGGCAGATTCAGGTCGGCGGCTATCACCTCGACGTTACGCTGAGTGCTGGCCTTCAGGCGGGTCGCCAGTTGCTCCAGGCGTTGCTGATTGCGGGCCACCAGAATCAGATCGTAGCCCGCGTGGGCCAGGCGGTCGGCATACACCGCGCCTATGCCGGACGAAGCACCGGTGATCAGGGCATAACCTTTATGGTGTGACATGGCAGTTGCTCCAAATGGCCGGGGAGAGGATCGGCCTTGTTGGAATCAAGATTATGGGTGTAATGTGGTGGCTGCAATGTCATATATCCCACCTTTAGAGACATGAGGTTTTGCCATGGTGTCCGTCGGTATCTTGCTGTTTCCCGGCTTTCAGGTGCTCAGCCTGTCCACCAGCAGCGTGTTCGAATTTGCCAACTTCGTGGTGGGTCGACCGTTCTATCGCGTGGACTTACTCTCTGAGCACGGTGGGCCGATCAAAAGCTCCATGGGCTTTGCCATTGATAGCCTGGCGTTCGGGCAGCAGGCCTATGACACGATCGTGGTGTTGGGGGACAACGAATTACTGGAGCCCACGCCGGGCATGGTGGCTTATTTGCAGGCGTCATTGACGGCGTCGCGGCGGGTCACGTCAGCCTGTACCGGTTCGTTCCACCTGGCCGCGGCCGGGCTGTTGGAAGGGCGCAAGGCAACCACCCACTGGTACCACGCCATGACGTTTCGCCAGCGCTACCCCAACGTGAAGCTGGAGGAAGACCGGATCTTCACCGTCGACGGCCCGCTCTGGACATCCGCTGGCATGACCGCCTGCATCGACCTGGCCCTGGCCTTGGTAGAGCATGACCTGGGCGTGGAAGTGGCCCGCGATGTGGCGAAGAAACTGGTGGTCTACCATCGCCGTGCCGGTGGCCAGTCGCAGTTTTCGGCGCTGCTGGAACTGGACCCCAAATCCGACCGCGTGCAAACCGCCCTGGCCTGGGCCAAAGGGCACCTGCAGGAGGACCTCTCGGTGGAGCAACTGGCCGAAGCCGCACACCTCAGCCCGCGCCAGTTCAGCCGACTGTTTCGCGCCGAAACTGGCCAATCGCCGGCCAAGGCGGTCGAACACCTGCGTATTGAAGCGGCTCGGTTGATGCTTGAATCCGGCAGCCACTCCATCGACGTCGTTGCCCGGGAGACGGGTTTCGGTGACCCGGAGCGCATGCGTCGGGCTTTTTTACGGGCGTTTGGCCAGCCGCCACAAATGATCCGCCGAGCGTTGCAGTTGCAGGCGTGAGTGCATGGTGGCCAGAACCCTTTGTCTTAGGTGAATAAGACTTCAATAAGCCCTTGAGTACGTGATGCGGGCGCAGCCTTGATGACGATTTGCACGTCGCGCCCCAGACGGGACAAACATTCAAGCATCTTGGCTTCACTGATACCCCGAAACCTGCCACGCAGCATTTCAGACACCTTGGGTTGCGATAACCCAAGGATGACTGAAGCTTGTGCCTGAGTGAGGTTTCGTGTCTTGAGAATCTCCCCGATCTTCGCCGCCAGTTGAGCCTTGACCTGCATTTCACTGGCGTCGGGTTGCCCGATGTCTTCATAGACATTGCCGCTGCTTTCTTCGATCTCAATCGCGTTGTGATGCTTGTGCATGATCCTGCGCCGCCTTGAGTCGCTGTTTGATCAGTTGTATGTCGTGCTGTGCTGTAGCGATGCCTTTTGTCGACTTCTTCTGGAAGCAATGAAGGACATAAACAGCTGAGTCGAAACGGACGGTATACACACCACGATAAGTGTTGCTGTCGAAATCCTCGACGACCTCAAGCACTGCGTTACCGCCAAACCCTTTTAATGCCTTGGCCTGTGAATGCTTGCTTCCTCCCTGAGCGAGGTGAAGCGCAAAGCCAAACACATCCTGAACAGCCCCGGGCATTTGCTGCAGATCTTTCTTACTACCGCCCACCCACAGGAGTGGCTTCCATGAACTCATGAGAGGATATACCTAAATAGGGATAAACGTCAGTGCAAAGAAAAATCTTACTCAGCCGTTTCAAACGCCGAGTGTTCTGAGGACAGGGGCAAAGAGCCCCGCACACTCATCCCCCAACCCGGCGCAAACCCCGGGAAAAACACCAACCCTTCAGCCTCCAGGCGAAACGCCACGCTCAGGCGGACTTCATCCTCCACATCGCCATGGCTCTCAAAGCGCTGGAGGGCATCCACGTCCACATCCGCTTCCCGGGCCAGGTCTTCCCGGCTCCAGCCCAGCATCAGGCGGGCCTGCACGCTGTGGCGTGGGGTGAATTGGTGAAGGACGATCTGCTGTTCTACGGTGCTGCTCATTGCCAGAGAGGACATGGGCTTTCTCCAGGTTCGACGGGGGAGGGCAAACTATACTGTGTTTTTGTACAGTTGTTTTGACCGCTCATCAACTGGATTTTTTCGATAGGGTTGCCGCCGCTCTATTTGGCTCCTTCCAGATAGTTACTCGGTGCATGACCGAGCACCCGCCGGAACATGCTGGAAAATGCCGCCGGGTTTTCATAGCCCAGGTCCAGGGCGATCCGGGTGACAGTCTCGCCGCTGGCCAGTCGCGCCAGGGCCTGCACCACGCAGGCGCGCTGGCGCCACTGCACGAAACTCAATCCGGTTTGTTGGCGAAAATGCCGACTGAAGGTGCGCAGGCTAAGGTGCGAGTGTTCGGCCCATTGAACCGGTGACTGGTGCACGTCCGGCCGCTGCAGAAACGCCAGGCACAAGGCAAGCAAGCGAGGCTCCTCCGGCAGCGGAATATGCAGCGGCAAGTGCGTGGCGCGGGCCAGTTCATGCAATAGCAGGCTGACCAGCGCACCGTCGCGCCCGGTTTCGTCGTACTCAAGGGGCATCTCCACCGCTTCCATCAATAGCTGGCGCATCAATGGCGAAATGCTGATGACGTGGCAGTGGGGCCCCAGGTCGGTGACGGCGTGCGGTTCGATATACAGGCTGCGCGTCGACACCCCGAGCATCAGCACTTCATGGGGCACCTGGGCGGGAATCCACACGGCGCGCTGGGGCGGCACCACCCAATTGCCTTCCTGGGTGCTGACTTGCATCACTCCGGTGGCGCCATACAGCAACTGTCCGCGTCGATGGCTGTGGCGCTTGAGCAGGTAGCCGTGGGGATAATCGGTGCCGATCGCCACTACGGTGCGGGGCGTCAGGTCCAGTTGAGCGATGGAAACGTTGCGCATGTGGCTGACTCCGAGAGTGGCAATATCTCACACATTATTGGCCGACCTGCGCAAGCGGGCCAAATCTTGAGTCTCTATCGTCATCAGCTCTCCCCGATGCTGAAGGCGATACTCGATGTTCTATCTGTTACTGGCGCTGTTCGGCTGCATGACTGGCGTGACCGCAGTGCTGTTCGGATTCGGTGGCGGGTTCGTGGTGGTGCCGTTGCTGTACGGCATGCTCCAGCTCAGCCACGACGCGGGCGTGAGTGAATCGGCGATGCATATCGCGGTCGCCACGTCCACCTGCGTGATGATCGTCAATGCGCTGATCGCCACGGGAAAACATCGGCGCAAAGGTAATCTGATTCGTCATTATCTGTGGCCGTTGAGCGGGTTTATCGGGATCGGCGCGGTGTTGGGGGCGGGTGCCGCCATGTTCGCCAGCGGCAATTTCATCCGCTACGCCTTTATCGCTTACCTGGCGCTCACCATCGCCGATTGCCTGTTGCGCCGAGGCTTTCTCAGCCACGACAACACTCTCCCGCCCCGGCGCCTGGGCGGTACTGAAGTGATGGGCGGCGGCATCGCCATTGGCGTGATCGCGACATTCCTCGGGGTGGGCGGCAGCGTGATGACCGTGCCGCTGTTGCGCCGTTGCGGCTTGAACATGTCCCAGGCCACGTCCATGGCCAACCCGTTGAGCGTACCGGTGGCGCTCGCCGGTACGTTTACCTACATGGTCATGGCGGGATTTGCCAAGGTGGAATTGGGCGCGTGGTTTGTCGGCTACGTCGACTTGCTGGCGTTTGCCATCCTCACCCTGGGCTCGCTGCTGGGCATTCGCCTGGCGACTCCGTGGATCGGCCGCATCCCGGACGCGCTGCATGCGCGGGTGTATATCGGGTTGTTGGGCGCGGTGATGGTGAGCATGCTGCTCTAGCTTTCCAGCCCCGGCGCCTCGCGAATAATCAGGTGGTCCAGGTTCTCGATATTCGCACTGAACACCCCGAACGTTTGCTCGGGGTTCTTCTTGCTCGGCACCTGCTTGAGCTCCGGCGTTACCCCATAAAAGAAGCAATACAACGCCCGCTCACTGTCCACCGCCGCCTTGATCTGCTCCAGGAACGCCGTGCGTTTACGGTAGTTCTCGATCAGTTTTTTGCTCAGGTAAACGTTGATGGAGTAGGGCTTCTTGTCGAGCCAGGCCTTCTTTTCGAAGTCGATGCGAAAGCTGCTGGTGTAGTCCTTGATCTCCTTGATCTTGCCCCAGTAGATCAGGCCTTTGTTGTCTTGCAGGTATTCGATCTTCTTGAAAAACGTCCAGTAGGTCGCGGTGTGATCGCCGACTTTCAAGGGCATGCTTTTAAGCTTGTCCTTGTCGCCGATATTGGACACATAGCATTCCACCGGATGGGCGAAGACGCTGGTCTTGTCCGGGGTGGTGTCGCTTGAGCTGTGAGACGGAGCGCTGCGGGTAGCCGGCGTTTTCGGTAGCTCTTGTGGGGTGCCGCTCTCGGCACCGATCACCGGTGTCTTGCGTTCGTACTGGCGTCGGGTAAGGACAAATTCCGACGGGAAGTTTTCTTCCGGCCCATCCTCCGCTTCACCTTTTCCGGCGTGGCGGCTGGCGTAGCGGCAGCCGTCGATATGCCGGGTGCTGGGGATATTCTTGAAGTGGGGTGTGCGCAGGTAATTGACGTTTTTCGCGTTGAACGTGCCCAGCACATTCCCCGCCGCAAACGCCGCCCGGCATTCATCGTTGGGGCACAGGAAGCTGTCCTTGTCGGAGTCGAAGGCGGCGGTTTCGTCGAAATTCAGGTCGCGCACGTCATAGATCGACAGCTTGTCGTCGAGACTCAGGCTGTAGGCCGTGTCGAATTTCATGGGGCTCGGGTCCGTGAGATATTTCGCTATTAATAGCGGGATATCGAGCAAATATCAGTAGAAATTACGCACGGGCCACCACACGTCGGCCACTCAGGAAGCACAAGGTGCCGCCCACCGCCGTCAGCCCGCTCAGTACATAGAACATCGAAGCGGGCGATGCATTGATCAGCAGGTAGCCGCAGATCACCGGGCTCAATGCGCCACCAAATGCCGCCAGGTTTTGCGCCCCGTAATAACTGCCGCGCAGGGCATCCGGGGCGATGGTGTCGATAAACAGGAATTCTGACGGGTAGATGATCATCTCCCCGAGGGTGAACACAAACATCGCGACACACCACGACACCAGGCCGTCTGCCATGCTGAAGCCGATCAATCCGGCAATGAACAGTGAGGTGCCGAGCACGATCCAGTAGCGCAGCTGTTCACGCTTGAGGAACCGGCCGATCTGGTACTGCATCAGGATCACCGTAATGGCGTTGCACGCCAGCACGGCAGAGAGAATTTTCAGCGCGCTCTCCGGCTTGTAGGCCACCAGCAGAAACTGCGACAGATACAGGGTGTAGCGCCCGTGGACAATGGTGCTCAACAGGCTGCCACTGGTGAACAGGATCAAGGTGCGATCGCTGCGCAGCGTCCTCAGGGTGCTGAGAAAACTCAAGGGTTTGTTGCTGTCGTCGCGCTGGGTCGGCGGGATGCCGATCATCAGGAACAGGCTGCCAAAGGCAATCGCGCTGGCGATCAGGAACGGCGCCAGGGGCATCTGGCCGGCAATCACCACACCGAGCATCGGGCCGGTGGCGTAGCCGACATTGGTCAGGGTGTAGCGCAGGGAAAACACCTTGGCGCGCTGGCCCACCGGCAGGTTCTCGCTGATGATCGCCTTGGAGCCGATCAGGAACAGCGCCGACGCGGCTTCGGTGATCACCAGGGTCAGGGTGGTCAGGTACAGGTTGCTGGCAAAGGTCAGTAACAGAAAACCGATGGAGCTGGAGAGCATCGCCAGGATCAGCAGCTTGCGCTTTTCCAGGCGGTCGATGATGTAGCCGCCGTAGAGGCCCAGCAGGGTGGCGATGAACACCGCGATGCCCATCAGCAAGCCGATGTCTTGCTGGTTGAGGCCCAGGCGGGTGCTGAGCAACAGCGCGAGTAGCGGACTGGTCATGGCGCGGCTGACGACGATGGTCACCGAGCAGATCATCAGGCGGCGGATTACCAGGGAGTACGTGGCCACGGTGGGGCGGATGTCCTTATTCTTGGGGCTGGTTACTATCTTTCATACACAGTTGTTCCCTGTGGGAGTCGGGCTTGCCCGCGATTGCGGTGTGTCAGTCAATATTTCTGGTGACTGACACACCGCAATCGCGGGCAAGCCCGGCTCCCACAGGGTTATGTGTTGTTACTGGCCGGCGTTGATGCTGATCTTCTGAACCGCACCTTGCTCCAGATCCCACTTCTTCAGAATCTTGCCGTAGGTCCCGTCATCAATCATGCCCTGCAGCGCTTCGCTGATGGCCGTGACCAATTCGGTATTGCTCTTCTCAATCCCAAGCCCCGTGAACTGCTTGGAAATCGCCAGGCCCACCGGCTTGTACTTACCCTTGTCCAGCGACATCAGGTAAGGAATGGTTTCACTGCCCTGCATCGCCGCATCCAGACGGTTCTGCTGCAACTGCGCCCGAGCATCCGCCGAACCTTCAGTGCCAATCACCACGATCGCTGGCTTACCGGCCTTTTCGCAGTTTTCCTTACTCCACGCGGCAATTTCCGACGGCCAGGTAGTCCGTCGGCTGGTGCCGACTTTTTTACCGCACAGGTCAGTCAATTCCTTGAGGTCTTCACGCTTGGCCAGGGTGTAGAACTGCGGGCCACTGGTGAAATAATCGATAAAGGTCACCGCCTTCTGGCGCTCGGCGGTGTCGCTCATGCCCGACAGCACGATGTCCACGCGCTTGGTGGTCAGGCCGCTGAGCATTTGTTCGAAGCCGGTTTCCTGCCACTTGATCTTCACACCCAGGCGCTCGGCCAGGGCGTTGCCCAGGTCAAAGTCCAGGCCGGTGAGTTTGTTGGTGGCGGTGTCCTTGAAATCCATCGGCGGGTAGTTCGGCACGATGGCCGCGCTGATCTCACCCTTGTCCTTGATCGCTGCCGGCAATGCCGCCAAAACCGAAGTGGAGGCCATCAGGCCTACGAGCAAACTTGGAAGAAACAGATTTTTCATGGGGGCGTTCTCGTTAGTTTTTTAGTTAAGTGCGAACGGCAGAAATAAAGCTTTGGGTACGCGGGTTTTGTGGGCTTATTAGAATTTCTTCAGGGCTGCCGGCTTCCACAATCTGGCCGGCATCCATAAACACCATGCGGTTGGACACTTCGCGGGCGAAGCCCAGCTCATGGGTGACCACAATCATGGTCATGCCGGTGGTGGCCAAATCGCGCATCACCGACAGCACTTCTCCTACCAGCTCCGGGTCGAGAGCTGACGTGGGTTCGTCAAACAACATCAGCTTGGGGCGCATCGCCAACGCACGGGCAATCGCCACACGCTGTTGCTGCCCACCAGACAATTCCACCGGGTAGGCATTGCGCTTGTCCGCCAGGCCAACCCGGGCCAGCAACTCCAGTGCGTCCTCGGTGGCTTCCTTGGGCGAGCGCTTGAGCACCTGGCACGGGCCTTCGATGATGTTCTGCAACACGGTCATGTGCGGGAACAAATTGAAGCGCTGAAACACCATGCCGGTGGCCAAGCGCTGACGGGCGATCTGCGATTCATTCAACTCATGCAGCTTGTTGCCGACGACCCGGTAACCCACCAGTTCGCCGTCGACCCACAGGCCGCCCTTGTCGATTTTTTCCAGCTGATTGACGCAGCGCAGCAGGGTACTTTTGCCGGAACCGGACGGGCCGATAATGCACAGCACTTCGCCTTGCTCGACTTCCAGGTTGATGTCCTGCAGCGCGTGATACTGGTCGTAATACTTGTTCAGGTTCACGGCCTTGACGATGCTTCTCATGGGCAAATCTCCTCAGTCAGGGCTTACGAACGCTTGCCGGCGCCGCGGGCAAAACGACGCTCGAGGCGGCTCTGACCGAATGAAAGAACAGTCACCACCGCCAGGTACCAGATGCCGGCAACAATCAGCAACTCCATGACCCGGGCGTTGGCGTAGTAGATGTTTTGCGCGTTGTGCAGCAGCTCCGAGTACTGGATCACACTCGCCAGGCTGGTCATTTTCACCATGCTGATGAACTCGTTGCCTACAGGCGGAATGATCACCCGCATCGCCTGGGGCAGAATCACCCTACGCAGCGCCTGAAGGCTCGGCATGCCGATGGACTTGGCGGCTTCGTACTGGCCGGTGTCCACCGACAACAGGCCGGCGCGCACCACTTCGGCGGTGTAGGCGCCCTGGTTGATACTCAGGCCGAGGAGGGCGGCCACGAACGGCGTCATCAGGTCCACGGTGTCGATGCTGAACAGGCCGGGAATCGCGATCACCGGGAAAATCAGCGCCAGGTTGAACCACAACAGCAGTTGCAGAATCAGCGGCGTGCCACGAAACAGCCAGGTGTAGGTGATGGCCACGTAACGCAGGATCGGGTTGGCCGACATGCGCATGATCGCGGTGATCACCCCGATCACCACGCCCAGCGCCATGGCCAGGATCGACATGATGATGGTGTTCACCAGGCCCCAGATGATCGCCTCGGACGTGAGGAACTGACCGATGTAGGACCATTCGATTTGACCGTTGGCGAACGCACGCAGTAAGGCGGCCAGGGCGATCACGATCAACGTGGCAAAAAACATCCGCCCGTAATATCGACGTGGCACGTGCTCGTACTGGGTGATATCGAACTGGTTCTCGGTCTGCTGGCGCTCGGCTTGCAAGCGCTCTGCCGGGGTTTGTTTCATGGTGACTCTCCAAAATAACGATCTAACTGGATACCAACATCCTTGTAGGAGCCCGGCTTGCCGGCGATTGCGCTCTCAAGAACGCCATCGCCGGCAAGCCGGGCTCCTACAAGGTGGGCGCTAAATTCGAAAGCCGGTGTAACTCTCTGCCCATTGCTGCTGGCCTGCCAGAGCCACCTTCAACCGCCCAATCTGCTCCCTCACCCGCTCCGGTGCCGTCCCACCCCAACCACTGCGCGCCGCAATCGCCGCTTCCAGGGTCAGGCACTCACGCACCTCAGGTGTCAGGCGGGTATCCACCTCTGCCAACAGCGCCGGCGAGGCTTCCCACAATTCAATCTCATGCTTCTCACAGGCCTGCACCAAGGCGCCGGTAATCTCATGGGCCTCCTTGAACGGCACACCACGGGTAGCCAGCCAATCCGCCACCTCAGTCGCCAGGGTGAATCCCATCGGCGCCTGGCGCCGAAGTTCTTCCACTTGCACCTTCATCGTCGCGACCATCCCGGCCATCGCCGGCAGCACCAGCAGCAAAGTATCCACGCTGTCCAATACGCTGTGCTTGTCCTCACTCAAATCGCGGTTGTACGAGAGTGGCAAGGACTTGAGCGTCGACATCAAGGCGGTCAGGTTGCCAATCAAACGTCCCGCTTTACCCCGCGCCAGTTCGGCAATGTCCGGGTTCTTCTTCTGCGGCATGATCGAGCTGCCGGTGGCGTAGGCATCGTCCAACTGCACCCAGCGAAACTGCCGCGACGACCACAGGCAAAACTCCTCCGACAGCCGCGAAATATTCACCCCGAGCATGCCCGCCACAAACAGAAACTCCGCCACATGGTCACGACTGGCTACAGCGTCGATAGAGTTTTCGCACGGCCCGGTGTAACCCATCTCCTTGGCCGAATGCTCTGGCTGGCGCGCAATCGCCGAACCTGCCATTGCTGCTGCACCCAACGGCGACAACGCCGTGCGCGCATCCCAATCCACCAGGCGCTGCACATCCCGCAGCATCGATTGCGCATGGGCCAGCAAGTGATGGGCGAACACAATCGGTTGCGCTTGCTGCAAGTGGGTGAAGCCCGGGCAAATGCTCTCGATATGCTGCTCGGCCTGGTCCACCAGCGCCTGCTGCAAACCCAGCACCTCGGTGGTGATGGTGCGCGCGTGGTCCCGTAGGAAGAGTCGCAAATCGTTGGCGGTCTGGTCGTTACGCGAACGCCCGGCGCGCAACTTGCCGCCCAGGGCGCCCAAGCGCTCGGTCAACACCCGTTCGATGAAGGTGTGCACGTCCTCGTCATCCAGCGTCGGGTGCAGGCGGCCAGCGGCAAAGTCCTCACCGATCCGGTCCAGCGCTTCCAGTGTGCGCAAGGTTTCCGACTCATCCAGCAACCCGGCACGCTGCAACTCACGAGCATGGGCTCGAGAGCCGGCCAGGTCGTAGGGCGTCAGGCGAAAATAGCGCTCGGGGCAACGGGACAGCGCCGCCAAAGCAGCAGACGGGCCGGACTTGAAACGAGCACCCCAGAGGCGATCGGTGGGCTGAGACATGGTGTTCCTCACGCTTGTTTTTAGAAGTGACAAGCCCGATGGACGTGGCTTGGCCTTATGGATTCGGAGGGCAGTAACAAAACAAAAAGTCTTGATCGAAGTGTCAGGTTCTCAGGGCGTTAAATCAGCCGGTAAAAGCTGTTCAACCCGCTATATTCAAGGTTGCCAAGGGCGGTTAAGTATGTTCATTATTGCCGCCCGGCGATGTTCATGGAGTAGGTCAAAGCCTGTTGAATATGGCACTTGAGGTCAACACGTATTATGGAAACCCCACTTTCCAATTCTGGAAACATACCGCCAAAACCCGGCACAAGACCGCCCCTGCAACTCAGCGGCCTGGACTTCAAATTGCTGCGAGTGTTCAAGGCTGTGGTCGAAGCGGGCGGCTTCAGCGCGGCGCAGAACGAGCTGAATGTGGGCCTGGCGGCGATCAGCAAACAGATTTCCGACCTGGAAATTCGCATCGGCATGCGCCTGTGCACGCGCGGGCGGGAAGGGTTTGGCCTGACCGAAGAAGGCAAGTTGGTCTATCAGGCGTCCATTGAGTTATTTGCCTCGGTAGACAGTTTCAGAGACAAGCTTAGTTCGGCGCAGAATGAACTGATCGGCGACCTTAGTGTGGGCGTTATTGATAACACCGTATCGGACGTTAATTCGCCGCTGATTAAAGCACTGGGAAAATTACATACAGAATCGCCAAAGATAAGATTGCGTCTACATGCCTCCCTACTGGACGAAGTTGAACGGGGCGTGGTGGAAGGGCGGCTGATTGTCGGCATCGTGCCGGTGTACCAGCGACGGGAAGAATTCGATTATTTCCCGCTGTACGAAGAAAAGTCCCACGCGTACTGCGCCGTCGGGCATCCGCTGTTTGAAGCGAGTGACATCAATGCAGATGTGTTGCGCCAGCATGAAGTGGTCAACCATCGGTACGCGATCCACAGCGACAAAGCCAACTTCGTCAGCTACGACAGCCAGTCCGCCTCGGCCTCACAAGTTGAAGCCGTGGCCATCCTCATCCTCACCGGCCGCTTCCTGGGCTTCCTCCCCGACCACTACGCCACGCCGCTGATGAGGGAAGGGCGCCTGCGCGTGTTATGCCCGGAGCAGATCCACCTGAGCACGCCGTTCAACGTCATCCTCAAGCACAACACCCCGCGCAGCCCGCTGGTAAAAGCCTTCGCGACCGCACTGGGCGTGGATCTCAAAGCGCCAATCTAACGAACTCCCACCAACCCTAAGGATGTACAAAGATCACCTGTGGGAGCTGTCGAGCCCCAGCGAGGCTGCGATGGGATCACCTCGGTCTACCTGCAGACACCACCCACCCGCATCACCGCTGCAACTTGCCCAACTTCTTCTTCGAATGAAAATGCCGAAAATGCGCATCCTGCGCCGCCACCAACAGCTACCTGTTCGGCTACGCTCGTCGGGTAGCTGCTATAGAGCTATGCAATAGAGCACCTGCAAACTATCATTCCTACCTGTCTTCCCCTGCCTTGAGAGGTGTTCCTTATGTCTACTGGAACGATCTTCACCAATAACCGTACACAAAATATCCGCATCCCTGCTGACATGCGTTTTCCCGCTGGGGTGAAAACCGTAGAGGTGCGTGCCGTGGGGCGCGAACTGATTATTTCGCCGGTTGAAAACACTTGGGACAGCTTTTTCCTTGCAAGCGAATCGGTATCTGATGACTTTATGGAGGAGCGCGCCGACCAAACCCAGCAAGAGCGAGAGTCCTTTGATGATTAAGTACATGCTTGATACGAACATCGTGATCTACATCATCAAGCGTCGGCCTATGGAAATACTGGAAAAATTCAATGCGAATGTAGGGCGTATGGTGATCTCTTCGATCACCCTCGCAGAATTGATGCACGGTGCCGAAAAGAGCCAGTTTGTTGAGAAAAATACTCGAGCGGTGGAGGACTTCATCTCCCGGCTTGACGTCATTCACTACGATGACAAGGCCGCTTTTCACTACGGCTCGATCCGTTCCGATCTCGAAAAGAAGGGAACTCCAATCGGCGTAAATGACCTGCACATTGCGGGCCACGCCAGAAGCTCAGGATTGGTCCTGGTGACTAACAACGAAGGTGAGTTCAAGCGAGTAAATGGCTTGATCGTGGAAAACTGGATCGCCGCCTAGGGCAGTCAATCCAGGGTACACAGATAGGTTGTCCAGGCGATTCAGCGTTGCTTGATTCGTTTCTTCTTCGCATGAAAATGCCGAAAATGCGCATCCTGCGCCGCCGCCAACAACTCCCGATCGCCGCGCGTATCACCCCAGGCCCTGAGCCGATACTCCCCCAAATCCCCATAAACTGCCTCAAGCCGAAGCACCTTATTCTCACACCGGCAATTATTCCCCGTGAGCTTGCCAGTCAACACACCGTCAACCACTTCCAGCTCAGTACCAATCAACCTGATCCCAAGCCGATCCGCAAACGGCTGCAACACCAACGCTGGCGACGCCGAACACAGCGTA
The DNA here is from genome assembly GCF_024807515.1 of Pseudomonas sp. BIGb0558. Lineage (NCBI taxonomy): Bacteria > Pseudomonadati > Pseudomonadota > Gammaproteobacteria > Pseudomonadales > Pseudomonadaceae > Pseudomonas > Pseudomonas sp. BIGb0558. The sequence continues at coordinate 55,861 of NZ_JANUEW010000013.1, forward strand.
ACTACCGCCCCGGACTTCAGCTCGTCGGCCACCGATTGCAGCCCGGTTGGGCGCATCAACTTGTTCCAATACGCCTGGCAATATTCCTCAGCCTTCTGCTGAACCCACGCCTTGTCCACGCCGGTCATAAAGGTGCGGATCAACTGCGCCTTGAGTTCATCACGGCTGATGACGCGCAACAGAAACTGCGCGCCAGGCACGGCCAGCTTCACCATCCTGCGCACGAATTCGCCTTTACCAAAGGCGAACTTCAGGAACGGCACGAAGCTGTCGTGGTGGGTCAGGGTGCCGTCGAAGTCAAAGACGGAGAGTACTTTGGCATCCAAGGGGCCGGATTCGAGCATGTCTGGGTTCACGGGCGGGTCTCGGTCCTATCTACTATTTTTTGGAAGGTGCATCTTCTGTGACCTCAGGAGTTCGCTCTCGTATCAATCTTCCGATTTTCGAGTAAAGCCCTTCGGTAAAAGCATCCCGGTCACTCGACCGGTGACAACGCTGATGGCAATTGGGGCACAAGGCTACAGCATTGCTAGTGCAATCCGAACCCTTCTGGGCGAGGTGCCTGACGTGATGTACTTCAAGAAATGGCTGGCCGTTGTCTAGCTTAAACGGGGCATCCAAGCCGCAACCTTCGCATTTGCCTTTTGCCTGCTGACGTACCCATGCGCGCACTACCGGGTCGCGTACGTAGGAGGTGCTGGTGGTGCTGACCTGTTGTGGCACAGCGATGCCTTCAGGTTCAGTCTTGATGGGTTTGCTTTGAAGCTTTGCCGCGCGCCGCTCAAGTGTCTCTTCATCAAACGTTGGGGCATTGTCTTCAGATTCAACGATTCCCCGCTCTGCGAGTATTCGACGAATACGAGAAACTATTCTCGAGCCGACATTGTGTGCAGCGGTGTAGCCAGTAATCGGCCTTTGATTCAGCGTCTCAAACACGGCAGAAATATTGCGCATACGGTAGTCGACCGACGCTTTGGAACGAGCGCTCAGAGCACCGGCTAACAAAAGCGCGTGCTCCGCTGACTTTTTAAACGACTGGCCGGCACTCTCCAGCTTTAACATTTTCAGATAAGCGTCGACGGAAGCTTCAAGCTCCTCATCGGTCCATCCGATATTTCCTTTTTGTGTGTCCATACAGCCGCCGAGGGTAGAAAACCCTCGGACGATACTGAGTGGCCATTATTACGTCTATGAAATTTCCTACGGCTCAGTCGGATTTGGCGGTCGTATATGCCAGGAAAATCGCTGCTTCATTCGGAAAGTCTGAGTCAGCTTTCGCCACCACGGCGTTCTTGCTGACTCCCTTCGGCAGGTTCTGGTCACCAACAGATACGGCATATCCCTGAGCCGTATCCAACCTTCATCTTGCCAATGCAGCAGGTTTAACGACATCCCCGGCCAATCCAGCATGCTTAGCAACGGCCGCTCGACCGTTCTTGGCTGACGCTCGTCTCGTAAAGTTGGGATAACTTCATGAGTGAGCCAACCACGTAGCAACCTGTTCTCCGGCGCGTAGTGATAGACCAGCAACGCGTAGGCGCCGGACTCGCTGATCATCAGCATTTCTTCCGGTTGACCGTGAAACAGCAATCGCAGGCTTTGCCGCTGATCCTGATCAAGCTTACGAGTCGTTCGCTCATCCAGATATAGCCCCATCAGCCGCCCCAGATCGCGGGCACAGAACCAGGGTTGGTTTTCTAAAAGAAGGGCATGAAGGTGAAGATTATGGCGAGTGAAAACGATGGCAATAGAAGGCTCGGGCGTGGCTACTTTCTTGGCCGCCGACAAGTCGAACAAATATTGACTAGGCATTTCCTATGACCTCTACGTGGATTTTGGGAGGGCCAGAGCCCAACGTAGAGAGCGGATTTAAGAAACTCCAACTTGCGTGGCCTCAATACAGCATTAATTCCGCATGAGTTCAGGCGGATTTTTGACTGTATGGGTGAGGCTGGCTTCTACGTTGGGCGTTTCTTAGGCACCGGCGGACGAGACTATCAGTATCGAAATTCGCATCAATCATTCTGTGGATGATCTTCGCGTAAGAAGAATCTTGTTCAGATCAACGAGCACAAAAAAGCCCTGAACAAGTCAGGGCTTTTTAATCTCACTTGGCTTAGGAATCAATCCCAGCTCAACGCCCCACCAGTCTGATACTCAATAACCCGAGTCTCAAAGAAATTCTTCTCTTTCTTCAAGTCCATGATCTCGCTCATCCACGGGAACGGGTTGGTGGTGCCTGGGTATTCTTCTTTCAAACCAATCTGCGACAAACGACGGTTCGCGATGAACTTGAGGTAATCCTCCATCATCGCCGCATTCATCCCCAGCACCCCACGCGGCATGGTATCCCGCGCGTATTCAATCTCCAGCTGAGTCCCTTGCAGGATCATCTGGGTCGCTTCTTCCTTCATCTCGGCATCCCACAGATGCGGGTTTTCGATTTTGATCTGGTTGATCACATCGATACCGAAGTTCAGGTGCATCGACTCATCCCGCAGGATGTACTGGAACTGCTCGGCCACCCCGGTCATTTTGTTGCGACGGCCCATGGACAAAATCTGGGTGAAGCCGCAATAGAAGAAGATGCCTTCCAGTACGCAGTAGTAAGCCACCAGGTTACGCAGCAACTCTTTATCAGTCTCGACGGTACCGGTTTCGAACTTCGGATCGGAGATCGAGCGGGTGTACTTCAAGCCCCAGGCGGCCTTTTTGGCGACCGATGGAATCTCGTGGTACATGTTGAAGATCTCGCCTTCATCCATGGCCAGCGATTCGATGCAGTACTGGTAGGCGTGGGTGTGGATCGCTTCTTCGAAGGCCTGGCGCAGGATGTACTGGCGGCACTCCGGGTTGGTGATCAGGCGGTACACGGCCAGGACCAGGTTGTTCGCGACCAACGAATCCGCAGTGGAGAAGAAGCCGAGGTTGCGCATCACGATGCGACGCTCGTCGTCGGTCAGGCCTTCGGGGTTTTTCCACAGGGCGATGTCGGCGGTCATGTTGACCTCTTGCGGCATCCAGTGGTTGGCGCAGCCGTCGAGGTATTTCTGCCAGGCCCAGTCGTACTTGAAGGGTACGAGTTGGTTGAGGTCGGCGCGGCAGTTGATCATGCGCTTTTCGTCAACGGCGACGCGGGCGGCGGAGCCTTCGAGCTCGGCGAGGCCTTCGGCGACGTCGAGTTTGTCGAGTGCAGCCTTGGCGCGCACGATGGCGGCGGAGTCGGCGGCGGTGACGGCGCGGGCTTCGATGGCGGCAGCAGCGCCGGCACCGTCGAGGCGGTCCATGTTGGCTTCGGTGGCGTGGCCGGCGTTGGCGCCTTTGGCAACTACTTCGCCGTCTTCTTCTTTGTCGAACTCGTCCCAGCTCAGCATGACGTGTCGTCTCCTGCGTGAGGGCTCTAAGGTGCCCGTGTGAAACCGGATGGTTGGGTGTTCACACGGCCCAAAGGCCGCGGTGGATCTTAAGGAATCGTTTGTTGCAGCTAGCGCACGCATTAAACGGAATCAGGGTTACGGGTGTTCTGCTTGAGGCTTGAGGGGCGGAGCAGTGCTTGCGAGCTCCAGCGGGGGCCTCAGGTCTGGCTCTTCATCCCAGTGTAAAGGGATATTGCAGGCCCGATTTACCCGCGCATTATAGGGAAAAAATCGGCTTTGTGTTGCGGCGGATGGCCACGGATCGCAGACAAAAAGCCTGCTTTTCGAGCCAGAGCGCGGGTTTGTTGGGGTTGGCTGGAAGGACGAGCGGTAGGATTTTTTTCGAGGGGGTGAAGCGGGGCGATGGTGGGGCCGGCTCTTTGCCGCAAGAACGATTTCTTGCGGCGAATAAGTTCAGGTTCAGTTAAAACTAACGAAGTTATTATCCGTTAGAGCAACCGTTACCCATCACTTGGTATTGAAGAATATGGCGCTGACCTTGTGAGTCTTCATACTCCATTTTTACCGGTACAACTTGGCATACATTCGGAACTTCACTCATGGACAATACTTTGGCAACGTCCAGGTGGGTGCTGTAGGTGTAGTCTTCAACAATCGGAGTGCTCTGGCTGGCTACGTCAGTCGGGGCTTCGTCGGCCAGGGCGGCAGTGGCGCACAAGCTGCTAAGGGCCATAACTAATAACGCTTTCATTTGACTATTTACCTTTTGGCGGTCGAAAGGGGGCACGGGGCCCTTGTGAGGCCACGTGTGTAACTGGAGTTGGTAAGTTCGGATTAACGTGCCTTCGTGGGGGCTGTAACTTGGTTAATCACGGTGCCTTGGTTGGCGGAGTTGATTTTAGGCGTACAGGTTTAATTCATATACCCGTGCTTTTGATAAACACTATTGGCGGTTTTTGTAACAATCGCGAAATGAAGGTTTTTTCAGAAACCTGCAAAGCGCCACAGGCCGCGGGCCAGAGCGCCGCCGGGGTATAGGTGGGCAATTTGTAGGGGCTTGTTACTACCATCGTCGAATGGTTCTATAGGCTCGGCCCGGCTACAACAGGGCCATACAACAACAACTATGTCACCGAGGTAAGAAAGATGAGTGCGGCTTCTCTGTACCCCGTTCGCCCCGAAGTAGCAGCCAACACGCTGACCGATGAGGCGACCTACAAGGCCATGTACCAGCAGTCGGTGGTCAACCCCGACGGTTTCTGGCGCGAGCAAGCCAAGCGCCTTGACTGGATCAAGCCTTTCACCACGGTGAAGCAGACCTCCTTCGACGATCACCATGTCGACATCAAGTGGTTTGCCGACGGCACCCTCAACGTTTCCTACAACTGCCTGGACCGTCATCTCGCCGAGCGCGGCGATCAGGCGGCAATCATCTGGGAGGGCGATGACCCGGCCGAAAGCCGCACCATCACCTACCGCGAGCTGCATGAAGAAGTCTGCAAGTTCGCCAACGCCCTGCGCGGCCAGGATGTGCATCGCGGCGACGTGGTGACTATCTATATGCCGATGATTCCCGAAGCTGCGGTCGCCATGCTGGCCTGTGCCCGGATCGGTGCGATTCACTCGGTGGTGTTTGGCGGGTTTTCGCCAGAGGCCCTGGCCGGTCGGATCATCGACTGCAAATCCAAGGTGGTGATCACCGCCGACGAAGGCATTCGTGCCGGCAAGAAAATTTCCCTGAAGGCCAACGTCGACGACGCCCTGACCAACCCGGAAACCAGCAGCATCCAGAAAGTCATCGTGTGCAAGCGCACCGGCGGCAACATCAAGTGGAACCAGCATCGCGACATCTGGTACGAAGACCTGATGAAAGTGGCGGGCACCGTGTGCGCGCCGAAAGAGATGGGCGCCGAAGAAGCACTGTTCATCCTTTACACCTCGGGTTCCACCGGCAAGCCGAAGGGCGTGCAGCACACCACCGGCGGCTATCTGTTATATGCAGCCCTGACCCACGAGCGCGTGTTCGACTACCGCCCGGGCGAAATCTACTGGTGCACCGCCGACGTTGGCTGGGTCACCGGCCACACCTATATCGTCTATGGTCCGCTGGCCAACGGCGCAACCACGCTGATGTTCGAAGGCGTGCCGAACTATCCGGACATCACCCGGGTGGCGAAGATCGTCGACAAGCACCAGGTCAACATCCTCTACACCGCACCGACCGCGATCCGCGCCATGATGGCTTCCGGCACCGCCGCCTGCGAAGGCGCCGATGGCAGCAGCTTGCGCCTGTTGGGTTCGGTGGGTGAGCCGATTAACCCGGAAGCGTGGGACTGGTACTACAAGAACGTCGGCCAATCCCGTTGCCCGATCGTGGACACCTGGTGGCAGACCGAAACCGGCGGCAACATGATGAGCCCGCTGCCGGGCGCCCATGCGCTCAAGCCGGGTTCGGCGGCACGTCCGTTCTTCGGTGTGGTGCCGGCGCTGGTGGACAACCTGGGCAACCTGATTGAAGGTGTGGCCGAGGGTAACCTGGTGATTCTCGATTCGTGGCCAGGCCAGGCACGTACGTTGTATGGCGACCATGACCGGTTTGTGGACACGTACTTCAAGACCTTCCGCGGCATGTATTTCACCGGTGACGGTGCGCGTCGTGACGAGGATGGCTACTACTGGATCACAGGCCGGGTGGACGACGTGCTCAACGTGTCCGGCCACCGCATGGGTACCGCCGAGATCGAAAGCGCGATGGTTGCCCACCCGAAAGTCGCGGAAGCGGCGGTGGTGGGTGTGCCTCACGACATCAAGGGCCAGGGCATCTATGTGTATGTCACGCTGAAAAATGGCGAAGAGCCGAATGAAGCGCTGCGCCTGGAGTTGAAAAACTGGGTGCGCAAAGAGATCGGGCCGATTGCTTCGCCGGATGTGATCCAGTGGGCGCCGGGCTTGCCGAAGACCCGTTCGGGGAAAATCATGCGCCGGATTCTGCGCAAGATTGCGACGGCTGAGTACGACGGGTTGGGGGATATCTCCACCCTGGCGGACCCGGGGGTGGTGGCGCAGTTGATCGAGACGCACAAGACCATGAACGTCGCGTAAGGCGGGGTTGTAGGGCAAAGCCCCATTCGGCGTAGGCCGGGTGGGGCTTTTTTGTGAGGAGCGGCAAATGCCACTGCCAAGACCGGATTAATGTGGGAGCTGGCTTGCCTGTGATGGCGGCGTATCAGACCCCACTGTGTTGGCTGGCCCACCGCTATCGCAGGCAAGCCAGCTCCCACAGTGAATCGCATTCCAACTCCCACACCAATAAATATCGGTTTTCATCGTAGGAAGTTTCTGAATGTTACCGAGCCCCGCAAATGTGTAACCCCACGCCCAAACATGAGGCAAAGTGCTACGCCCATGCCCCGAAAACCCGCGTTTTAGACGCCCTGTAAAATTAGATCCAACGCTACACTTGCCGTGCTAGAAGGGTTTGCGAATAATAGGCCCGCAATTTGCAGCGTTAACAGGTTTAATATCTTTTGCCTCTGCATAAAATCCAGGGGCTGTCAATGTGCTGGAACCGCTTTCTCGGTGCTTCTGTAAATTGTTGTCGCATTGAGGAAATATCGGCTTCCGGCCTGTCGTTAGAATGCCGATCACTCGCTCGTCGTCGCCGATGTTGAACTGGCGTAGGACGCAGCAACGCTATTCGGTTTCACTCAGTCGCATCGTGGGCTCTGGCTCATACTGCTGTTTTGCCCTATACCGATGGAGTCCCAAGATGAAGAAACTCGTGCTGTTGGGCGCCCTGGCGCTGTCCGTGCTGTCCATGCAGGCTTTCGCCGAAGGCAAGCCCCTGAAGATTGGTATTGAAGCGGCTTACCCTCCGTTTGCCTCCAAGGCACCGGACGGCAGCATCGTCGGTTTTGACTACGACATCGGCAACGCCCTGTGCGAGCAGATGCAGGTCAAGTGCACCTGGGTCGAGCAGGAATTCGACGGCCTGATCCCAGCGCTGAAAGTGCGCAAGATCGACGCCATCCTGTCCTCGATGTCCATCACTGAAGACCGCAAGAAGTCCGTGGACTTCACCAACCGTTACTACCTGACCCCGGCTCGCCTGGTGTTGAAGGAAGGCACTGCGGTCAGCGACAGCCTGGATGAACTGAAAGGCAAGAAGATCGGCGTGCAACGCGGTTCGATCCACGACCGTTTCGCCAAGGAAGTGCTGGCTCCCAAAGGCGCCACCATTGTTCCTTACAGCTCGCAGAACGAAATCTACCTGGACGTAGAAGCCGGTCGCCTTGATGGCACCGTGGCCGACGCCACCCTGTTGCAGGAAGGCTTCCTCGACACGCCAGCCGGTAAAGGCTACGCGTTCACCGGCCCGGCCTTCACCGACGCCAAGTACTTCGGCGACGGCATCGGCATCGCCGTGCGTAAAGGCGACAAGGAAAACCTGGACCGTATCAACGCTGCAATCGCCGCGATCCGTGCCAACGGCAAGTACAAGGCAATCCAGGACAAGTACTTCAACTTCGACATTTACGGCCCAGAAGCCAAGTAAACCGTCGCAGCTGTCTGTCCGCAATGGCGCAAGCAACAGGGTCTCTGAAGTTTGCGCCATTTTTTCATCCCCCTTTTCGAGGACCTGAATCATGTTGAAAGGCTACGGGGCCGTCATCCTCGATGGCGCATGGTTGACGCTTCAGCTCGCCTTGTCGTCCATGGCCTTGGCCATTGTTCTGGGTCTGATCGGGGTCGCGTTACGCCTGTCGCCGGTGCGCTGGTTGGCCTGGCTGGGCGACCTGTACTCCACGGTGATCCGCGGGATCCCCGACCTGGTGCTGATCCTGCTGATTTTCTACGGCGGTCAGGACCTGCTTAACCGCGTTGCGCCGCTGCTCGGCTACAACGACTACATTGACTTGAACCCCTTGGCCGCTGGCATCGGCACCCTGGGTTTCATCTTTGGCGCCTATCTCTCGGAAACCTTCCGTGGCGCCTTCATGGCCATTCCCAAGGGCCAGGCCGAGGCCGGCCTTGCTTATGGCATGAGCCCGTTCCAGGTGTTTTTCCGGGTGATGGTGCCGCAGATGATTCGGCTGGCGATCCCCGGGTTTACCAACAACTGGCTGGTACTGACCAAGGCCACCGCACTGATTTCGGTGGTGGGCCTGCAAGACATGATGTTCAAGGCCAAGCAGGCGGCAGACGCCACCCGCGAACCTTTTACCTTCTTCCTCGCAGTGGCGGCGATGTACCTGGTGATCACCAGCGTGTCGTTGCTGGCCCTGCGTCATCTTGAGAAGCGCTACTCGGTAGGCGTAAAGGCGGCTGATCTATGATCTTCGACTACAACGTCATCTGGGAGGCCATGCCGCTGTACCTCGGCGGCTTGCTGACCACCCTGAAACTGCTGGCCATTTCGCTGTTCTTCGGCTTGCTCGCAGCCTTGCCCCTGGGCCTGATGCGCGTGTCAAAGCAGCCGATCGTCAACGGCGTGGCCTGGCTGTACACCTACGTGATTCGCGGCACGCCGATGCTGGTGCAGCTGTTCTTGATCTACTACGGCCTGGCCCAGTTTGAAGCAGTGCGTGAAAGCTTCCTGTGGCCACTGCTGTCCAGCGCGACCTTCTGCGCATGCCTGGCCTTCGCGGTGAACACCAGCGCCTACACCGCCGAAATCATCGCCGGCAGCCTCAAGGCCACGCCCCATGGCGAGATCGAAGCGGCCAAGGCCATGGGCATGTCGCGCTACAAGCTGTATCGCCGGATCCTGCTGCCATCGGCCCTGCGCCGGGCGCTGCCGCAATACAGCAACGAAGTGATCATGATGCTCCAGACCACCAGCCTGGCCTCCATCGTCACCCTGATCGACATCACCGGTGCCGCGCGCACGGTAAACGCCCAGTACTACTTGCCGTTCGAAGCCTATATCACCGCCGGCGCGTTCTACCTGTGCCTGACTTTCATCCTGGTGCGCCTGTTCAAGTTGGCCGAAGGCCGCTGGCTCAGCTACCTGGCTCCACGGAAGCATTGATATGGAACGTATCGATCACCTGTTGCCCTGGGGTCATCTGGGCTGCGAACGTCAGCTGACGGTGTTCCGTTTCGGCAGCGGCGAGCGCAAGGCCTATATCCAGGCCAGCCTGCACGCCGATGAGTTGCCCGGCATGCGGGCCGCCTGGGAGCTGAAAAAGCGCCTGGCCGAACTGGAACAGCAAGGCGCCCTCAACGGCGTGATCGAACTGGTGCCGGTGGCCAATCCGATGGGCCTGGGGCAACTGCTGCAAGGCAGCCACCAAGGGCGTTTCGAGATCGGCAGCGGCAAGAATTTCAACCGCGATTTTGTTGAGTTGAGCGCGCCGGTTGCCGAGTTGCTCGAAGGCAAATTGGGTGATGATCCCCACGCCAACGTGCGCATGATCCGCCAGGCCATGAGTGATGCACTCAATGCATTGCCCGAGCCTAGCAGCCAGCTGCAAGGCATGCAGTGCATCCTGCTGAGCCATGCCTGCACCGCCGATGTGGTGCTCGATCTGCATTGCGATGCCGAAGCCGCGCTGCACATGTACGCGCTGCCGCAGCACTGGCCGCAGTGGCGTTCGCTGTCGGCGCATTTGAATGTGAAGGTCGGCCTGCTGGCGGAAGATTCCGGCGGCAGCTCGTTTGATGAAGCCTGCTCGCTGCCGTGGCTGCGTTTGTCCCGGGCGTTCCCCGAGGCGCAGATTCCACTGGCCTGCCTGGCGACGACATTGGAGTTGGGCGGCCAGGCCGATACCGGCCGTGACGAAGCGATTTTCCACGCCGAAGGCATTCTGGCGTTCCTTGCCGAGCAAGGCTTGATAACCGGGGAGTGGCCGAAAGCCGCCCACGAACCCTGCGAAGGCCTGCCCTTCGAAGGCACCGAATTGTTGTTCGCGCCCCACGCCGGCGTGATCAGTTACCTGCGTAAAGCCGGGGATGTGGTGGAAGCCGGCGACCCGATATTTGAAGTGATCGATCCCTTGTCCGACCGCGTCAGCATTATTTGCGCGGGTACGCCTGGGGTGTTGTTTGCCGTTGAACGGCTGCGTTATGCCCAAGCGGGTTTCTGGCTGGCCAAGGTGGCGGGGCGCGAAGCGCTGCGGCACGGGCGCTTGCTCAACGACTGACCAACTGTTTTTGTGAGAACCGACCGCATGTACAAACTTGAAGTCCAAGACCTGCATAAACGCTATGGCAGTCATGAAGTGCTCAAAGGTGTGTCCCTGGCCGCCGCGGCCGGTGATGTGATCAGCATCATCGGGTCCAGTGGCTCGGGCAAAAGTACCTTTTTGCGCTGCATCAACCTGCTGGAGCAACCCCACGCCGGCAAGATTCTGCTCAATAACGAAGAGCTGAAACTGGTGGCCAACAAGGACGGCGCGATGAAGGCGGCGGACCCGAAACAGCTGCAGCGCATGCGTTCGCGACTGTCGATGGTGTTCCAGCACTTCAACCTGTGGTCCCACATGACCGCCCTGGAAAACGTCATGGAAGCGCCGGTGCACGTCCTGGGCATGTCGAAAAAAGACGCCCGGGAAAAGGCCGAGCACTACCTGGCTAAAGTGGGTGTGGGCCATCGTAAGGATGCATTCCCCGGCCACATGTCCGGCGGCGAACAGCAGCGCGTGGCGATTGCCCGTGCGTTGGCGATGGAACCTGAGGTGATGCTGTTCGACGAACCTACCTCGGCCCTCGACCCGGAGCTGGTGGGTGAAGTGCTCAAAGTGATGCAGGACCTGGCCCAGGAAGGTCGGACCATGGTGGTGGTGACTCACGAAATGGGCTTTGCCCGTGAAGTCTCCAACCAGTTGGTGTTCCTGCACAAAGGCATCGTTGAGGAGCGTGGCAACCCGCGCGAAGTGCTGGTGAACCCGCAGTCCGAGCGTTTGCAGCAGTTTCTTTCCGGTAGCTTGAAGTAAACAGGGCTGCTGTTATGCACTGAATTAGTGCAAGCTTCACAGCTTTAAGGCTGGCCCCGATCCCCTGTAGGAGCTGGCTTGCCTGCGATGGCGATGTGTCTGTGCCAGAGGTGCAAGCTGGCCCACCGCTATCGCAGGCAAGCCAGCTCCCACATTAGATCTCTATATGTTTTGAGATTTGTGTTGGTTTACGGGCTAGCATTGGCCTTTGTCTTCATTACTGTTTTTCGCTTCGGATAGCACTCCATGACTGCCCATCGAATTGGTTTCCTGATTTGGCCCAGCACTAAAGCACTGACGCTTGCGCTGGCTGAGGAGGCCTTGCGCGTTGCTCAGCGGGTGCATCCGGACGTGGTGTACGAACTCTCGTTCTTGCAGGCCGAGCCGCCGATGGATGGCGCCTGGCAACTGCCGGGCGAACCTTGGGCCGGCAAGCTGGAAGGCTTTCAAAAGCTGTTCCTGCTGGCCGATGAGCCACCGACCGTCATCGCGTCCCAGCTCAGCACCGCCCTCAAGCAACTGGTGCGCGCCGGCTGCGTGATTGGCGGTTTGTCGGCCGGCGTATACCCGTTGGCCCAACTCGGTTTGCTCGACGGTTACCGCGCCGCCGTGCACTGGCGCTGGCAGGACGATTTTGCCGAGCGCTTCCCCAAGGTCATCGCCACCAGCCATCTGTTCGACTGGGACCGTGATCGCCTGACCGCCTGCGGTGGCATGTCGGTACTCGATTTGCTGCTGGCGGTGCTGGCCCGTGATCACGGCGCCGAACTGGCGGGCGCCGTCTCCGAGGAGCTGGTGGTGGAGCGCATCCGTGAAGGCGGCGAGCGCCAGCGCATTCCATTGCAAAACCGTTTGGGTTCCAGCCATCCAAAGCTGACCCAGGCCGTTCTGTTGATGGAAGCCAACATTGAAGAACCGCTGACCACCGACGAAATCGCCCAACACGTGTGCGTGTCCCGACGACAGCTCGAGCGCATCTTCAAGCAATACCTCAATCGCGTCCCCAGCCAGTACTACCTGGAACTGCGCCTGAACAAGGCCCGCCAGATGCTCATGCAAACCAGCAAGTCGATCATCCAGATCGGCCTGTCCTGCGGCTTCTCCTCGGGGCCGCACTTCTCCAGCGCCTACCGCAACTTCTTCGGCGCCACCCCCCGTGAAGACCGTAACCAGCGCCGCAGCAGCAGCCCGTTTGAATTGTCGTCGGTGCCTTCCGAGCGCGGTTAAGTCAACTTTCGGGCCGGGCGGTTATGCGGGCTCGTTGTCGATAACGGCTGATTACGCGCCTGGCATGGTTGGACAGAGGGTTGCCGTCCAATTGGAGTGCGATAAAGATTTTCGATGGCACTTCGAGCAACTCGGAGCCGATATTGCGGATGGCGTTGTCGCGCAAGTCCGCGTCGGAAAGCCGTCTCAAGGACAGCAGTCCGGGCGGTATTTCCCGGATGCCGGTGCTTTGCAAGTCCAGGACGATAAGGTGTTGCATATTGCCAACCCTTGGGGTGGTGCCCAGCAGGTTGTCGCTCAAGTCCAGGTAGGTAAGCAGGGTCAAACTGCCGAGTTCCTCAGCGCCCACGGGCGTCAGTTGAATGTCGCACTGTGGCAGGACCAGCTCCTGCAACTCGGGCATCTGGAACACTTGGCGGGGGATCTGCTGCAGTCGGTAGCCTTGAATCGACAGGCTTCGCAGCTTGGGGAACGCGTCAAGGAACCGGCTGATGTCCGAGGTAGCGCCTTCACCCACCAGCGCCAGTAACGAGACGTGATCGAAATTTGCGCTCAGGGTCGGCAAGTCTCCCAACAGGGTGTCTTCGAACATCAATTCGTGAGTGATGTGTGGGCTATTGTTCAACGTGTCGATGGTGGTTTCCCGGCGCCAACACGCTTGGAGCCGCTCCTTGAGCCTGTAGCGTTTGACCTGCTCACGGGCGCGCCGGTCTTCACTCAACTCAAATTCCAGTGTGGGGTGCTGTGTGGGTACATCGATTCGCCATTCCTCAAGATCGGCCGTGAGTTTGTCGTATTCAGCCTCCAGGCGAGTCAGCTCCACCCGCGCCAGTCTCAGGTCGCCCGGCATGCCGAAGTAGTAGAGGTTGCAATCGTTGGTGCTGAAGGTGGGGTAGAGCAGTTTGAGTCGCTCGATATCGACTGGTGGTGCGCTGACTTCCCAGCGTTCGCCTGTTTGCTGGAAGTGCATTTTTACGCGCTCGATGGTGGCTTCGGGGAAGGGGTTTTCCCCCAGGTCAAACCCTGCACTGACCTCCTCCGGCAGGTCAAAAAACGCATCGGGAAGCTCGGTGATTCGGTTGTTGCTGAGGATTGCGCTTTCCAGCTGGGGGCGGGTCAGCAGGCCTGCGGGCAACTGGTCGATACCGGTGGACGACAGGTCCAGATGCTTGAGGTGAGCCATCGCGGTGACGTCGGGGGTGATGCCCAACGGGTTGCTGTAGAGATCCAGCGAGACAAGGCGTGACATAGACGCCAGCAATGTCTGGCTCTGTGGGGTCAGGCGAATGCTGCAACCGTCGAGGGTCAAGTCAGTCAGGCGAGGTAGGTCCGCCAGCCCGTCGGGAAGGGTGCCGAGTGGAAAGTTGCGCAGTTCCAGTTGGCGTACCTGAGGGAAGTGACGAATAAACCCATGAACGCCCATGCTGCCTTCGTCGCCTGCCAGGCCGAGTGAGGCGACATGGTCGAACCGGGCGGTCAAGGTTGGCAACTGTCCCAGAATGGGCTCTTCATATATCAGGCTGTAGTCGTTGCCGGCGTCTTCCTCCAACTCACTGCGGGCGGTCTCCCTGCGCCAGCAGCGTTGGATTTCGTCAGCGAAGGCGCCGCGTTTTTGCTGTTCGTATGCGTGTACGGCGAGTGGTAGCGGGGCCCGGGTTTGCAGGTGCGAGCGAGGTACTTCAGCGACCCAGGTTGATAGGTCCTGGCTCAATTGCCCGTATTCGGCCTCTAACTGGAGCAGCCCCGACCGTGCACCGCCGGGCTGGCGGTTGAGCTCGCGGATCCGCTCTCGGATTTGTTCGGCGCTGTGGCTGGGGTAGAGCTCCTGAGCTCGTTGTTCCAGCGAGCGTGGGGTGCCCGGTATCGGCGTGGGGTGCGCCGGGGCCGGGTAGCCGTTGTTGCCTCCAAGCAAACGCTGGATGGTTTTTGCTGCAGGCGGACGAACCGGGCGTTTTTCCAGGAGTGGCCGCAGCCGATCTCTGGGCAGCACCACCTTGGCAATCCCTTCGCGCAGTTGCGTTCCTTGCCGTATGTGCAGGTTCAGGCTGTTGCGTTCGCTATCCGGCAGGGCCTGGAGCACCGCGTTGTAGAAGTCGGTGCTGCCGTGCAGGTGTTGGCCTTCACTGTCATACGCCTGGTAATGACCCTCTTCGTGTACCAATACCTTGCGTGGTGTGTCGGGGGCGCCGCTGATGTGGTCGCTCAGCGGGCCTTCAAAGGTGTGTTCACGGACCTCCAGGCGTACCTTGCCGGACCAGCCTGGCAGCCTGGGCAGTGAGTGTAGTGCCAATGTGTGGCTGTCCGGATTGTCGGGGGTGTGCAGGTACAGGCCTTCATAGGCGCGGTTCAGGCGCGTTTCCTGGCGGGCCCAGCGTGCTAGGTCTTGCAGGCGCTTTGGCACCCGGCCGGTGTTGAGTTCAAGGCGTTCTGCGGGGGTGGCTTGGGATGCCAGGATGTCAGCCATCGTCGCCGGCAGGCCTGGAGCGTTGTCCATCAGGTGTTGCGCTTGTGCTGTTGCGGGGCGGTTCACGGCGCGGTAATGGGATTCAAACACGCTGTTTTTTTGTGTTTGGGCGGCCTTTGCGAGTTGTTGTCTTAACGTTCGAGCCCGCACCTCCAGTGCGCGGGGTGGCTGGCCAAACTCTTCACCCAGCAGGGTTTTGATCTCGTTCTCGTTCAGTGCCAGCAGGATCGTATTGAGCAGGTCACCGTTTTTCAGTTGGCCTTGATTGATGACCACCTGTGGTGCGCGCGGGGTCGGTGCGTAGTGCCATAACGTTTTTCCCTGGCTGTCGACCACGCGCAGTGTGCGGGTCTGTGGCCATGCCTCTGGGGTGCAGAGCAATTGCAGTTGGGTCATGGTTGAAGCCTGGCGGTATTGCGCCGGATCATCGCTGCTCATTTGGCGGATGAAGGTGTTGATGTCCCGCTCGATCTTGAAGCGTTTCAAGGTGTCGGCCAGCGCCGGTGGGGGCGGCTGATGCTGGACGTGCATTGCGCGCAGGGTGCTTTCATTAATGCCACTGACGTGTTGGATGTGCTCCAGTTCGGCGGTGCTGAAGGGCTCGGCGGGGTGGCCCAGTCTGCGAAGCAGGGTGCTGTTGTCCCAATACAGAGGCTGGTCCAGCTCGCTGTACCAGGCACCGTTGCCGTTATGCCAGACCTTGGGTTGGTAGGCATTGGGGCGGCTGGGGTGGGTGATGCTGAAGGCGTCTTTGCCCGGTAGTCTATTGAGTGAATAGGGCGTGTTGTCGATGGGTACCGCGGCTTGGTCGAGATGCTGATGGACGCCTTGTTCGTCGGCAATTGAAGCGCCGGGCAGCAATGTCTTGCGAGCGTAAGGTTTCAGGTCGGGATGCCAGAGGCGCTGCTGGCCATCGGGAAGCTGCACCGGTTTGAGGCCGTCGATGAAATCCCATAGTTCCTGGGGCAGTGCTTTGCGCAATACATGTTCTGCAATCGGTGCGCCTACGGCGAACATGCCCAATTGAACGAGGGTCTCCAGCAACGTCATGAAGTGGCTCAGGGCCTCGTTTGTCAGGCCCTCGGCCCAGTCGATGATCGACTCGAAGGTCTCATCCAGCACCTGATACAGGGTGTAGCCGATCATCAGCGCCCCCAGTGGCGGAAAAAACGGCGCGGCGACAAACGCGGCGATCTCCAGCAACGTTGTGGCGACTTTTTGCAGGGCGTCCCAGCGCTGCCAGCGGGCCTTGCGGTTGGCACTGGCGGTGGAGACGGCAGTGACGGCGGCGTCATTGATGATCTTGTTGAGTGTCTGCTGGTACAGATGGGTCAGTACGTCGCCACTGATTTTTTTCACGGCAAATTGCAGGTTGGGTTTGCTGACCGGTGTTTCACGCCAGGTGGGCATTGGGTCGGTCGCCACATGCTGGTGCCAGGTCACGCGGCTCAGGCGTTGGTGCAGGTCGGCGAAGAAATAGGCGCGATCCTCATGGGCCACAAAGCGGCTGAAAAACTGCTGGTATGGCCGGCCGCGCAGTTTTTGCGTGAGGTCCAGCATAAACGCGGCGGAGGAGGCGTATTGCTTGATCGGCGACTCGGGATCATCCGGAATATAAGCGACGACGGGCACCGCTTGCAGGTAGCGCTCAAGGTCCGGGGCAAACAGCACAATGCCGGTCAATCTGGCTGACATCATCGTCAAGTCGTGGGCCTGCCAGAGTTTGCCGTCCAGGCGCATGCCTTGCAGGCCGTCGACGATGCCTTCAATCAGGCGTTGCGAGGGGCTGCCCAGGTCCTGCTTCAACACCGCCATGTGCAGGGCGGCCTTGAGCATGGCTTTGCGGGCTGCGTCGACTTTCAGTTGCAGCACGGCTGAAGTTACGGGTTCCAGCAGCTGCTGCGCCAGATAAGTCTGATAGTGGCCACCGATATCCAGGGTGCGGCACAGCTTTATAAAGGCCTGGATGCTCATGCGCTGTTCGAGGGTGTCGAGGATTTCGAGTTGCCCCGCAGTGGCCGTTTCCTGCACGTAGGACGACGCGCTTTCATGGGCGTTGGCCTGGGTCTCGTCGGGTTCGAAATTGTGCAGGGCGGCCTCCAGCAATGACACGGTCCAGGTGCGGGCGGCGCCGGAGCGGATGGGAAACCAGGGAATACTGGCGGGGATGTAGAGGCGGATCAGGGTCTTCTCCACATCGGGCTCCAGGGCGAACTGGTCCTTGAGGGCCTTTTGCAGCATCGGGCGGGCGAAGTCGTTGATGTTCAGCACGTTGGCCAGCGCCTGGTCCACCGGGTTCTGTGCGTCCCAGGCGTGGCCAATGAGGGCTTTGAGGGTGCGGTGATCGGTGTCTGAGGCGCGGCCGTACCAGGCCGGGATTGTCGGCGCGGTGCCTTTGAGTTGACGGCGCCTGTCGGCGCTGGCGTTGCCCAGCCACGGGGGGACGGCCTTGATCAGTTGTTGATAGTGAGGGCTTGAAGTGCGGTCGCTCATGGCAGCGGTTCCAAATGGGATGAAGGCCAATGGGACCAAAGCGCGTCAAGGCACAAGCGGTGCATAGATGGTTTTTACCCGGCTATACACAAATCGTCTTGCCGATGCCGCAAACCCCGCGCCAGCGTTTAAACTGCGCCATTGCGATGCTATTTGTCGCATTGGCGTAAACCCGCGAAAATCACGGGTTGGCGCTATAAGAAGTTGTCGCTTGGCGGCAAGGCCGCACTGAAAACTGTCCTTACAATCCCTGCATCGCCCGCCAGTTTCAGGCAGGCGTTCCTCTTCAGGAGACTCCGATGTCCGTTGAGCAAGCCCCGGTGCAACGTGCCGATTTCGACCAGGTCATGGTTCCCAACTACGCACCTGCCGCTTTCATCCCCGTGCGTGGCGCAGGTTCCCGCGTGTGGGACCAGGCGGGCCGAGAGCTGATCGACTTTGCCGGCGGCATCGCGGTCAACGTATTGGGCCACGCCCACCCGGCGCTGGTCGGTGCACTTACCGAGCAGGCCAACAAGCTGTGGCACGTGTCCAACGTCTTCACTAACGAGCCGGCCCTGCGCCTGGCCCACAAGTTGATCGACGCCACGTTTGCCGAGCGTGTGTTCTTCTGCAACTCCGGCGCCGAAGCCAACGAGGCCGCTTTCAAGCTGGCCCGTCGTGTCGCGTTCGACCGTTTCGGCACCGAGAAATACGAAATCATCGCCGCGCTGAACAGCTTCCACGGCCGCACCCTGTTCACCGTGAACGTGGGTGGCCAGTCGAAGTATTCCGACGGCTTCGGTCCGAAAATAGTCGGCATCACCCACGTGCCTTACAACGATCTGGAGGCGCTGAAAGCCGCCGTTTCGGACAAGACCTGCGCCGTGGTGCTGGAGCCGATCCAGGGTGAAGGCGGCGTACTGCCGGCTGAGCTTTCGTACCTGCAAGGCGCTCGCGACCTGTGCGACGCGAACAACGCGCTGCTGGTGTTCGACGAAGTGCAAACCGGCATGGGCCGCAGCGGCGAGCTGTTCGCCTACCAGCATTACGGCGTCGTGCCCGACATCCTCACCAGCGCCAAGAGCCTGGGCGGTGGTTTCCCGATCGCCGCCATGCTGACGCGCGAAGACCTGGCCAAGCATCTGGTGGTCGGTACCCACGGCACCACCTACGGCGGCAACCCGCTGGCGTGCGCGGTGGCGGAAGCGGTGATCGACGTGATCAACACGCCAGAAGTGCTGGCCGGCGTTAAAGCCAAGCATGACCTGTTCGTTTCCCGCCTGGAGAAGATCGGCCAGCAATACGGCATCTTCACCGAAGTGCGCGGCCTGGGCCTGCTGCTCGGTTGCGTGCTGAGCGATGCCTGGAAAGGCCGTGCCAAGGACATCTTCAACGCCGCCGAGCGCGAAGGCCTGATGATCCTGCAAGCCGGCCCGGATGTGGTGCGCTTCGCCCCGAGCCTGGTGGTGGAAGATGCTGATATCCAGGAAGGCCTGGACCGCTTCGAACGTGCGGTGAAAACGCTGACGCAAGCCTGATGGACCGTTCGGCGCTTGAGTGATCGGGCGCCGAACACAAATTTTGTATGCCGGGCTCGGTCAATGTGGGCGCTGGCTTTTGTGGGAGCTGGCTTGCCTGCGATGCAGACAACCCGGTTTATCTGTTGCACCGAGTTGATGCTATCGCAGGCAAGCCAGCTCCCACAAAAGACTCCCCACATTGGATCTGTTTGAATTCAGGTCCCGTGCCCGGCATTTTTCCCTCTGTGAGTTTTTCGAGTTAAGGAGTGACACCATGCTGGTGATGCGCCCCGCGCAAATGGCTGATCTGGGCGAGGTACAGCGTCTGGCTGCGGACAGCCCGATTGGTGTCACCTCCTTGCCGGATGATGTCGAACGCCTGAGCGACAAGATCGCCGCAAGCGAAGCGTCCTTCGCCGCCGAGGTCAGCTTCAACGGTGAAGAAAGCTATTTCTTCGTCCTTGAAGACACCGATGGCGGCAAGCTGGTGGGCTGCTCGGCCATCGTCGCATCCGCCGGCTACTCGGAACCGTTCTACAGCTTCCGTAACGAGACCTTTGTGCACGCCTCCCGCGAGCTGAAGATCCACAACAAGATCCACGTGCTCTCGCAGTGCCATGACCTGACCGGCAACAGTTTGCTGACCAGTTTCTACGTGGTGCCGGAGCTGGTGGGTTCGCCGTGGTCGGAACTCAACTCCCGTGGCCGCCTGCTGTTTGTGGCCGGTCACCCGGAGCGCTTCGCTGATTCGGTGGTCACCGAGATTGTGGGCTACAGCGACGAGAATGGTGATTCGCCGTTCTGGGATGCGATTGGCCGCAACTTCTTCGACCTCAACTACGCCGCCGCCGAGCGCCTGTGCGGGTTGAAGAGCCGGACCTTCCTCGCCGAACTGATGCCGCATTACCCGATCTACGTGCCGCTGTTGCCGGACGCCGCCCAGGAAGCCATGGGCCAGGTGCACCCGCGAGCGCAGATCACCTTCGACATCCTGATGCGCGAAGGCTTCGAGACCGACCATTACATCGACATCTTCGACGGCGGCCCAACGCTGCACGCGCGGGTGTCGGGTATTCGTTCGATCGCCCAGAGCCGCGTGGTGCCGGTGAAGATCGGCGAGATGGCCAAGGGTGTCGGCCGCCAGTACCTGGTCAGCAACGGCCAGTTGCAGGATTACCGCGCGGTGATGCTGGAGCTGGACTACGCGCCGGGCAAGCCAGTGACCCTGGACCTGGAAGCCGCCGAGGCCCTGGGCGTAGGCGAAGGCGCGAGCGTGCGCCTGGTAGCGGTATAAACAGAGTTTCGCGGGTGGCTGACAACAGCGGCCCGTTTGAGGAGATAGCATGATCGTTCGTCCCGTACGCAGCAGCGATTTACCGGCCCTGATTGATCTGGCGCGCAGCACCGGCACCGGCCTCACCACCTTGCCGGCCAACGAAGAGCGCCTGACCCACCGGGTCGGCTGGGCTGAAAAGACCTTTCGCGGCGAAGCCGGGCGCGGTGATGCGGATTACCTGTTCGTGCTGGAAAACGATGAAGGCCGCGTGGTGGGGATTTCCGCCATCGCCGGTGCCGTCGGCCTGCGCGAGCCCTGGTACAACTTCCGGGTCGGCCTGACGGTCAGCGCTTCCCAGGAACTGAACATCTACCGCGAAATCCCGACGCTGTTTCTGGCCAACGACCTGACCGGCAACTCCGAGCTGTGCTCGCTGTTCCTGCACGCCGATTACCGCAACGGCCTCAACGGCCGCATGCTGGCCAAGGCGCGCATGCTGTTTATCGCGGAATTCCCGCAGCTGTTCGGCAACAAGATCATTGCCGAGATGCGCGGCATGTCCGACGAAGCCGGGCGCTCGCCGTTCTGGGAAAGCCTGGGCCGGCACTTCTTCAAGATGGAATTCAGCCAGGCGGACTACCTCACTGGTGTGGGCAACAAGGCGTTTATCGCCGAACTGATGCCGAAGTTTCCGCTGTACACCTGCTTCCTGTCCGAAGACGCGCGCAACGTGATCGGCAAGGTCCACACCGACACTGAGCCGGCCTTGAGCATGCTCAAGAGCGAAGGCTTCAGCTACCAGGGTTACGTCGATATCTTCGACGCGGGCCCGGCGGTGGAATGTGAAACCACCAAGATCCGCGCGGTACGCGACAGCGAAGCGCTGGTATTGGCAATTGGCACGCCGGGCGACGACGCCACGCCGTTCCTGATCCATAACCGCAAACGCGAAGATTGCCGCATTACCGCAGCGCCGGCGCGGTTGGCTGCGGGCACCCTGGTGGTCGATCAACAGACCGCCAAGCGCCTGCAACTGATCGCCGGTGATCAAGTGCGTGCCGTACCGTTGTCCGCTGCCCGGGAGTCGAAATAATGAATTCGTTGTATATCGCAGGTAGCTGGCTGGCTGGCCAGGGTGAAGTGGTTGAGTCGCTGAACCCGGTGACCCAGCAGGTGGTGTGGTCGGGTAACAGCGCCACCGTCGAGCAGGTCGAGTCCGCCGTTCAGGCTGCGCGCCAGGCGTTTCCCGCCTGGGCCAAGCGTTCCCTGGAAGAGCGCCTGAGTGTGCTGGAAGCCTTCGCCGCCAACCTGAAAAGCCGTGCCGACGAACTCGCCCGCTGTATTGGTGAGGAAACCGGCAAGCCTTTGTGGGAATCGGCGACTGAAGTCACCAGCATGGTCAACAAGGTCGCGATCTCGGTGCAAAGCTACCGCGAGCGTACCGGCGAGAAGAGCGGCCCGTTGGGCGACGCCACTGCCGTATTGCGCCACAAGCCTCACGGCGTGGTGGCGGTATTCGGCCCTTACAACTTCCCGGGTCACCTGCCGAACGGCCACATCGTGCCGGCCTTGCTGGCGGGTAACACCGTACTGTTCAAGCCCAGCGAGCTGACCCCGAAAGTCGCCGAGCTGACCGTGCAATGCTGGATCGACGCCGGCCTGCCGGCGGGCGTATTGAACCTGCTGCAAGGCGCGCGGGAAACCGGGATCGCCCTGGCGGCCAACCCGGGCATCGACGGCTTGTTCTTCACCGGTTCCAGCCGCACCGGCAACCATCTGCACCAGCAATTCGCCGGGCGCCCGGACAAGATCCTCGCGCTGGAAATGGGCGGCAACAACCCGCTGGTGGTGGACGAAGTGGCCGATGTGGATGCTGCCGTCTATACCATCATCCAGTCGGCGTTTATCTCGGCCGGCCAGCGCTGCACCTGTGCTCGTCGCTTGCTGGTGCCGGAAGGCGCTTGGGGTGATGCGTTGCTCGCTCGCCTGGTGGCGGTGAGCTCGACAATCGAGGTCGGCGCATTCGACCAGCAGCCCGCGCCATTCATGGGCTCGGTGATTTCCCTCGGCGCCGCCAAGGCGTTGATGGATGCCCAGGAATTGCTGCTGGCCAATGGCGCCGTGGCGCTGCTGGAAATGACCCAGCCACAGGCCCAGGCCGCGTTGCTGACGCCAGGCATTATCGATGTGACCGAGGTTACTGATCGCGCTGACGAAGAACTGTTCGGCCCGCTGCTGCAAGTGATCCGCTACGCTGATTTCGCGGCGGCGATTGCCGAGGCCAACAACACCCAATACGGCCTGGCGGCCGGTTTGCTCTCGGACTCCGAAGCGCGTTACCAGCAGTTCTGGCTGGAGAGCCGTGCCGGGATCGTCAACTGGAACAAACAGCTGACGGGCGCTGCGAGCAGCGCGCCATTTGGCGGCGTGGGCGCTTCGGGCAACCATCGCGCCAGCGCCTATTACGCGGCGGATTATTGCGCGTACCCGGTGGCCTCGCTTGAGACCCCGAGCCTGGTGTTGCCAGCATCGTTGACCCCAGGCGTAACGCTTAAGTGAAAGTGACACTGATCTAATGTGGGAGCTGGCTTGCCTGCGATGGCATCCCCTTGGTCCAGCTGAAAGACCGAGTTGCCCGCATCGCAGGCAAGCCAGCTCCTACACTTGATCGGGTTAACAGATACAGATCTGCACTTGATGCCTATAAAAATACAGATGTTCGTGGAGCCTCGCCGATGAAATCCTGTGAAGTCAATTTTGACGGTCTCGTGGGGCCGACCCATAACTACGGCGGTTTGTCCTACGGCAACGTCGCGTCCCAGAGCAACAGCCAGCAGTCCTCCAACCCGAAGGAAGCCGCGCTGCAAGGCCTGGCGAAGATGAAAGCCCTGATGGAAATGGGCTTCGTGCAAGGTGTGCTGGCGCCCCAGGAACGCCCTGATGTGGCCGCCTTGCGCAGCCTCGGCTTTGCCGGCACCGACGCCCAAGTCATCCAGCAAGCCGCCAAGCAAGCCATGCCATTGTTGGTAGCCAGCTGCTCGGCGTCGAGCATGTGGGTGGCCAACGCGGCCACCGTCAGCCCGAGCGCCGACACCGCCGACGGCCGCGTGCATTTCACCGCCGCCAACCTCAACTGCAAATACCACCGCAGCATCGAACACCCGACCACCAGCCGCGTGCTGGGGGCGATGTTTGCCGATGGGAAACACTTCGCCCACCACGCCGCGTTGCCGGCCGTGGCGCAGTTCGGTGACGAAGGCGCGGCCAACCACACCCGTTTCTGCCGTGACTACGGCGAGGCGGGCGTAGAGTTTTTCGTGTTCGGCCGCAGTGCATTCGACACTCGCTACCCGGCGCCGCAAAAGTACCCGGCGCGCCAGACCCTCGAAGCCTCCCAGGCGGTCGCTCGCTTGCACGGCCTGCGGGATGACGGCGTGGTCTTCGCCCAGCAGAACCCGGCGGTGATCGATGCCGGTGTGTTCCACAACGACGTGATCGCGGTGGGCAACGGCGAAGTGCTGTTCTATCACGAGGATGCGTTTCTCAATACCGAACAGATGCTCGGCGAATTGCAGGGCAAGCTCGGCAAACTCGGCGGCAATTTCCAGTCGATCTGCGTGCCCCGGGCCCAGGTCAGCGTTGAGGACGCGGTGCGTTCCTACCTGTTCAACAGCCAGTTGCTGACTCGCGCCGACGGCTCGATGCTGCTGATCGTGCCGGAAGAATGCCGCGCCAACGAGCGCGTCTGGCAGTACCTGCAAGGCCTGACGTCTTCGGGCGGGCTGATCCGCGAAGTCAACGTCTTCGACCTCAAGCAAAGCATGCAGAACGGCGGTGGCCCGGCGTGCCTGCGCTTGCGCGTCGCGCTGAATGAAACCGAACTGGCGGCGGTCAACCCAGGGGTTATCATGACGGCGCCGTTGTACGACACGCTCACCCAATGGGTCGACAAGCACTACCGCGACAGCCTGCGGGAAACCGACCTGGCTGACCCGCAATTGCTGCTTGAGTGCCGGACGGCACTGGATGAACTGACGCAAATCCTTAAACTGGGCTCGGTTTATCCTTTCCAGATCAATTAACGCCGCACGGCTGAGAACTATTTATGACCACCGACACCCTGAAACTGATCCTTGAAGACACCGACGGCACCCAGCTGGAAACTTCCTGCACCCGCGTCGCCGTGGTCTGGCAGGGCAAGGAGATCTGGATCCAGCACGACGGCCGCGGCCAACTGCTGATCGGCGTGGACGTGGAAGAAGGCGACGCGGAATACGCCAACCTGCTGATGCGCCCATTGGCCACCAACCTGATGAGCCTGCAACTGGAAATGGAACCGGCCGACGTTGAAGGTGATGACGACGATCACGTCCACGGCCCAGGCTGCAACCACTAAGGAAGCTGCGTATGCTCGCCCTCGGCAAACTGCTTGAACTGACCCTCGCCGGTCGCGAACCGGCGCAAAAAATTCAACTGACTGTCGACGGCGTGCAACTGCGCTGGCTCAGTGAGGGCGCGCTGGAAGTGCGGCCTCCTGAAGCGCGGGACAACGGCTGCGACGTGCTGCTGTCGTCCGGCATCCACGGCAACGAAACCGCGCCGATCGAATTGGCCGACCGCTTGCTGCAGGGCATTGCCCGCGGGCAGATCAAGCCCCGTACCCGTATTCTGTTCCTGTTCGGTAACCCCGAGGCCATGCGCCGCGGCGAGCGTTATCTCGAACTGGACGTCAACCGGCTGTTCAACGGCCGTCACGAACAAAACATCGGCCCCGAAGCCATGCGTGCCGCCGAGCTTGAGCAGTTGGCCCGTACGTTCTTCAGCGTGCCTGGGCGTAGCCGCCTGCATTACGACCTGCACACCGCCATCCGTGGCTCGAAGATCGAGCAGTTCGCGCTGTACCCGTGGAAGGACGGTCGCCAGCATTCACGCCGTGAACTGGCGCGCCTGCGAGCCGCCGGCATGGAAGCGGTGCTGTTGCAGAACAAGACCTCCATCACCTTTACCGCGTTTACCTATGAGCAACTGGAGGCCGAGTCCTTCACCCTGGAATTGGGCAAGGCCCGGCCGTTCGGGCAGAACCAGGGCGTGGACGTGTCCCGCCTGGAAACCCGCCTCAAGCAGATCATCGAAGGCAACGAGCCGGCCACCGAGAGCCTTGATGGCCTGAAGCTGTTCAGCGTCTCCCGGGAAGTCATCAAGCACAGCGACACCTTCGTCCTGCATTTGCCGGCCGACGTGGAAAACTTTTCGGAGTTGGAACTGGGTTACCTGCTGGCCGAGGACATTGCCAAGACCCGCTGGGTGATCGAGGAGGAGGGCGCACGCATCATCTTCCCGAACCCGAAGGTCAAGAATGGCTTGCGAGCGGGGATATTGATTGTGCCGACCACGGATGCGGGCCTGGCCTGAATCCCGAGACTGACTCGGTCAAAATGTAGGAGCTGGCTTGCCTGCGATGGCATCACCTCGGTGCACCTGACAGACCGAGGTGATGCCATCGCAGGCAAGCCAGCTCCTACAGTGGTTTGCAGTGCTGCTTAAACCGCTACCGCCCGTGGTTCGTTGCGGCGCAGTGCGCGAACCTTGTGCAGGGTGTCGGCGCAGGTACGTGCCGCTTCCTGGCCCTTGTGCACGAAGTGCTCATAAAAGAATGTGTGGTGCTCGCTGCCGGCGTGGAAGTGGTGCGGGGTCAGGGATACCGAGAACACCGGCACTTCGGTTTCCAACTGAACCTGCATCAGGCCGCTGACCACCGACTGGGCTACGAACTCGTGACGGTAGATGCCACCGTCCACCACCAGTGCGGCCGCGACGATACCGGCATAACGGCCGGACTTGGCCAGCAGCTTGGCGTGCAGGGGCATTTCAAAGGCGCCGCCGACTTCAAAGAAATCGATGTCCGATTCCTGGTAGCCCTGGGCGATCATTTCGGCGAGGAAGCCTTTGCGGGATTGGTCGACAATATCCTTGTGCCAGCAGGCCTGGATAAACGCGACGCGCTCGCCGTGGTGGTTTTTGCTTTTGCTGTCGATTGCGGTGGGTTGCATGTTCTGACTCCTGTTTAAGAAAAAAACAGGGCGTTATGAATCGAATGGGATTTAAGGGTACGGACAGCCTGCTCATGCAAACATGACGTCAGCGTTCGGCCCTTAGGTGCCAATCCCGTTCTCTCTTCATCCGGACTATGACCGTCGGCCCCGGGATCACACCGGGTCTGCTGACCTTGTCGCCGTCCTGCCGAGGCAGTTCGAGGCGCCAAGCGCTCGCGGGCTATGCACGTTGCGTGCAATTACCGCCGGTGGGGAATTACACCCCGCCCTGAGAACGTTGCCGCCAGAACCCTGGCGGCGGAGAGTTTTTATCATGGTTTTTCAGAAACTGCACGGTTGGTTTATCGATAACCTATATCGGTTTGTTTGGTTGGTATTCGATTGTGCAAGCACGGGGCTTGATATTCCGCGGGTTTGCCCGCAGTAATCGTTAACACAAGGAATGCTCCAATCCGCTAGAGGCTAGTTTGATGACCGTGATTGACCTGCGCAGCGACACAGTGACCCAACCGACCCCCGGCATGCTCGACGCGATGGCGACTGCCGCCAGCGGCGACGACGTCTACGGTGAAGACCCGAGCGTCAATCGCCTGGAAGCCGAATTGGCCAAACGCCTGGGGTTTGCCGCCGCTTTGTTCGTGCCCACCGGCACCATGAGCAACCTGCTGGCGTTGATGGCGCACTGCGAGCGAGGCGAGGAATACATCGTCGGCCAGCAGGCCCACACCTACAAATATGAAGGCGGCGGCGCGGCAGTACTCGGCTCGATCCAGCCTCAGCCGCTGGAAGTGCAGGCCGATGGTTCGTTGAACCTGGAGCACGTGTTGGCGGCGATCAAGCCGGACGACTTCCACTTCGCCCGTACCCGCTTGCTGGCGCTGGAAAACACCATGCAGGGCAAAGTATTGCCGCTGGAATACCTGGCGGCCGCGCGAGCATTTACCCGTGAGCACGACCTGGCCTTGCACCTGGACGGCGCGCGGCTCTACAACGCGGCGGTCAAGCTGGGTGTGGATGCCCGGGAAATTGCCCAGCACTTCGATTCGGTGTCGGTGTGCCTGTCCAAGGGCCTGGGCGCGCCGATCGGCTCGGTGCTGTGCGGCTCCACGGCATTGATCGCCAAGGCGCGACGTTTGCGCAAGATGGTCGGTGGCGGCATGCGCCAGGCCGGTTCGCTGGCGGCGGCGGGGCTGTATGCCCTGGATCACCAGGTGCAGCGCCTGGCCGACGACCACGCCAACGCCCATTGGCTGGGGGACGAACTGCGCAAGGCGGGTTACACGGTGGAGCCGGTGCAGACCAACATGGTCTACGTCGATATCGGTGACCGGGCCCAGGCCTTGAAGGTATTTGCCGCCGAGCGTGGGATCAAGTTGAGCGCCGCGCCGCGCCTGCGCATGGTCACTCACCTGGATGTCAGCCGGGCGCAGATCGAGCAAGTGCTCGCGACATTTGTCGAGTTTTCCCGAAAATGACAGTGCAGACCGTCTAATTGACTGTTTCTATCACATAAACACGCTGTACCACGGGCAAAGGGCCGATATAATGCGGCCCTTTGCCGTCGCTCCGTCTGATGACGTTTAGCACTGGCCTTTGGCCGCAGCCTCCGTGGAAGAACCTAATGAAAAGCGCAGAAATCCGTGAAGCCTTCCTTCGCTTCTTCGAAGAGCAAGGTCACACCCGTGTCGCCTCCAGCTCCTTGATCCCAGGCAATGACCCAACCCTGCTGTTCACTAACGCGGGGATGAACCAGTTCAAGGACTGCTTCCTGGGCCAGGAAAAGCGCGCCTACACCCGCGCCACCAGCAGCCAGAAGTGCGTACGCGCCGGCGGCAAGAACAGTGACCTGGAAAACGTGGGCTACACCGCCCGCCACCACACGTTCTTCGAAATGCTGGGCAACTTCAGCTTCGGCGACTATTTCAAGAAAGATGCGATCACCTTCGCCTGGACCTTCCTGACCGGCGTGCTGAAGCTGCCGAAGGAAAAACTCTGGGTCACCGTCTACGCCACCGATGACGAAGCCTACGACATCTGGACCCAGCAGATCGGTGTGCCGGTCGAGCGCATGATTCGCATCGGCGACAACAAGGGCGCGCCTTACGCCTCCGACAACTTCTGGACCATGGGCGATACCGGCCCGTGCGGCCCATGCACCGAGATTTTCTACGATCACGGCGCCGACATCTGGGGCGGCCCACCGGGCTCGCCGGAAGAAGACGGCGACCGCTACATCGAAATCTGGAACAACGTGTTCATGCAGTTCAACCGCACCGCCGACGGCGTGTTGCATCCGTTGCCAGCGCCATCGGTAGACACCGGCATGGGCCTGGAGCGGATCAGTGCGGTGATGCAGCACGTTCATTCCAACTACGAGATCGACCTGTTCACCAACCTGCTGAGCGCTTCGGCTGCGGCCATTGGCTGCGCCAACGACAATCAGTCGTCGCTCAAGGTCGTGTCGGACCACATCCGTTCCTGCGGCTTCCTGATCGCCGACGGCGTCCTGCCGTCGAACGAAGGCCGTGGCTATGTGTTGCGCCGCATCATCCGTCGCGCCTGCCGTCACGGTAACAAGCTGGGCGCTACCGGCAGCTTCTTCTACAAGATCGTTGCCGCGCTGGTGGCCGAGATGGGCGATGCCTTCCCGGAACTCAAGCAGCAGCAAGCCAACATCGAGCGCGTGCTCAAGGCGGAAGAAGAGCAGTTCTCCAAGACTCTGGAGCACGGCCTGAAGATCCTGGAACAGGACCTGGCCGAGCTTAAAGGCACCGTGGTGCCGGGCGACGTGGTGTTCAAGCTCTACGACACCTACGGTTTCCCGATGGACCTGACCGCCGACATCGCCCGCGAACGCGAGCTGACCATCGACGAAGCAGGCTTTGAGCGTGAGATGGAAGCCCAGCGCGTCCGTGCCCGTTCCGCCAGCTCCTTTGGCCTGGACTACAACACCCTGGTAAAGGTTGATGTAGCGACTTCGTTCATTGGTTATGAGGCCACCGTTGGCTCGGCCAAGATCGTGGCTATCTATAAAGACGGCAAGTCGGTCGACGTGCTGAACGAAGGTGACGAGGCGGTTGTAGTCCTCGACCAGACCCCGTTCTACGCCGAATCCGGTGGCCAGGTCGGTGACTGTGGTTTCCTGAGCTCGACGTCCGGCCGCTTTGAGGTGCGCGACACCACCAAGACAGGTGGTGCTTTCCTGCATCACGGCGTGCTGGTGCTGGGCAACCTGACTGTCGGCGCGCCGGTGGACACTCAGGTAGATGCCGACGTACGGCATGCAACTGCTTTGAATCATTCGGCCACTCACCTGCTGCACGCTGCGTTGCGTCAGGTATTGGGTGAGCATGTGCAGCAGAAGGGTTCGTTGGTGGACAGTCAGCGCCTGCGCTTTGACTTCAGTCATTTCGAGGCGATCAAGCCTGAGCAGTTGAAGGCCCTGGAAGACATCGTCAACGCCGAGATTCGCAAGAACACCCCGGTGGAAACCGAAGAAACCGACATCGAGACTGCCAAGCAGAAAGGCGCCATGGCGCTGTTCGGCGAGAAGTACGGTGACGAAGTTCGCGTGTTGAGCATGGGCGGCAGCTTCTCGGTGGAGCTGTGTGGCGGTATCCACGCCAGCCGTACCGGCGACATCGGCCTGCTGAAAATCATCAGCGAAGGCGGTGTGGCTTCCGGCGTGCGTCGTATTGAAGCGGTCACCGGTGCTGCGGCCCTGGCCTACCTCAATGCGGCTGAAGAACAACTCAAGGAAGCGGCCAGCCTGGTCAAGGGTAGCCGCGACAACCTGATCGACAAGCTCTCCGGTGTACTGGAGCGCAACCGTCAGCTGGAAAAACAGCTGGAGCAGTTGCAGGCCAAGGCGGCCAGCGCGGCGGGCGATGACCTGTCGGCTTCCGCCCTGGACGTCAAAGGCGTGAAGGTCCTGGCCGTGCGCCTGGACGGTCAGGATGGCAAGGCGCTGTTGGCCTTGGTCGATCAGTTGAAGAACAAGCTCGGCCGCGCAGTGATCCTGCTCGGCAGTGTCCATGAGGATAAGGTCGTTCTGGTTGCCGGTGTAACCAAGGACCTGACTGGCCAACTCAAGGCCGGTGATTTGATGAAGCAAGCCGCCGCGGCAGTGGGCGGGAAGGGCGGTGGTCGTCCGGACATGGCGCAAGGCGGTGGTGTAGACGCCGGTGCCCTGGACGCGGCCCTGGCCCTGACCGTGCCGTTTGTCGAGGCAGGTATTTAAGACGCTGTTAATGAGCCCGTGGTCTAGTCACGGGCTCGGTCAGTGCTGGTTGATTGAATAATAGGCGCCCCTTTACGGGCTGAGGCGGCTTAGAAATGGCTTTGATCGTACAGAAATTTGGAGGCACCTCGGTCGGCTCTGTCGAAAGAATCGAGCAGGTCGCCGACAAGGTTAAGAAATTCCGCGATGCCGGCGATGACCTGGTGGTGGTGCTGTCGGCCATGAGCGGCGAGACCAATCGCCTGATCGATCTGGCCAAGCAAATCAGTGGCGATCAACAACCGGTTCCCCGTGAGCTGGATGTGATCATTTCCACCGGTGAGCAGGTGACCATCGCGTTGCTGGCCATGGCGCTGAACAAGCGTGGTGTGCCGGCGGTGTCCTACACTGGCAACCAGGTCCGCATTCTGACGGATAGCGCCCACACCAAGGCGCGCATCCTGCAGATTGATGACCAGAAGATTCGCGCTGACCTGAAGGCCGGTCGTGTGGTGGTTGTCGCCGGTTTCCAGGGCGTCGACGAGCACGGCAACATCACCACCCTTGGTCGTGGTGGTTCCGACACCACCGGCGTGGCGCTGGCGGCAGCCCTGAAGGCTGACGAATGCCAGATCTACACCGATGTGGATGGCGTCTACACCACCGACCCACGGGTTGTGTCCGTGGCCCAGCGCCTGGACAAGATCACCTTTGAAGAGATGCTGGAAATGGCCAGCCTCGGTTCCAAGGTGTTGCAGATCCGTGCCGTTGAGTTCGCCGGCAAGTACAACGTTCCGCTGCGCGTACTGCACAGCTTCAAGGAGGGTCCGGGCACCCTCATTACTATTGATGAAGAGGAATCCATGGAACAGCCGATCATTTCCGGCATCGCTTTTAACCGCGATGAAGCCAAGCTGACCATCCGTGGCGTGCCAGACACCCCGGGCGTGGCCTTCAAGATTCTCGGGCCAATCAGCGGCGAAAACATTGAAGTCGACATGATCGTGCAGAACGTTGCGCACGATAACACCACCGATTTCACCTTCACCGTGCACCGCAACGAGTACGATGCGGCGCAGAAGGTGTTGCTGAACACCGCGAGCGAGATTGGCGCCCGTGAAGTGGTTGGCGATACCAAGATTGCCAAGGTGTCGATCGTGGGCGTGGGCATGCGTTCCCATGCCGGCGTGGCCAGCCGCATGTTCGAGGCCCTGGCCAAGGAAAGCATCAACATCCAGATGATCTCCACCTCGGAAATCAAGGTGTCGGTGGTGATCGAAGAGAAGTACCTGGAACTGGCCGTGCGCGCACTGCATACCGCTTTTGAGCTGGACGCTCCGGCCCGACAGGGCGAGTGAAGCGTTGCCAGGAAGGCGCGGTTATCCGCGCCTTTCATTTTTTTGTCGGGCGCGTGGTGAAGGCCTGTTCTTTTACCTGTGCTCGACAATACTTAGGCGGGTAGGGCTACGGCCATTTGGTTGTAGGTCGAATGCCTTTTTTTTGCAGACTGTTGTTCCCGAAATGAAATGCGTGAGGAGAAAGGTATGCTGATTCTGACTCGTCGATGCGCAGAAAGCCTGATTATTGGTGATGGCGAAATCACCGTGACCGTGCTCGGCGTCAAAGGCAATCAAGTGCGTATCGGGGTTAACGCTCCGAAAGAGGTGGCTGTCCACCGCGAGGAAATCTACCTGCGGATCAAGAAAGAGAAGGACGAAGAACCAAGCCATTAATTTTTATCGTTTTTTATGTTTGCAAACGGGGATGAAGCTGGTTAATATACGCCCCGTGTTGCGGAGAGCTGGCCGAGTGGCCGAAGGCGCTCCCCTGCTAAGGGAGTACACCTCAAAAGGGTGTCGGGGGTTCGAATCCCCCGTTCTCCGCCATTATTTGCTTAGTACGTTGCAATCTGGTTTTTTCGCTAAGTTGTTGAAACTAAACGAAAAAATAGCTTTACATAGAGATTGAACGGCCTATAATGCGCGGCAACAAATGCACTCGTAGCTCAGCTGGATAGAGTACTCGGCTACGAACCGAGCGGTCACAGGTTCGAATCCTGTCGAGTGCACCATTTAAGAGTTAGTTGCAGCAATGCAGGTAGCTTGGCTTCAACCAGTTGTGATCTGGTCTAAAAACACAATCTGCACTCGTAGCTCAGCTGGATAGAGTACTCGGCTACGAACCGAGCGGTCACAGGTTCGAATCCTGTCGAGTGCACCAAACAACAAAAAGCCCGCCTAGTGCGGGCTTTTTGCCGTCTGGGGTTTTTATTTCCCGCGGCGACTTTTTCTCTCGCCCATGTGTTTTCCTTTCGCGCTGCGTCGTCGCAGTTCATAGGTGCGGCCAATGCTCAGCTTTGTGTCGCAAGCGCTTGTTCTTTCCAGTTTTTTGACGTTAAAAGCGGCCGCCCGGTGTATCATTGCGCCCGTCAGCCCCGCCGGGGCTTGTGGAACACCTCCATGGACTTACCCAGTAGTTACTCAGTACCCCGTTCTACCAATCATGAATTGACTGATTGATCCTTCCGGCGTGCCCCGCTGCTGGGAGTGGAGTTCGCCTATGACCGAAGTTGAAGTAAAGAAAACACAAGAAAGCCTGCAGGATCGCCTGGCCCAAGTCGTCGAGTTGCTGCAGCGCCAGCGTGTGGTCGAAGACCTGACGCACCGCCAGGACGGCCCTAACCGTGACCGGGTCGAGAACCTGGTTCACCGGCAAAATCTCGTCGAGCTGCAACGCAAGCTCGATGACCTGCACTCCGCCGACGTCGCCTACATCCTCGAAGCCTTGCCGCTTGATGACCGCCTGACCCTGTGGCAGTTGGTCAAGGCCGATCGCGACGGCGACATCCTCCTCGAAGTATCCGACTCGGTCCGTGAAACCCTGATCGCCGACATGGACGATCATGAACTCCTGGCTGCCGCCAAGGACATGGATGCCGACGAACTCGCTGACCTGGCTTCCGAGCTGCCGCGTGATGTCGTCCATGAGCTGATGGAAACCCTCGACGGCCAGCAGCGTGAGCGTGTGCGCTCGGCGCTGTCCTACGACGAGGAGCAGGTCGGTGCGTTGATGGACTTCGAGATGGTCACCATCCGCGAAGACGTCAGTCTGGAAGTGGTTTTGCGTTACCTGCGCCGCCTCAAGGAGCTGCCAGGCCATACCGACAAACTGTTCGTGGTGGATTACGAAGGCATTCTCAAGGGCGTGCTGCCGATCAAGCGCCTGCTGGTCAATGACCCGGAGAAGAAAGTCGCTGACGTCATGGCCAGTGACCCGGTGAGTTTCCATCCCGACGAAGACGCCTACGACGCCGCCCAGGCGTTCGAGCGTTATGACTTGATCTCGGCCCCGGTGGTCGACAAGAACGGCAAGCTGATCGGTCGCCTGACCATCGATGAAATGGTCGACCTGATTCGTGAGGAGAGCGAAAGCGAAGTCCTCAACATGGCCGGTCTGCGAGAAGAAGAGGATATCTTTGCGTCGGTCTGGAAGTCCCTGCGTAACCGCTGGGCCTGGCTGGCGGTCAATCTGATCACCGCGTTTATTGCATCACGGGTCATTGGGCTGTTTGAAGGCTCCATCGAGAAGCTGGTGGCCTTGGCTGCACTGATGCCGATTGTGGCGGGGATTGGCGGTAACTCGGGTAACCAGACCATCACCATGATCGTACGCGCCATGGCGCTGGATCAGGTGGGTACCGGGCATGGCAAGCGCTTGATGCGCAAGGAGTTGGCGGTCGCGCTGATCAACGGCCTGGTGTGGGGTGGCGTCATAGGTATCGTGGCGTACCTGCTGTATGGCAGTTGGTCCCTTGGAGTGGTCATGACCGCGGCCATGACGCTTAACCTGCTGCTGGCGGCCCTGATGGGTGTTCTGATTCCAATGACCTTGGTGCGCCTTGGGCGAGACCCGGCCATGGGTGCCAGCGTGATGATCACTGCGATGACCGACAGCGGTGGTTTCTTCATCTTCCTGGGCTTGGCAACCATCTTCCTGCTTTGATCCTTTCCTCTGATCGAGGGGCGTCAGCCCCTTGATCCATGTCCCTTTCCCAAATCCCAGGCAAAAAAAAGCCAGCTCGTGGCTGGCTTTCAGCTTTCGGTTGCCAATCAGTTGGCTTCTGCGGCTGCCTCAACGTCGTGGGCGATAAGCGAGACGAGAGCATTTTGCTGGCGGTGGGAGAGCTGACGAAAACGCTGCAGCAGTTCGCGTTCGTGCAGTGACAGCTCGGGGCTGTCGAGGCGCATGCTCAGCTCGTCGCCCAGCGCACCTTCCTGAATCAGGCTTTGTTCCAGGCGTGCGATGATTTCGGAGTTCATGCTGCGGTGATGATTGCGAGCCACCTCGGCAATGCGTTCCCGCATTCCGTCTGGCAGACGTACGACGAACTTGTCAGCCGTACGGCTGGAATAAATTGCCTGTTTCAATGGGCGCATATATTTAACCGGTTAGTTCAGGGGAGCGGTTTTTGGAATTGGCCGCAAGATGCATGTTAGGACAAGACTTGCTGCCAAATGTTCAACCTGAATTGCAAAGAGGCCGCATCATGCCTCAGATTTGCCAGTTCCTTGGCGTCAATTCTGTGACAAATATTGAACCGGCTACCGGCTTTATGCCAGTACTCATTTCAAAATTTGCGGACTGGTTGGAAAACTTTCCTACGGTTGCACCCAAACGGGGGTCAAGGCCGCGGGCCCTAGGCGCAAAAGGCTTTTCGGGCGCACATCCTATAGCAATATGGCCTTTTGCCCTTAACTTTAAGATTAGTGGCAAATTGCCAATTTACGAGGTCGGAGCGACATATGGTCTGCTGTTCAGACGAGTGAACCAAGCTGTGGCAGCTATTGGGGAGGGGGACGAACGGAGGGGTTCAGCGCAGTACGGGGTCGAATTTGATACGGCGCCCAATGATGATTGCCAGTACCCACAGGCTGCCAAACACGCCGGCGACGACGAAGGCGACGGTCTGTGCATCTTGCGACACTACGTTCAGGCCGAGGCCGGCAGCGGCCAGGGCCAGTGTCAGAAACAGCCAGGCAGACTTGGTCATGGAATACTCCGGTAAGCGGTTCAGAAAACCCAGTGTTCAGTCGAAGGGGCAGCTTGGGTGCCCTGGGTCAGTTGCAGCGGTGATTGCATGTTCGGCTTCATGACTGCCAGTTGCGGGCGTTGCTGCAGGTGATGGGGGATCGCCTGGCTGACCTGCGCCGCGTCATCAGAGGTGCTGGATTGAAAATGGAACATCACCAGCGCAGCCAATGCAACGGTATTGAGGGCTAGTAGAAGTGCGCTGTTCATGGGCATGTTCTCCGCAGGTGGCTGGGCCGGACTGTATTTGTAGGATAAAGGATTGCAGGCGTCGTGCCAGTCTTTATTTGATAATAAATCCTTTAAAATCAAATAGTTAAATACTGTCCAAGTTGCATCGATGTTGCAATTTGCAATGATGGCATTTTGGGGGAGTGCATTTTGCACGATGGTCGCGAACTGCCCGCAATCATTGAGTGAGATGCGACCTGGTGTCACGGGCTTAGGCCTACACTCAAAAAGCCCACGGACGACATGACAAAATTCACCTGCGCCGTTAACATGCACGCCGTCCGTCGCCGCGCCCATGGCCGGTTGGCTGTCATTAGTCCCAGTAGCTCAATTGGATAGAGCATCCCCCTCCTAAGGGGAAGGTTGGCCGTTCGAACCGGCCCTGGGACACCAAATAACCGTTGCTGCCTCGCGGCCGAAACGTCAGAAAGCCCCGATCAGATTTATCTGGCGGGGCTTTTTTGTGGCCGAGCCCCAGCGCGCACCCGTCTTTTCAAACACCAACCGAACCTTGCCGGCGTTTCAGGTTCACACGGGAGGCAAGAGCGGGGCGGCGCAAGTATTCGTCTGCATCGTGTACCTCGCAGGTCATTGCGGAGCGTCTGACACGTAGCCAATTGGCATGAGCAAAATAATCCCCGGCAAGCGCATGTTTTGGCTGTCCGGACCTGACGACGCGGGACTATCATTCCGGCAGCCCTGAACCCCCACTGCAAGGAGCCGCTCGGAACGCCGATGCGCCAGATCTGGAAATCTTTTCGAGCCCTTTATTTTGCTTCCCTGATGATGCTGATTGGCTCCGGCCTGCTCAGTACTTACCTGGCCTTGCGCCTGGCGGCAGACCACGTCGACAGCCTGTGGGTCGGTGCGTTGATGGCTGCCAACTATTTTGGCCTGGTATTGGGGGGCAAGATCGGTCACCGCCTGATTGCCCGGGTCGGGCATATCCGCGCCTATGCCACCTGCGCCGGGATCGTCGGCGCGGCCGTGCTCGGGCATGGCCTGATCAATTGGCTGCCGGCCTGGATCGTGCTGCGGATGATCGTCGGCCTCGGCATGATGTGCCAGTACATGGTGATCGAGAGCTGGCTCAACGAGCAGGCAGACGCCAAGCAGCGGGGCGTGGTGTTCAGCGGTTATATGATCGCCTCGTACCTGGGCCTGGTGCTGGGCCAGTTGATCCTTGTGATGCACCCGCAGTTGGGGCTTGAGTTGCTGATGCTGGTCGCGCTGTGTTTTGCGCTGTGCCTGGTGCCGGTGGCGATGACTCGTCGCATTCACCCGGCGCCCTTGCATCCGGCGCCGATGGAGCCGCGCTTCTTTATCAAGCGGGTGCCGCAGTCCCTCAGTACCGTGTTGGGCGCCGGGCTGATCGTGGGTTCGTTCTATGGTCTGGCGCCGCTCTACGCGTCCCAGCAGGGGCTGACCACCGAGCAGGTCGGTCTGTTCATGGGTAGCTGCATTTTCGCCGGGCTGCTGGTGCAGTGGCCACTGGGCTGGTTGTCTGACCGCTATGACCGCGCGCTGTTGATTCGCTGCTTCGCCCTGTGCCTGGCGGTGGCCGCGTTGCCGTTGGCGATCATGAGCCAGGTGCCGCTGGAAGTGCTGTTTGTTGCCGGCTTTCTGTGTTCCCTGGTGCAGTTCTGCCTGTATCCGTTGGCCGTGGCGTTTTCCAACGACCACGTCGAGGGTGATCGCCGGGTGTCGCTCACGGCCATGCTGCTGGTCACTTACGGTGTTGGCGCCAGTATCGGCCCGCTGTTGGCCGGTGTGGTGATGAAGCTGTTTGGCAGCCATATGCTGTACGCGTTTTTCAGCCTGTGTGCGTTGATCCTGGTCTGGCGCATTCGGCCCAAGGCGGTCACCAACCTGCATCAGGTGGATGACGCACCGCTGCACCACGTGGCGATGCCCGACAGCATGTCCAGTTCGCCGCTGGTGGCGTGCCTCGACCCACGTGTGGACGAGCAGGTGGTTCAGGATCAGATGCAGACCGCCGTTCCAGACCCTGGGCCCGAGGCAGGTCCCGAGCCGGTGGAGGATGAGCCGGCACCGGTCACCGAACCCCCGGAGCATCCCGATCCGGATGATCACCCCCATGACCTGAGCAGGGCGCGCCCCTGAAAGCAAAAACGGGCAGTTCCCTTGAGGAACTGCCCGTTTTTTTGTCGCGACCTTTACTGCTTAAAGATCGTCGTCCTTGTCAAACCGGCGCGCTTCACGCTGCAGTTGGTAAACAAACCGCTCGACCTGACGCTGCACCAGGCCGCTCATGTTGTGAAAGCGCACGCCGGCGAACGTGGTGTTGATCCTTTCTTCAAAGTGCAGGTAACGCAGTTCCACCGACGTGGTCATGCTGCCAAATGGCAGGGCCGCGATGAAGCGGTCGTAGACCTGGCCCAGTTGCAGGCGCTCGGAAATATCCCCTTCGAAGCGCAATTTGCAGCCGGTGGCGGAAATATCCAGCAGCTTGCCGCTGATGGGCGCCTTGAGTTTATCGCCACCCAGCTCGACGCCTACCAGTTGAGCCAGCTTCAGGGCGGCGCGGAATGCATTGCGGCGCTGATGGTAGATCACTTCGTCGGGCATGCTGCCGCGGTAAATGCGGTGGCCGCCGGCTTCGTCAAGGGTCAGGGTGCCGTTGCTTTCCCAGGCCACCCGCACGCCATCGTGAAAACCTTCGATACGGAAAGCTTCGCCATTCTCAAGGTAGCGTTCGCCGTCACGCGGGATCATTTCGTCCAGGGCCAGCGACTTGCTGTCCCGGTCGACCTCGACCAGGTAGCTTTGAAAGCGCTGGTTGCGTTCGTGGAAGGTGATGATCAGCGGGTCGTGGCTCTCTTGCAGCATCCGCAAGGTGCCCGCGATTTCCAGCGGCGTGGTGAGTACCTTGGGTGGCTGCGGAGCATCTTCCGCGTTAAGGGTGTTGAACACGGTTCTTCCATCTCCAGACAAAATACGACTACACGCAAGTGCTGTCATTTTGCCAGCATGTGGCGCGCCTTGGATAGGGCGCGCTCAAACTGGTTTCAGGCTTGGCTGCGGGTGCTTGGCTTGGCCAGGCGTGAGGTGGAGCCTTGAGCGTTGTAGAGGGCCGGAGGCTCGCCGCCGTGGAGGATACGCAACTGATTGGCGGTCGTGGCTTGTTGAAGCTGGATCGCCTGGCCGTTGACGGTATTGGTCTCCTGGCACAGGGTCAGCAACTGGTTGAGTTCTTTGCTCTGGGCCAGCAACTGGTCGCCGACCGTGGAGTGGCTGGCGAGTTGCTCCAGGCCTTTGTGGTCGGCAGGCAGGCCCAGGCTGACGAGAATCTGGCTGCGTTTCTTGCCGTGTTGTTCCAGTAGGACGATCAGCGATTGCTTGCGCGCCAGAATTTCTTCCAGCATGCGCATGTCGCGGCCGAACAGGGCCAGGGATTCTTCCCGAAGTAACTCCAGCAACTGCTGTGCGGGAGCCAAATCTTCAATGATCAGTTGTAGCAAGTTTTCGTCGTGCATGGCTGGCCTTGGGGTTTAAGCGTCCAAAAGCCTGGCGCAGGCCTTTGCCTAGCGCTCGGCTTCGAAGTTAAGCAGCTTGCTGGCTACACGGTTGCTGTCGACCTTATAGCTGCCATCGGCAATCGCCTGCTTCAATTCGGCCACGCGGGCTTTATTGACAACCGGCTGATCGCTCAGCGAGTCAGTGACCTTCTGCAACTGTTGAGCCTCATTGCTCAGGTGTACCGATTCCCCGCTTTGGCTGGCACCGGCCTGTTCTGTCTTGGCAGGCAGAGGCTGGGACTTGGCTTCAACGCCGTCTTTGGCACCGCTGGTGCGCGAAGAGCCGGGCGTTGGCAGGGCGTTATTCAAACGACTGAAATCGATGACCATGTTAAAAAAACCTCTGGGTATTTGGACGCTTGCCATGTTTTCGGCCATACCCGGACAAACTTTAGGCTCGATTGACAATAAACCTAGGCACGATGCTGCTGTGGGCACAGTGTAGGAAAAGCTGGCGTCCTATGCCAGCGATCTATAAAGCCACCTCAACCTGCCCCGGTGCAGTCACCCGGGCCTTGATCACGCGGTTGGAATTGAGGTTCTTGACGCGAATCTGTTCACTCATGCCGCCATTGGACAAGGCTTCCCCCGGCATTTTTACGTTCAGGCCGCCGCTGCTGGCGGAAATCACCACCTGGTCACCTTTGCGCACCACTTCGGCCTGTTCAAGATTGACCAGGGTAATCACCTGATCGGTGACCATTGGTCGGGTAAGTTTCTGCCCGATGGCCTGGTCGACGGACGTGAGGTAGCTCTGGGTGATCAGGCTGATGTCCCGTTCACGCATCGCAACGTCCTCATAACCAATGATTCCAGTGCGTTTCAGTGGCCGGGTAACTACGACTACGTCGCGGAACAGTTTGACCTGGGCCGGCACATACACCGTCCAGGGCGAGGCGCCTTCACAGCGCACCTTCACGGTCACGCGCCCGATGGGTTGGGCCGGGCTTTCCAGGGAGGCCGTCAATTCCCTGTCGCACATGGGCATGCGCAGGCGCGGATCCAGTTGGTTGACCTGGATTTCATAGCGCCCGGGCGTCTGTGTGGTGGCCAGATAATCTTCTACAGTGAACTCAAGAAAGCCTTGAGTGACGCCGATAAGCAGATCAGGCAAGGTGACGTTATCGGCACGGGCCGGTTGGCCCGCCGCCAAGGCAAGCAACGCCATCGAGACGCAGAGCAATCTGCGGTACTGTGGGGATCGGAGGCGTCGGGAAACTGTCGTTTTGATGTCCATGGCCAATAAAAAAGCAAAGCTCGTGCCGTTTAGTGTTGGGTACGCGTCGTACCCCTAAGTTTTAGCGTAGGAGTCTGGGCATGGCCGGTGTAATGGATTCAGTAAACCAGCGCACACAGCTGGTGGGGCAGAATCGCCTGGAGTTGCTGCTGTTCCGTCTGGACGGCAAGCAGCTTTACGGGATTAACGTCTTCAAGGTTCGGGAAGTGCTGCAGTGTCCCAAGCTGACAATAATGCCCAAGTCCAGTCCCGTGGTGTGTGGTGTGGCCAACATCCGTGGCGCGACCATCCCGATTCTTGACCTGGCCATGGCCACCGGTTCGGCGGGTTTGCAGGACCGCGAAAGTCCATTCGTGATCATCACCGAGTACAACACCAAGACCCAGGGGTTCCTGGTGCGCTCGGTAGAGCGCATCGTCAACATGAACTGGGAAGAGATTCATCCGCCGCCCAAGGGCACCGGCCGCGATCACTACCTCACGGCCGTGACGCGGGTCGACAACCAGTTGGTGGAAATCATCGACGTGGAGAAAATCCTCGCCGAAGTGGCCCCGACCTCGGAGGCGATTTCGGTCGGCGTAGTAGACGCCGAGACCGCGCACAAGGCGATCTCGCTGCGGGTGCTGACGGTGGACGACTCCTCGGTGGCGCGCAAGCAGGTGTCCCGTTGCCTGCAAACGGTTGGCGTTGAAGTGGTGGCGCTCAATGACGGTCGCCAGGCCCTGGATTACCTGCGCAAGCTGGTGGATGAGGGCAAGAAGCCGGAAGAAGAATTCCTGATGATGATCTCCGACATCGAGATGCCGGAAATGGACGGCTACACCCTCACGGCCGAGATACGCAACGACCCACGCATGCAAAAACTACATATCATCCTGCATACTTCGTTGTCCGGTGTATTCAATCAGGCGATGGTCAAGAAGGTCGGTGCCGATGACTTCCTGGCCAAATTCCGTCCTGATGACCTGGCATCCCGGGTAGTCGACCGGATCAAGGCAGCAGATCACGGCTAGGGGCTTTTTCCCTGGCGGTCACACGATTTAAGAGGCGGTATCATTGTCTACGGGTAATTTGGATTTCGAACAGTTCCGGGTCTTCCTGGAAAAAGCCTGTGGCATATTGCTCGGTGAAAACAAGCAGTACCTGGTATCCAGCCGTCTCAACAAACTGATGGAGCAGCAAGGCATCAAGTCCCTCGGGGAACTTGTGCAGCGGATCCAGGGCCAGCCACGCAGCGGGCTCAAGGAGATGGTGGTCGATGCCATGACCACCAACGAAACCTTATGGTTTCGTGACACCTATCCGTTTGAAGTGCTCAAGAACAAGGTACTGCCGGAGGCGATCAAGGCCGCTCCGGGCCAGCGCCTGCGTATCTGGTCGGCGGCCTGTTCGTCGGGGCAGGAGCCGTATTCGATTTCGATGTCCATCGACGAGTTCGAGCGGACCAACATGGGCCAGTTGAAGGCCGGGGCGCAAATCGTGGCCACGGACCTGTCCGGCACCATGCTCACCAACTGCAAGACCGGCGAATACGACAGCCTGGCGCTGGGGCGCGGGTTGTCCCAGGAGCGCTTGCAGCGCTTCTTCGATCCCAAGGGTGCGGGGCGTTGGGCGGTGAAGGCGCCGATCAAGAGCCGGGTGGAGTTTCGCTCGTTCAACCTGCTGGACAGTTACGCCAGCCTGGGCAAGTTCGACATGGTGTTTTGCCGCAACGTGCTGATCTACTTCTCGGCCGAGGTGAAGAAAGACATTCTGTTGCGCATCCACGGCACCCTCAAGCGCGGCGGTTATCTGTTCCTTGGCGCGTCCGAGGCGCTGAACGGTTTGCCGGATCATTACCAGATGGTGCAGTGCAGCCCTGGGATCATCTACCAGGCCAAGTGATGAATGCTTGAGCAAAAAGGGAGGCCTGCACAGGCCTCCCTTTTTTTATGGCCGCAAAGCGGCAAGCCGTCATTGCCGCTTTACTGGCGTTTCGCGGAAACCCTTTGCCGCTTTTCTGGCATTGCCGCCGGCAATTTCCTCGCAAACCCTTGTAATACGGGCCTCGAGAGAATTGGCATGCCGATTGCTATAACCCTGTTACGAAAAGCAGGTCAGCCCCTAAAGGTTTCCGCCATGAGCATCAGCTTCGATAAAGCGCTCGGTATCCACGAACAAGCCCTGGGCTTCCGCGCCCAGCGTGCCGAAGTCCTGGCCAACAACATTGCCAACGCCGACACCCCGAACTACAAGGCTCGGGACCTGGACTTCTCTGCTGTGCTCGCCGCCCAGCAAGACAAGACCAAGAACGGCACCTTCGCCTTGAATATGACCAACAGCCGTCATATCGAAGCGCAGGGCCTGGGCAATGGTGACGAGTCACTGCTGTATCGCACGCCGATGCAACCGTCGATCGACCAGAACACCGTGGACGCCCAGCTGGAGCAATCGGCCTACGCCGAGAACTCGGTGAACTTCCAGGCCAGCTTCACCCTGCTCAACAGCAAATTCAAAGGGCTGATGTCAGCCCTGCGTGGAGAGTAAGCCATGTCCCTCGCCAGTGTTTTCAATATTGCCGGTAGTGGCATGAGCGCCCAGACCACGCGCCTCAACACCGTCGCCAGTAACATCGCCAACGCCGAGACCGTGTCCTCGAGCATTGACCAGACCTACCGTGCCCGGCACCCGGTGTTCGCCACCATGTTTCAGGGCGGCCAAGGCGGCCAGAGCGGCAGCGGCGATTCGCTGTTCCAGAACCAGGATGCCGCAGGCCAGGGCGTGCAGGTGCTCGGTGTAGTCGAAGACCAGAGCAACCTCGAAGCCCGTTACGAGCCGAATCACCCCGCCGCCGACGCCAAAGGGTACGTGTACTACCCCAACGTCAATGTGGTCGAGGAAATGGCTGACATGATTTCCGCCAGCCGCTCGTTCCAGACCAACGCGGAAATGATGAACACCGCCAAAACCATGATGCAGAAAGTCCTGACCCTGGGTCAGTGATAAGGGGCGCCAAATAATGGCCATTGTTGATACCAGTTCGACCAACACGGCGGTCCAGGACCTTTTCAATTCCAAGGTCAAGACGGCGACAGATAACACCAGTGTTGACAGCGCCGTCAGCTCGGCGACGGGCAACCAGGCGATGGGCAAGGATGCGTTCCTGCAATTGCTGGTGACCCAGCTGAAAAACCAGGACCCGCTGTCGCCCCAGGACAATGGCGCGTTCGTGGCACAGCTGGCGCAGTTCAGCAGCCTGGAAGGCATCAACAACCTGAATGACACGGTGAACGCGATTTCCGGCAACTTCAGCTCCTCTCAGGCGCTGCAGGCTTCGTCGCTGGTGGGTCGCTCGGTGATCACTCAAACCGACAAGGCCATGGTTGATACCAGCAAGAGCATGACCGGCTCCGTGGCGGTGACGGCGGCGACGGGCAACGTCTCCGTCAAGATCACCGACAAGGACGGCAACGTGGTTCGCACCATCGACATGGGCGCCCAGAGCGCCGGCAATTCCAGCTTCGTCTGGGACGGCAAGAACGATGCGGGCGAAACGGCACCGGCCGGTACTTACACCTTCAATGCCACCACCAAGAGCGACACGGGTGACTCGGTTGCCCTGGCCACCTCGCTGCCAGCAACGGTGACCAGCGTGACCCTGGGCACAAACGGCGCCGAAATGGTGCTCAACCTGGCAGGCGGCATGGGCAGTATCAAGCTGTCGCAAATTCAGACTATCGGTACATAGAGCCGGCTAACTACGGCAAAAGGAGAGAACAATGTC
The DNA here is from genome assembly GCF_024807515.1 of Pseudomonas sp. BIGb0558. NCBI lineage: Bacteria > Pseudomonadati > Pseudomonadota > Gammaproteobacteria > Pseudomonadales > Pseudomonadaceae > Pseudomonas > Pseudomonas sp. BIGb0558. The sequence continues at coordinate 100,267 of NZ_JANUEW010000013.1, forward strand.
TTTTAATATCGGCCTTAGCGGTCTCTATGCGGCCAACAAACAGCTGGACGTGACCGGCAACAACATCGCCAACGTCGCGACCACCGGCTTCAAGTCGTCCCGCGCGGAATTCTCGGATATCTACGCGGCGTCCAAGCTGGGCACCGGCCAGAACAGCATCGGTAACGGTGTGAACCTGGCGGCAGTGTCCCAGCAATTCACCCAGGGTGACGTCAACAACAGCGGCGGCACGCTGGACATGGCGATCCAGGGCGGCGGCTTCTTCGTGCAGAAGGGCAGCGACGGTTCGCTGGAATACACCCGTAACGGTGCCTTCCGTGCCGACAAGGACGGCTACATCACCAACAACACCGGTACCTCGCGCCTGCAAGGCTACGCGGCGGATGCAGACGGCAACATCCAGAAGGGTGGCTTGACCGACCTGCAACTCAACCTGTCGTACCTGCCGCCGAAGGCGTCCACCAAGGTGGACTCCACCAGTAACCTGAACTCTTCGGAAACCAAGATCGATCAGACCGCCAAGCCGTTCGATCCGACCGATACCACCACGTTCACCACCCAGTACAGCACCACGTTGTATGACACTCAGGGTAACGCGCACCCGATGGTGCAGTACCTGGTCAAGACCGACGACAATACCTGGAAATCCTACACGCTGATCGACGGTCGCAACCCGGACGGCTCCTCGCCTACCGGCACGCCTTCCACTCCACCCGTTGCGTCGACACTGACCTTTGACTCCTCCGGCAAGCTCTCGAGCATTGTTACCGGTGGTGTGTCTGGCACAACCCTGACCATTGCCGGTTGGGTGCCGGGTACCGTGACCGATGGCGTATGGAAGGCCAATGGCGCGGCAGCCAACCCGACGGGCATTGCCGTCAACATGGCGAACATTACCCAGTACAACTCGGCTACCTACCGCAACCCGCCGACCACTGATGGCTACGCCACCGGTCAAATCACCGGGCTGAAAATCGACGGCAGCGGTGTACTCTTCGCCACCTTCAGCAACCAGCAGAGCAAGGCCATCGGCCAGATCTCCCTGGCCAGCTTCAACAACGAGCAGGGCCTGCAGCCAGCCGGCGGCACCACCTGGAAAGAAACCTTCGCGTCGGGCCAGCCGGGTTTTGATACCCCGCAAGTCGGCACCCTGGGTTCGATCGTGGCCAACTCCCTGGAGAACTCCAACGTCAACCTGACCAACGAGCTGGTGGACCTGATCAAGGCCCAGAGCAACTATCAGGCGAACGCCAAGACCATCTCCACTCAAAGCACCATCATGCAGACCATCATCCAGATGACCTGATGCTGTCGCTTTAACCCGCAATACTGGAAGAGCCCCTCGTCGAGGGGCTTTTTTTTGCCTGTCGATTGGCCAGGCTTTCACTGGAGCACATGTTTTTGGTGGAACGCCCTACGCCTGTTTTGCCACCCACGAAGCCAAGAAGGGCGACGTCAATGGGGGGGGGCAGGGCATGGCGCGAGTGTTGGTTTCAGGCGGTGCTATTGGTGGGGTGAGTCACTCAGGTCTGGGGGCGCGGTCGGAGCGGCCGGGCGATTTGAAAAATAATGATGTATCTAACGAAGAGTCAGTCAAAAAACTGCTCAGGGAGCTGGACGACGCCGAGAAGACTTCCAAGAGCCAGACCGCTCAAGACCTGCGAGACAAGCTCAATGAAGTGCGAAAGGAGATGGGTGATGAGAAATTCAAGGAAATCCTCAATAAGCTGATTGAAGAGGCTTCCGGACAGTGGCTTGAGTTTCTCAAGCAACTGCTGAAGATGTTGTTCCCGGACGCAGATGACACGCCGCCGTCCCCTGCTCAGCCACCTTCACCATCGCCAGGCGGTCGCGGCGGCGGCGGCAGGGTGGACAGGAATGATTTTCCTCCCGGCGAGTCGATGAGCAACAAACCCACCACCGAAGGGGCTAACCATTTCAACTACAAGCCCGACAACAGCAATCCCGGGAAAAAGCCCAGTACCGAGAAAAACCAGCCGGGCAATATCTGGAGCGGATTCAGTCAGGGGCCGGACGGCAATTGCATCACGGTATCAGCGATAAAGGCCGCCATGATGCAGTACGGCCAGAAGCCTACAGACGTGTTCAAGGAGGTGAAGGAGAACGGCAATGGTTTCGACGTCACCATGCGCGATGGATTCAAGCTGTTCGTGTCGCAGAACGAATTGCAGCAGGCCGCTACACAGGCTCGTTTCAAGGGTGATGATCCGGCCATGATGACCGATGCCAACTTTATGTATGCGGCAAGCGCAAAGCGGGCGCAGATTGAAAATAACGACGGTACGGCCGGAGGCAGTTTCATGGCTGCAATGAACAGCCTTAACAATGGCGAGTTTGCGCGGGAAGGCCTGGATCGCTTGGGCCTGAAGGGGCGCTACAGGCCGGCGACTGATGCCGACTTGAGAAGCAGCAAGGTGGGGACGGTGGAATACAACGGCCATTCGATGGCCGTGATCAATGGCCAGATCGAGTTGTGGGGCAGGCGCGGCGGTGTACCTCAGTCGGGTACGGCGACCGTATTGTTCTAGGCAAAAGAAAACCCCCGATACGCCATGGGCCTATCGGGGGTTTTTCAACCCTGGGTGGTTAAGCCCAGGGTGGGCTCAGCTTACTGGCAAGCTTCGCAATCCGGCTCGTCGATCGCGCAGGCTTTAGGCACTGGCGCTGGACCGGCAGGTGCGGCGAGAACCGAATCATCACCGTGGTTGCCGCCGCTGGAAACAGCGTTCAGCTTACCGGTGTTGATAGTCGATTTCTCGGTGCTGGTGGCGGCCAGGGCACGGAGGTAGTAAGTGGTTTTCAGGCCACGGTACCAAGCCATGCGGTAGGTCACGTCGAGTTTCTTGCCCGATGCGCCGGCGATGTACAGGTTCAGCGACTGAGCCTGGTCGATCCACTTCTGGCGACGGCTGGCGGCGTCGACGATCCACTTGGTGTCCACTTCGAAGGCAGTCGCGTAGAGCTCTTTGAGTTCTTGCGGGATGCGCTCGATCTGCTGCACCGAACCGTCGTAGTACTTCAGGTCGTTGATCATGACCGAGTCCCACAGGCCGCGGGCTTTCAGGTCGCGAACCAGGTACGGGTTGATCACGGTGAATTCGCCCGACAGGTTCGATTTCACATACAGGTTCTGGTAGGTCGGTTCGATCGACTGCGACACGCCGGTGATGTTGGCGATGGTGGCGGTCGGTGCGATGGCCATGATGTTGGAGTTACGAATGCCTTTCTGCACACGGGCACGTATCGGCGCCCAGTCCAGGGATTCGTTCAGGTCAACGTCGATGTACTTCTGGCCACGTTGCTCGATCAGGATCTGTTGCGAATCCAGCGGCAGGATGCCTTTGGACCACAGCGAACCCTGGAACGTCTCGTAGGCACCGCGCTCGTCGGCCAGGTCGCAGGAAGCCTGGATCGCGTAGTAGCTGACCGCTTCCATGGACTTGTCGGCGAACTCGACCGCAGCGTCCGAACCGTAAGGAATGTGCTGCAGGTACAAAGCGTCCTGGAAGCCCATGATGCCCAGGCCAACCGGACGGTGCTTGAAGTTGGAGTTCTGCGCTTGTGGCACCGAGTAGTAGTTGATGTCGATAACGTTATCGAGCATGCGAACGGCGGTGTTCACGGTGCGTGCAAGCTTTACGGTGTCCAGCTTGCCGTTGACGATGTGGTTCGGCAGGTTGATCGAGCCCAGGTTGCAAACGGCGATCTCGTCCTTGTTGGTGTTCAAGGTGATCTCGGTGCACAGGTTCGAGCTGTGGACCACGCCCACGTGCTGCTGCGGGCTGCGCAGGTTGCACGGGTCTTTGAAGGTCAGCCATGGGTGGCCGGTTTCAAACAGCATGGAGAGCATTTTGCGCCACAGGTCTTTGGCCTGGATGGTCTTGAACAGCTTGATCTTGCCCGGGTACTGGGACAGGGCTTCGTAGTACTCGTAACGCTCTTCGAAGGCCTTGCCGGTCAGGTCGTGCAGGTCCGGTACTTCGGATGGCGAGAACAGGGTCCACGGGCCGTCATCGAAGACACGCTTCATGAACAGGTCAGGGATCCAGTTGGCGGTGTTCATGTCGTGGGTACGACGACGGTCATCACCGGTGTTCTTGCGCAGCTCGATGAACTCTTCAATGTCCATGTGCCAGGTTTCCAGGTAGGCACACACAGCGCCTTTGCGCTTGCCACCCTGGTTAACTGCAACGGCGGTGTCGTTCACTACTTTCAGGAACGGTACAACGCCCTGGGACTTGCCGTTGGTGCCCTTGATGTACGAACCCAGTGCACGCACCGGCGTCCAGTCGTTACCCAGGCCGCCGGCGAATTTGGACAACATGGCGTTGTCGTGGATCGCGTGGTAGATGCCCGACAGGTCATCCGGTACGGTGGTCAGGTAGCAGCTGGACAGCTGTGGACGCAGGGTACCGGCGTTGAACAGGGTCGGGGTCGACGACATGTAGTCGAAGGACGACAACAGGTTGTAGAACTCGATGGCACGGTCTTCTTTCTGCTTCTCTTCGATCGCCAGGCCCATGGCCACGCGCATGAAGAACACCTGCGGCAGTTCGAAGCGGATACCGTCCTTGTGGATGAAGTAACGGTCGTACAGGGTTTGCAGGCCCAGGTAGGTGAACTGCTGGTCGCGCTCGTGGTTGATCGCCTTGCCGAGTTTTTCCAGGTCGAAGGTGGCCAGGACCGGGTTCAGCAATTCGAATTCGATACCCTTGGCGATGTAGGCCGGCAGGGCCTTGGCGTACAGGTCGGCCATCTCGTGGTGAGTGGCGCTGTCGGCGACGTTCAGGAAGCCCAGGCCTTCGGCACGCAGGGTGTCCATCAGCAGGCGCGCGGTCACGAACGAGTAGTTCGGCTCACGTTCAACCAGGGTACGGGCGGTCATCACCAGGGCGGTGTTGACGTCGGTCAGGGCCACGCCGTCGTACAGGTTCTTCAGGGTTTCGCGCTGGATCAGGTCACCATCGACTTCTTCCAGGCCTTCGCAGGCCTCGGTGATGATGGTGTTCAGGCGGCCCAGGTCCAGCGGTGCAAACGTACCGTCGGCCAGGGTGATGCGGATCGACGGGTGCGCTTGTACGGCGGCTTCTTCGGCCGGGGAGCGTACGGCACGTTCCTTGGCGCGCGAGTCACGGTAGATCACGTAGTCGCGGGCAACTTTCTGCTCGCCGGCACGCATCAGGGCCAGTTCGACCTGGTCCTGGATTTCTTCGATGTGGATGGTGCCGCCCGATGGCATGCGACGCTTGAAGGTGGCGGTGACCTGTTCGGTCAGGCGCGCAACAGTGTCGTGGATGCGCGACGAGGCAGCAGCGGTGCCGCCTTCAACTGCAAGAAACGCTTTGGTGATGGCGACGGTGATTTTGTCATCGGTGTAAGGAACGACAGTGCCGTTACGCTTGATCACACGCAATTGGCCGGGCGCGGTGGCGGACAGATCCAGGTTCGAATCAGCGGCCTGCGGCACGGAGCCTTGCGGGTTCTCGCGAGTTGTGTCGGTTTGCATGGGGGGTTGTCTCCACATTCTATATTTATTTGGGCACCATCACGGTGCCCACCGTTCCGTCCTGAAGCACTTACAACAGGCCTGGGCCTGGCATAACAACTTCGGGACAGGAGGAAGGGAGCTGTTCGCGCCGCTTCCATGCCGAAGTCTTCGGTTACAAGCCTGGGGGCTCTTTACCGTATTCCTGGTGGGTGACAGTTTCGTACTGCAACACCCGTACCGTTTTCGCCTGATCGGGGCTGAAAACGGCTGCCATCCGCGTGCGCGGTTTGGTCTTGCGAAAAAGGCTTAAGTTCAACCAAACAGGAGCAAGAAAGGACTTGAGTTTCTTGTCTGATTTGTGTTTGGTCTTTTCGCTGAAAACCCTACATGTAGGGTTTTTTTGGCGACGACCTACAAGATAATGCGTTTTGGGGGGTATGGCAACGCACTACCTGTGGATAACGCTGTGGGTAAAATGTGTATGAAACGTGGAACAGGCGTGTAGGCCGCAGTACTGCTGCATTGCACCGTTTGTCACCGGATATTCCGAGGTAAAAACATCCGGTTGAATTTTTGCGGGCGCGAACCCTATCACAGAAAAACCCCATCTCCGAACCCATTTGCGCGCTTGTGCTACAGGGCTGACCCATGGCTACAATCGTCCCTTAGTCACGCGATAGCTTGTTCACTCCACATGACAACTGTAGGAGCGATCTTGCGCGCGAAGGACGCCAACAATAATGAGAACCGAGGTAAAGCATGGAGCAAGAAGCCTGGCAGGTCTTGATTGTCGAGGACGACGAACGACTGGCTGAGTTGACCCGTGACTACCTGGAGGGCAACGGCCTGCGGGTGTCGGTGGAAGGCAACGGCGCCCTCGCGGCAGCGCGGATCATCGCCGAACAGCCGGACCTGGTGATCCTCGACCTGATGCTGCCCGGCGAAGACGGCCTGAGCATCTGCCGCAAGGTGCGCGAGCGCTACGATGGCGTGATCCTGATGCTGACCGCGCGCACCGACGACATGGACCAGGTGCTCGGCCTGGACATGGGCGCCGACGACTACGTGTGCAAACCCGTGCGCCCACGCCTGTTGCTGGCGCGGATCCAGGCCCTGCTGCGGCGCAGTGAAAGCGTCGAACCAGCCACCCCCGAAAAACAGCGGCGCCTGCAATTTGGCCCGCTGGTGGTGGACAACGCCCTGCGTGAAGCCTGGCTGCACGAAGGCGGCATCGAACTGACCAGCGCCGAGTTCGACCTGCTGTGGCTGCTGGTGGCGAATGCCGGGCGGATCCTGTCCCGGGAAGAAATCTTTACCGCCTTGCGTGGCATTGGCTATGACGGCCAGGACCGCTCCATCGACGTGCGCATCTCGCGGATCCGCCCGAAAATCGGCGACGACCCGATCCACCCGCGCCTGATCAAGACCATTCGCAGCAAAGGCTACCTGTTCGTCCCCGAAGCTGCCGCTGACCTGCGCCCGTGAACTCGATCTTCCTGCGCATCTACGGCGGCATGTGCGCGGCGCTGATTCTGGTGGCGTTGCTCGGCGTGCTGGCCTTGCACCTGCTCAATGAAGTGCGCAGCGGCCAGTACCGCGAGCGCCTGGCCCACGGCACTTTCGCGCTGATGGGCGACAACCTGCAACCCATGAGCGCCATCGAGCGCCGCCGCGCCCTGGCGGTTTGGGAGCGCTTGCTGGGTATCCCGCTGGAATTGCAGACCGTGGCCGAGGCGCACCTGGACCTGAGCCAGCGCACCCGCCTGCAACGCGGGCAGGTGCTGGTGGAGCAAACCGGGCCTCACGCGGCCAGGGTGCTGCGGCTGGTCAGCGACCAGGAGCAACTGTTGCTCACCGGCGAAGTGCAGCAAATCAGCGAACAACTGGCCCGTGCGACTATTTACCTGCTGGCCGATGAACTGGTGCGCTTCCCGGTGGCCGAGCAACCGCAAAAACTCGCGGACTTGAAAGAGGCCAAGGGCTTTGGTTTCGAGATGCACCTGATGATGCTCGATCAGGCGGACATGGATGACGACCAGCGCCGGCGCGTGTCGGAGGGCGATACGGTGATGGCCCTGGGCAAGGGCGGTGATTCGATCCGGGTGTTTGCCGGGATGGTCGGTACGCCGTGGGTCCTGGAAATCGGCCCGCTGTACCAGATGAACCCGTACCCGGCGCAATGGCTGATCCTGATCGCGCTGATCAGCCTGACCCTGATTGGCTTGATCGTCTATTTATTGGTGCGCCAATTGGAGCGGCGCTTGAGCGGCCTGGAAGCCGCCGCCACACGCATCGCCAAAGGCAGCCTGGAAGTGCGCGTGCCGGCCCGGGGCGCCGATTCGGTCGGCCGCCTGGCCGCAGCGTTTAATGGCATGGCCGAACACCTGCAACGCCTGCTGGCAATCCAGCGCGAACTGGTGCGTGCGGTGTCCCACGAGCTGCGCACGCCGGTGGCGCGCCTGCGGTTCGGCCTGGAGATGATCGGTGACGCGGCCACCCCTGAAGCACGGCGCAAGTACATGGAAGGCATGGACAGTGACATCCAGGACCTCGACGGGCTGGTGGACGAAATGCTCACCTACGCGCGGCTGGAGCAGGGTTCGCCGGCGCTGAATTTTCAGCGGGTCGACCTTAGCGCCTTGCTCGATCAGGTGATTGACGAGCTGTCGCCGTTGCGCCCGGAGATCAACGTGGCGCGGGGCATCTGCCTGTCATCGGCCCATTGGGACGATGCCTGGGTGGACGCTGAGCCGCGCTACCTGCACCGTGCCCTGCAAAACCTGGTGAGCAACGCCATGCGCCATGCCCAGGGGCAGGTGCTGATCAGTTACCAGGTGGGCCAGGTGCGTTGCCGCATCGACGTGGAAGACGACGGGCCGGGCGTGCCGGAAAGTGCCTGGGAGCGGATCTTCACACCGTTCCTGCGCCTGGACGACAGCCGCACCCGTGCGTCGGGCGGGCATGGGTTGGGATTGTCGATTGTGCGGCGGATCATCTATTGGCACGGCGGTCGGGCGTTGATCAGCAAGAGCAACAACCTGGGTGGCGCGTGTTTCAGCCTGAGTTGGCCGCGAGACCAGGAGAAAGCCTGAAGCCCCGTGTCAAACATGCTTTTTTGTGGCGAGGGAGCTTGCTCCCGTTGGGCTGCGCAGCAGCCCCAAAATCAGGCGCTGACGGCCACCAAACTCAACAACTGCCCGCCATCCACCGCAAACTGCGCCTCCAGCTCCTTGCCATGGCACCACTCGGCGGACAAGTCCGTCAGCAACCGCAGCCGCGCATGGCCGGTATCCGACCATTCCAGCAACTCGGCATGTTCAAAATAAAAGCGCTTCTGCACGATCGGGTAAAGCGCCTTGAACAAGCTCTCTTTCGCTGAAAACGTCAACGTCACCACCTGCGCAATCTGCTCCCGCGGCCCGGCGGCCATGCGCTGCAATTCTTCCGGTGTCAGGATTTCCCCGGCCAGGCGTTCCGCCCGCTCCAGGCTCAGCAGGTTTTCCAGGTCCATCCCCAGCCCGCGCCATTGGGCTTTGTGGGCGACGATGGCCGCCGCATGGCCGGTGCTGTGGGTGATCGACCCACTGATGTGGGCCGGCCAGACCGGCGCGCGGTCCTCGCCAATCGCCGGCACGCAATCCAGCCCGTCGAGCTGATGCAGCGCGGCACGGGCACACACGCGACCGGCAAGAAACTCCGCCTGCCGCTTGGCCACCGAACGCTGGATGCTCGCGGGCGGCGGCACGGCGCTGCGCTGGAAGTCGCCGATGGCCAGCAGGGCCGGGTCAAACCGGGTGCTCAGCAATACCGTACCAGGGAGGGCAATGGGTAGCGGCCAATGGGCATCAAGTGGGGTGCAGCAAGCGGGTAGGGAGTTCATGCCGGGTATTTTGCCGAGTTGGAGGGCCGCTGGATAGCCTGCGCCCGGGGATACGTAAATAACTCTTTACACAGTAGCCGGCCTCGGTTCAGCCCAGGTTCAGAGAGTGTTCAGGGGGAGTTCAGGGGGGGCTGCGTAGTCTGGCCCTGTACCCAAAGCCAAAGCGTGTGAGGTAGCACCATGACTGCGATCAAGAAGCTGATGTTGGCGTTAACCATGCTCAGTGCCACTGCTGGCGTGCAGGCCTCTGACGCGAGTTTCGCGGGTTTCTCCAAAGAGAAGAGCAAAAAGCCCTACAGCCTGCTTCAGCGGGTGAGCTTCGAAGATGCCGGCGAACAGGCTGCGCCTTGGGGCCAGTCCCTGGGCCAGTACACCCCGCATTCGGACTATCGCGTGGGCAATCAAAACCTGTCAGGTCACTTCAACGGCAGTAAACTGCGCCAGCAAGACCTGCAAGGCCGCTATGATATACCCCAGTCGGAAAGTTGATTTGCCTTGGAGAGCTTTATGAAATTGCTGGTTGTCGAAGATGAGGCGTTGCTGCGTCATCACCTGTTGACCCGCCTTACCGACAGCGGTCACGTGGTCGAGGCCGTTGCCAACGCCGAAGAGGCGCTGTACCAGACCGGGCAATTCAACCACGACCTGGCGATCATCGACCTCGGCTTGCCCGGCATGGGCGGCCTGGACCTGATCCGCCAATTGCGCGCCCAGGCCAAGACTTTCCCGATCCTGATCCTGACCGCCCGCGGCAACTGGCAGGACAAGGTCGAAGGCCTGGCCGCCGGTGCCGACGACTACGTGGTCAAGCCGTTCCAGTTCGAAGAGCTGGAAGCGCGGATGAACGCATTGCTGCGCCGCTCCAGCGGGTTTACCCAGTCGACCATCGTCGCCGGGCCGTTGCTGCTGGACCTCAATCGCAAGCAGGCGTCCCTCGACGAACAGCCACTGGCGCTGACCGCCTACGAATACCGCATCCTCGAATACCTGATGCGTCACCATCAGCAAGTGGTCGCCAAGGACCGCCTGATGGAACAGCTCTACCCCGATGACGACGAGCGTGATCCGAACGTCATCGAAGTGCTGGTGGGCCGCCTGCGCCGCAAGCTGGAAGGCCCGGCCGGGTTCAAGCCGATCGACACCGTGCGTGGCCTTGGCTACCTGTTTAATGAGCGCTGCCGTTGATTCGCTCGTTACGTGTACGGTTGATGCTCGCGGCCACCACCCTGGCCGTGCTGTTTATGCTGGCCTTGTTGCCGGCCATGCAGGGCGCCTTCAGCCTGGCCCTGCAGGACTCCATCGAGCAGCGCCTGGCGTCGGATGTCACGACGCTGATTTCGGCTGCCCGGGTTGAAAACAATCGCCTGCTGATGCCCGCGCAGTTGCCGGATGAGCGCTTCAACCTCACCGACAGCCGCCTGCTGGGCTACATCTATGACCGCGAAGGCCATCTGGTCTGGCGCTCCCGTGCCACTCAGGAAGAAAACATCAACTACAAACCGCGCTATGACGGGCGCGGCAACGAGTTCGCACGGATTCGCGAGGCCAACGGCCAGGAGTTTTTTGTCTATGACGTCGAGGTCAAGCTGCTGGGCGGCAAGAGCGCGGCGTTCAGTATCGTGGCCCTGCAACCGGTGCGCGAATACCAACTGACCCTCGAAGGCCTGCGGGAAAACCTCTACCTGGGTTTCGGCGCCGCCTTGCTGGTGCTGCTCACCCTGTTGTGGCTGGGCCTGACCTGGGGCCTGCAAGCGCTGCGCCGGCTGAGCCAGGAACTGGATGAGATCGAAGGCGGCACCCGGGAAAGCCTCAGCGAGCAACACCCCCGCGAACTGCTGCGCCTGACCGGCTCCCTCAACCGCTTGCTCCACAGCGAGCGTGAGCAACGTACCCGTTACCGCGACTCCCTGGACGACCTGGCCCACAGCCTGAAAACCCCGTTGGCGGTGTTGCAGGGCGTGAGCGAAGACATGGCCCAGCGCCCCGAAGACCGGGACCAGGCCTGGGTGCTGCAATCGCAGATCGAGCGCATGAGCCAGCAGATCAGCTACCAGTTGCAACGTGCCAGCCTGCGTAAAAGCGGCCTGGTGCGCCACCAGGTGCGGCTGGAGCCGGTGCTGCAAAGCCTGTGCGACACCCTGGACAAGGTCTACCGCGACAAAGGCGTGAAGGTGGCTTTTGATTTGCCGGAAGAGTGCGACGTGCCGATCGAGAAGGGCGCTTTGCTGGAATTGCTCGGCAACCTGCTGGAAAACGCCTACCGCCTGTGCCTGAGCGAAGTGCGCATCAGCTTGCAGGAAAGCCTGGAAGGCACCGAGCTGTGCATCGAAGACGACGGCCCCGGCGTGCCACCGGACCAGCGTGCGCGAATCCTGCAAAGGGGCGAGCGGCTCGACCGCCAGCATCCGGGGCAGGGGATTGGCCTGGCGGTGGTCAAGGACATCATTGAAAGCTACAGCGCACGGCTGACCCTTGGGGATTCACCGCTGGGTGGTGCCGCGTTCAAGATCCACTTCCCGGCTGCTTGAATGCATCCAGGCTCAGTGAGCTTCCTGTGGCGAGGGAGCTTGCTCCCGTTGGGGCGCGAAGCGGCCCTCAAACCTGCCACCCAGTTCTCACAGGAATACACTGTTGGCTGCTTTGGGTCTGCTGCGCAGACCAACGGGAGCAAGCTCCCTCGCCACACATTTTGCATTCGCCTTCAGTTTTCCTGTGCTCTATAAGCCCCCGGCGTCAGCCCGGTCCACTTCTTGAACGCCCGATGAAACGCCGACGGTTCGGAAAACCCCAACTGCTCGGCGATTTCCTGCAACGACAAATCCGCCCGTCCCAAATGATAAATCGCAATGTCCCGGCGCAACTCATCCTTGAGTGCCTGAAAGCTGGTGCCTTCCTCCCGCAAGTGCCGACGCAAGGTCTGCGGGCTGATATGCAGGTGCTGGGCGACAGCTTCCAGGTCGGGCCAGGGCGTGCGGTCGCGGCTCAATAGACGCCGCAATTGGCTGCTCAAGCTGTCGCCTTCATCCGGCCGCGACAACAGGTCGGCCGGTGAGCGCTCAAGGAAGTGCTTGAGGGTGCGCTCGTCCTGCAACAGCGGCAGGCTCAGGTAGCGGCTGGGAAACACCAGGCTGCTGGTGGGCGCTGCAAATATCTGCGGGCAGGGGAACAGCAGGTCGTATTCGGTGGCGTGGGGCGGCATCGGGTAGCTGAACGTGGCCTGGTCCAGGCGGATGCGCTGGCCAATCAGCCAACTGCCGAGGCGATGCCAGATCACCAGCAGGCATTCGCTGAGGAAGTGATCCGGGTCCCAGAGCTGCGAATCATCCAGGCTCAAGCGGGCCATTTCGCCTTCACGCGTCAGGCGCCAGCGCGGACCCTGCGGGAATAGGCTATAAAATAATAAGCCACGCTCCAGAGCCTTCTCCAGGGTGCGGCAATGGATCAGCGCGTGGCACATCATGGCGAAGGTGCCGCGCTTGCTCGGGCCTTCGGCGAAACCCAGGTATTCGTCATCCAGCGCCAGCCACAGCATCTGCAGCAAACGCGTGAATTGCTCCGGGGCGATGCGGGCGCGGGGTTCGCTCAGCAGTTCCGGGGTAATGCCCACTTGCTGCAGCAGGCCCGAATAGTCATAGCCGGCCCGGCGTGCACCGCCGAGCGCGGCCCGGGCGTAGTGACTGGCGATGGTACGTTCACGCATAGAGGCCTCGTCCATTGAGTGGCGGATGTTAGCCACACCGGGTGAGTGCAACAAGGCGGATATCCGCCAAATTGTAGGACGGGATTGGGCAGCCAGGCGGAAATCCGCCACTGCCTGCAGGTGGAGCCTGAAGCTGAAAATACCCCGAGCGCTGATGTCTAAAGGCCTTCAGCGGTTTTCAAGGAAAGTGGCACGACGCTTGCGATAGGAGACGCAGATCTGCCGTGCGCAGCTCGCAAAAAACAAATCCCTCCAGTGCAGGAGGGTTCGCAATTCAAGTGTCGTGGGCAATGGCGGATATTTGCCACACGGGACGATTGAGGAACTTTGCAATGACGACTCGTCAGCCACTGTACAAATCCCTGTATTTCCAGGTGATCGTTGCAATCGTTATCGGTATTTTGCTCGGTCACTTCTACCCGCAGACCGGCGTGGCCCTCAAGCCACTGGGTGACGGCTTTATCAAGCTGATCAAAATGGTCATCGCCCCGATCATCTTCTGCACCGTTGTCAGCGGCATCGCTGGCATGCAAAGCATGAAATCGGTCGGCAAAACCGGCGGCTACGCGCTGCTGTACTTCGAAATCGTTTCCACCATCGCCCTGCTGATCGGCCTGGTCGTGGTCAACGTTGTGCAACCGGGCGCCGGCATGCACATCGACGTGGCTACCCTGGACGCCTCTAAAGTCGCTGCCTACGTGACTGCCGGTGCCGACCAGAGCATCGTTGGCTTCCTGCTGAACGTGATCCCGAACACCATCGTCGGCGCATTCGCCACCGGTGACATCCTGCAAGTGCTGATGTTCTCGGTGATCTTCGGTTTCGCCCTGCATCGCCTGGGTGCCTATGGCAAGCCGGTGCTGGACTTCATCGATCGCTTCGCCCACGTGATGTTCAACATCATCAACATGATCATGAAGCTCGCGCCACTGGGTGCCCTGGGCGCCATGGCGTTCACCATCGGTGCCTACGGTGTAGGTTCGCTGGTGCAGCTGGGTCAGCTGATGATCTGCTTCTACATCACCTGCATCCTGTTCGTGTTGATCGTGCTGGGTGGCATCTGCCGCGCTCACGGCTTCAGCGTCCTGAAACTGATCCGCTACATCCGTGAAGAACTGTTGATCGTACTGGGTACTTCCTCGTCCGAATCCGCACTGCCACGCATGCTGATCAAGATGGAACGCCTGGGCGCCAAGAAGTCGGTAGTGGGTCTGGTTATCCCGACTGGCTACTCCTTCAACCTGGACGGTACTTCGATCTACCTGACCATGGCTGCCGTGTTCATCGCCCAGGCGACTGACACCCACATGGACATCACCCACCAGATCACCCTGTTGCTGGTTCTGCTGCTGTCCTCCAAGGGCGCGGCTGGCGTCACCGGTTCGGGCTTCATCGTACTGGCCGCGACCCTGTCGGCTGTCGGCCACCTGCCGGTTGCCGGCCTGGCGCTGATCCTGGGTATCGACCGCTTCATGTCCGAAGCCCGCGCACTGACCAACCTGGTCGGCAACGCCGTTGCGACCCTGGTTGTGGCCAAGTGGGTGAAGGAACTGGACGAAGACAAGCTGCAAGTCGAACTGGCTTCCGGTGGTCGCGGTATCTCCGAGACTCGTGAAGAAGACGACCTGGGCGTGGCCGAAGGCCCGACCCCAACCGCCGTCAAGTAAGGCTGCACCGTTTGTGAAAAACCCATCTTCGGATGGGTTTTTTTATGCCTGTGCAAAACCACAACGGTCACTTCCGATGATGGTTTATGTGATTGCCGCTTGGGCTCAGGTTTGCCTACTCTGTGAGCTATCGAACCGGAATCGGAGTCTTCATGTCAGGCCCCTTGGCGTCCCTCAAAGTACTGGATTTCTCCACCTTGCTGCCGGGGCCGTTCGCCTCGTTGCTGCTGGCCGACATGGGCGCCGAGGTGCTGCGCATCGAATCCCCCACCCGCATGGACCTGCTGCGGGTATTGCCGCCCCACGACCAGGGCGTGTCCGCCAGCCATGCCTACCTGAACCGCAACAAGCGCAGCCTGGCCCTGGACCTCAAGCAGGCCGAGGCCGTGGCGATCGTGCGACAACTGGTGGCGGACTACGACATCGTCCTGGAGCAGTTTCGCCCCGGGGTCATGGAGCGCCTGGGCCTGGGCTACGAAGCGTTGAAGGCGATCAACCCGAAGCTGATCTATGTCTCCATCACCGGCTACGGCCAGACCGGCCCCTACAAGGACCGCGCCGGCCATGACATCAACTACCTGGCCCTGGCCGGTATCGCCAGCTACACCGGGCGCCAGGACAGCGGGCCGTTGCCCCTTGGCGTGCAGTTGGCAGACGTGGGCGGCGGCTCGTTGCACGCGGTGATCGGCTTGCTGGCGGCGGTGATCGCCCGGCAGCAGAGTGGAGTGGGGCAGTACCTGGACGTGAGCATGACCGATTGCGCCTTCAGCCTGAATGCCATGGCGGGTGCGGGTTACCTGGCCTGCGGTGTGGAACCGGCGTGGGAGAACCAGGTGCTCAATGGCGGCAGCTTCTATGACTATTACCGCTCGCGTGAGGGGCGCTGGTTGTCGGTGGGCAGCCTGGAACCGGCCTTTATGCAGCAGTTGTGTACAGCGCTTGGGCGCCCAGAGTTGGCGGCGCAGGGGTTGTCGCCCAGGCCTGAGCAGCAGAAAGCCCTCAAGCTGGCATTGCAGGTCGAGTTCGAGAAACGCAGTTTTGATGAGCTGTGTGCGTTGTTTGCCGGGATTGATGCGTGTGTCGAGCCGGTGTTGAGTTTGAGCGAGGCTGTCGAGCACCCACAGTTGAAAGCCCGGGAGTTGGTCAGCCAGGTACCGCGGGGCGATGGTTCCAGCCAGGCGCAAATGGCCTGCCCGCTGAAGTTTTCCGAGGGTTTACCGGCGGCCAGGCACATTGGCGCGGCGGTGGGCGCTCACAGCGATGAAGTGCTGGCTGAGTTGGGATTCAGTGTTCAGCGGATAGACGATCTGCGGCGTGCCAAAGTGATTCAGTAGTGCTTGGGCTGACGCCATCGCAGGCAAGCCAGCTCCCACATTTGACTGCATTCCAAAGGTGGAACCCGGTCTAATGTGGGAGCTGGCTTGCCTGCGATGAGGCCCTTACAGGCACCACAAAACTCACTCCACCCGGGTTTCCCCGGTAAACACCAAAGTCTGCCGACACCGGCGGCACAAATACCGTCGCCCCTGGCTCACCAACCCGTGACGCTGGGGCGAAAACGGAAAGTCGCTGTCGGCACACGGGCAGCGGTAGATATACCGCGTCACGCGCCGCCGCTGGATTTCATAGGTGTGGCAGCGATCCGGCGGCAGTTCGTACACCCCGCGCATGATCAACTGCCATTCCTCGCCATGGGGCTGGATGCGCTCGCCGAACAATTGGTGGGCAATCAGGTGCGCCACTTCATGGGCGACCGTCTGTTTAAGGAAGTGCTGGCTGTTTTCACGGTACAGCTGCGGGTTGAAGCGCAGCAGGTTCTCGTGCAAATGCGCGACACCGGCCTTCTGGCCCCGCAGCTTGAGGCTGACCTGGGGGCGCTTGAAGCTTCGTTTGAAAAAGGATTCGGCTTGCAGGAAACAATCTTCGACGCGGGTATTGAGTTGCTCGGGCATGCTGTACATATCTCCAGAGATGTCCAGTATGCCGCAAACAACGGTGTATCCGAATCTGTCAGGCGCCGAATGGTCATGCATAACGCACAAAGCCACCTTGCGGTGGCTTTTCCTGCGGGTTGAACCGCGTCAGTTGGTGTAGATCGGGCCTACGCCCAGCCCCCAGACGATCACGGTAAAGGCCATGATCGCCACCAGTACCACCAGGCCTACCGCCAGTACCGAACTCGAAAACAGGAAGCCCTCGTCCGGGTGGATGTTCATGAAGGTCGGCAGCCCGACGTACAGCAGGTACACCGTGTAGCAAATGGCCGCAGTGCCAACCACCATGCCCAGCCACATATGTGGGTATAGCGCCGCCAGCCCGCCGATAAACAGGGGCGTCGCGGTGTAGGTGGCAAACGCCACGCAGCGCGCCATGCTGGGGTTGGCGTCATAGGTGCGGGCCATCCAGTGGATAAACGCGCCCATCACCGCCACGCCACCGAGCATCGCGGCGTAGGACATGATGGTCATCCACAGCGCGCTTTCCACCGTCAGCATCACCGGGGCGCGGCTGCCGATGACCCAACCTACTTGAGTGGTACCGATAAAGGCTGATACCGCGGGGATCGCCGCCAGAATCAGCGTGTGGGTGAGGTACATGTGGCCGATGCTTTCTTCTTTATCGCCACGAATTTCCCGCCATTCCTGATCGGGGTGGGTGAAAAGTCCCACGACGTGATGGATCATGCCAGTCACTCCTGTCGTTATTACCATCGCCCCCCAGTGGAGCGCCCACGGGCCAATTGGCCTGAAAGGTCTGGATATATGTGCGACCTTATGTCGCAGTATAGGAACTGATGACCGGAAAAACTGTAAGGCTTTAGAGCAAATTGCGCTGTAAACATTGGGCTTAATCGCGCGGAGGTCTGTCAGGGGTAACCCCGGCAACTGTGGGAGCTGGCTTGCCTGCGATGCAGGCACCTCGGTGCTTCAGACAAACCGAGTTGATCCCATCGCGGGCAAGCCCGGCTCCCACCCAGGCCGGCTCCCCACTGGAACGGCGTCGCTCATAGTGGATTTTTTGCGTAAAATACCCGGCTTTTCGTCACACACCTTTCGCGGATCCAAGCGCCATGGGCACTCTTACGGTCAACCAGAACAAACTGCAAAAACGCCTGCGTCGCCAGGCTGGTGAGGCAGTCGCCGATTTCAACATGATCGAAGAGGGCGACAAGGTCATGGTCTGCCTGTCCGGCGGCAAAGACAGCTACACCCTGCTCGACGTGCTGATGCACCTGCAAAAGGTCGCGCCGATCAAGTTCGACATCGTCGCCGTGAACATGGACCAGAAGCAGCCGGGGTTTCCCGAGCATGTGCTGCCGGCCTACCTCAAGGAATTGGGGATCGAGTACCACATCGTCGAGAAAGACACCTATTCGGTGGTCAAGGAACTGGTCCCGGAAGGCAAGACCACCTGCTCGCTGTGCTCGCGCCTGCGCCGTGGCACGCTCTACACCTTTGCCGACGAAATCGGTGCGACCAAGATGGCCCTGGGTCATCATCGCGATGACATCGTCGAAACCTTCTTTCTCAACATGTTCTTCAACGGCAGCCTCAAGGCCATGCCGCCCAAGCTGCGGGCCGACGACGGGCGCAACGTGGTGATTCGCCCGTTGGCGTACTGCCATGAGAAAGACATCCAGGCGTACTCCGACCTCAAGCAATTCCCGATCATCCCGTGCAACCTCTGCGGCTCCCAGGAAAACCTGCAACGCCAGGTGGTCAAGGACATGCTCCAGGAGTGGGACCGCAAGACCCCGGGCCGCGTCGACAGCATCTTCCGCAGCTTGCAGAACGTGCAGCCGTCGCAGTTGGCCGACCGTAACCTGTTCGACTTCACCAGCCTGCGTATCGACGAAAGTGCCGCATCGCGCTTCGTCAGCGTAGTGAACCTCTGAGCGTTTTCACCGCTCTGACAGACGGCGCTCCTGGGCGCCGTTTTCATTTCAATCCTTAGGAGAGGGCATGCGCGATTACAAGTGGCTGCACGAATATTGTCTGAACCGTTTTGGTTCGGCGGCCGAGCTGGAAGCCCATCTGCCTGTGCCCCTGACCCCGGCGCAATTGCGCAAGATCAGCGATGACCGCTACCTGTCGACCCTGTCGCTGCGGGTGTTTCGCGCCGGGCTCAAGCACAGCGTGGTGGACGCTAAGTGGCCGGCATTCGAGCAGGTGTTCTTTGGGTTTGACCCTGAAAAAGTCGTGCTGATGGGTGCCGAACACCTGGAGCGGCTGATGCAGGACACCCGCATCATCCGCCACTTGGGCAAGCTCAAGAGCGTGCCGCGCAATGCGCAGATGATTCTGGATATCGAGAAGGAAAAGGGCAGTTTCGGTGCGCTGATTGCTGACTGGCCGGTGACCGATATCGTCGGCCTGTGGAAATACCTGAGCAAGCACGGCCACCAGTTGGGCGGGCTGTCGGCGCCGCGTTTTCTGCGGATGGTCGGCAAGGACACGTTCGTGCCGAGCTATGACGTAGTGGCGGCGCTGAACGCGCAGAAGATTGTCGACAAGGTGCCCACCAGTCTTCGGGACCTGGCCACGGTGCAGGGTGCGTTCAACCAGTGGCATGCCGAGAGCGGGCGGCCGATGTGCCAGCTGTCGATGATGTTGGCCTACACCGTCAACCATTGAGATCGCGTTGACGCTATCGCAGGCAAGCCAGCTCCCACATTTGACCGAGTTGTCATGGATGACAATGATCACTGTGGGAGCCGGGCTTGCCCGCGATGACTGGCTGTCAGACGCTACAGGCCTTCCCCCGCCAACCGCCGATTCAACTGATGCCGGTACCGCACATACATCAACGCGGTGCAGAACACCGCCAGGCTCGCCAGCATCTCCAGCACCCCAAACCATTGCCGGTTCGGGTCATACGCGGCCAGCGCGCCCTTGATGAAGTAAAGATTCACCACAAAGCACATCCACGAATGCCCACGCGCGCTGCCCAAAATCATCCCCGGTGCCAGCAATAGCAGCGGCACCAGCTCGATCAGCAGAATCACCCACGGCCGTGCGCCATGCAGGTCGGCAAACACCAGATAGTAAACACACAACAACCCCACCAGACCCAGGAATGCCAGCAGGCTCAACGCCCGCATCGCCTTGACCCGTGGCTCCAGCCACGCCTGGGACGGCAGTGCCTTAGGCTTCCTGGCCACGGCCGTTCTCCAGTAGCGCGGCGGTCTTCGCCAGGCGCAGGCCGAGGGCGCGGCACAGGGCGATCTCGTGCTGATCCAGCGCGCGCTTGCCGTCGGCACCGGAATGGTGGCTGGCGCCATACGGCGTACCGCCGCCTTTGGTGTCGAGCAGTGCCTGTTCGCTGTAGGGCAGGCCGGTGATCAGCATGCCGTGGTGCAGCAGTGGCAGCAGCATCGACATCAGCGTGGTTTCCTGGCCGCCGTGCAGGCTGGCGGTGGAAGTGAACACACCCGCCGGCTTGCCCACCAGTGCGCCGGTCAGCCACAGGTTGCTGGTGCCGTCGAGAAAGTACTTGAGCGGCGCGGCCATGTTGCCGAAACGGGTCGGGCTGCCCAGGGCCAGGCCGGCGCAGTTCTTCAGGTCGTCGAGGCTGCAGTACAGCGGGCCATCCACCGGAATGTCCGGCGCTACGGCTTCGCATTCGCTGGAGATGGCCGGCACGGTGCGCAACCGCGCCTCCAGCCCGGCTTGCTCGACGCCCCGGGCAATCTGCCGGGCCATTTCGCTGACCGAGCCGTTGCGGCTGTAATACAACACCAGCACATACGGCGCACTCACGAAACCAGCTCCAGGACATTTTCCGGAGGACGGCCAATCACGGCCTTGTCGGCGGTTTCGAGGATCGGGCGTTCCATCAGTTTCGGATGAGCGGCGATGGCGGCAATCAACTGCGCTTCGCTGAGGCTGGCGTCGGCCAGGTTGAGGGTTTTGTATTCGTCTTCGCCGGTGCGCAGCAGTTGCCGCGCGCTGATCCCAAGCTTGCCCAGCAAGGCCTGCAATTGCGCGGCGTCGAGCGGGGTTTCCAGGTAGCGCACCACGGTTGGTGTCAGGCCACGGGCCTCCAGCAGTTCGAGCGCACCGCGGGATTTCGAGCAGCGCGGGTTGTGATAAAGCGTCAGATCGGTCATGTGCGGGTCGCATCTTGCGTTAGGTGGCGGGTATTCTACCCGCGCTGCGTCACGTCCTTAAACCATGAGAGGCGATCGGCCGCAGCCAATGTTCATTTTTACGAAGGATTACCCCATGACGAGGCGACTGTTAGGCGCATTGGCAATCATCGGCACACTGCTGCTCAGCGGCTGTGGCAATGACTATGGCGTTGACCAATACGGTCAGAAAGTGGCCGCCGAACGCCTGGACAAGCAATGGCTGGTGGTCAACTACTGGGCCGAGTGGTGTGGCCCGTGCCGTACCGAAATCCCGGAGCTGAATGCCTTGGCCGAACAGCTCAAGGGCCAGTCGGTGGGCGTATTTGGCGTGAACTTCGACAACGCCCAGGGTGAAGAACTCAAGAGCGCCAGCGAGAAGCTGGGCATCAAGTTCACCGTATTGGCGCAGAACCCGGATGAAATCTTCGATATTCCCCGCAGCGAAGCGTTGCCGGTGACCTACATCATCGATGACAAGGGCAAGGTGCGCGAGCAACTGATGGGTGAGCAGACGGCCGAGGGTGTGTTGGCCAAGCTCAAGGCGTTGCGCGGTTAAATGTAGGAGCTGGCTTGCCAGCGATGCAGGCAACTCGGTCTGTCAGCCAGACCGAGGCGATGCCATCGCAGGCAAGCCAGCTCCCACAGAAGAGCGGAATCAGCCTTCTTCCAGCCACAACCGCAATGGCAGGCCATCCGCCGGCCAGAAACGGGTCTGTTCGATCGGCGAGATGTCCCAGCGTTGCACGCCTTGCAGGGCCTGGAAGAAACGGTGCTCCTGCTCCATCAGCGCTTCGGCGCAGAGTTTGCGGGTGCTGCCGACCTTGCCGAAGGTCAGCTTGTCGCCGTCCAGGGTGTAGGGCGCGAACCAATGGTTGCAGCCACCATTGCCGTAGGCCCGGCCATCGGCGCCGAGGGTCACGGTCAGGTGCGCGTAATCCATCAGCGGCCGTTCACCGATCCACTCCACCACGTAGCTGTGATCCTGCTTGAGCTTGACCTCGTCGCTGGCGCAGCCCGCAAGGCCTGCACCCAGCACGGCCAGCATCAGCACGGCTTTCATTGCGCGGCCTTCTGGCATTTCGGGCAGCGGTGCTTGTCGCCCAGGGTGGCCCAGCCCAGCTCGCTGACACGCGCGGTAGCGGCCGGTTGCAGCGGCTCTTTGCTCAGCTTGGTTTCCACCGCGAATTCAAACTCCAGCACGTTGTCGCAGCTGTCGCAGTTGACCTTCCAGGTGTGAATCTCCAGTTCGCCGAACTTTGGCCCCTGGGCCATGGCGACCCACTGGCCTGCCGGGCGGATGGAGTAGCGCGCATCGCCTTCGACGGTCAGGCGCATCGACAGGGTTTTACTGCCGCGCAGGGTGACGATCAGAACGTCGCCGTTCTTGATCGAGCCACCGTTGCCGGTGACTTGATAACGGCCCGGCACCAGGGCGCGGCATTCGATCAGGGTGTGTTGCGGGCTCAGCAAGCTGAAGCGGAAATCGTGTTCGGCCATGGATCCTCCAAATAGGCGCGGCATCCTATCACGGGCCGCCACCCATCATGGCGCGGCTATGTGACCGCTGATCATCCTTCGACGAGGTTTTGCGCCCGCCC
Source organism: Pseudomonas sp. BIGb0558 (assembly GCF_024807515.1). Taxonomy (NCBI): domain Bacteria; kingdom Pseudomonadati; phylum Pseudomonadota; class Gammaproteobacteria; order Pseudomonadales; family Pseudomonadaceae; genus Pseudomonas; species Pseudomonas sp. BIGb0558. Next base: position 122,751 of record NZ_JANUEW010000013.1, read on the forward strand.
ATCAGCCCACGCCGTGATGTTGGCCAGGGTGGTGCCGGCAATCGCCCCCAGCGCCTCGCGCGTCAGGAAGGCCTGGTGCGCGGTGATGATCACGTTGGGGAAGGTCAGCAGGCGCGCCAGCACGTCGTCTTGCAGGGGCAGGTCCGAGCGGTCTTCGAAAAACAGCTGGGCCTCTTCTTCATACACATCCAGCCCCAGGTAGCCGAGTTGGCCGTCCTTGAGCGCGTCGATCAGCGCCGGGGTGTCCACCAGGCCGCCGCGCCCGGTATTGATCAGCATCGCGCCGGGTTGCATATGGGCCAGGCTCCGGGCGTTGATCAGATGTTTGCTGTCTGCCGTCAGCGGGCAATGCAGGCTGATGATCTGTGACTCGCCGAGCAACTGCGCCAGGCTCACGTAGCGCGCGCCAAGGGCTTCGACCTGCGGGTTGGGGTAGGGGTCGTACGCCAGCAACTGGCAGCCGAACCCGGCCATGATCTTGGCGAATGTGGCGCCGATCTGCCCGGTACCGACCACGCCGACGGTCTTGCCCACCAGGTCGAAACCGGTCAGGCCATGCAGGCTGAAGTCGCCGTCGCGGGTGCGGTTGTAGGCGCGGTGCAGGCGGCGATTGAGGGCCAGGATCAGCGCGACTGCATGTTCGGCCACTGCATGGGGCGAGTAGGCCGGCACCCGCACGATGGTCAGGCCCAGGCGCTTGGCGGCGGCCAGGTCGACATGGTTGTAACCGGCCGAGCGCAGGGCGATCAGGCGGGTGCCGCCGTTGGCTAGTTGCTCCAGCACCGGGGCGCTGAGGTCGTCATTGATAAAGGCGCAGACCACTTCATGGTGTTCGGCCAGGGCCACGGTGTCGAGGTTCAGCCGGGCCGGTTGGAATTGCAGTTGCATGCCTGCGGGCAGCGGTTGGGCGAGAAAACTGTCGCGGTCGTAGGTTTGGCTGCTGAAGAGGATGATGCGCATCAAATATTCCTTCTTGATGATTGAAAGCTGCTTTTGTGGCGAGGGGCTTGTTTGTGGCTAGGGAGCTGCTGTGGCAAGTGAGCTGCTGTGGCGAGGGAGCTTGCTCCCGCTGGAGTGCGAAGCGCTCCCAAGATTTTTGGGGCCGCTGCGCAGCCCAGCGGGAGCAAGCTCCCTCGCCACAGCAAGCTCCCTAGCCAAAGACAAGCTCCCTCTCCACATTGCCCCGAAAGTTTACGCGCTCACCCGCGCCTCGCTGGCCAGCCGCGCTATCGCCATGTCCAGTTCATCCAGGGCCGGCATGGCCTTGGCATCGTCCTGTTTGAGCAGGGTTTCGGCCCGTTGGCAGGCCGCGCGCAGTTGCGGCACGCCGCAATACCGGGTGGCGCCGTGCAGGCGATGAACCCGCTCGATCAGGGCGTTACGGTCGTTGGCGTCACGGGCCACGCGGATCGCTTCCCGGTCAGCCTCCAGCGAAGCCAGGAGCATCGCCAGCATGTCCGCTGCCAGATCCGCCTTGCCGGCAGCCAGTCGCAAGCCTTCTTCATGGTCCAGTACCGGCAGTTGCGTGGCCTGCCCGAAACTTTCGGCGCCGCGCTCCGGGCCTTGGTTGCGCAGGGCCAGCCCGGTCCATTTCAACACCACCTGGGCCAGTTGCCGTTCGCTGATGGGCTTGGTCAGGTAGTCATCCATGCCACTTTGCAGCAACGCACGTTTTTCGTTGGCCATGGCGTGGGCGGTCAGCGCGACGATGGGCAGCGGCGTGCCGTGGCGTTCGCTTTCCCATGAGCGAATCGCTTCGGTGCTCTGGCGCCCGTCCATGCCGGGCATTTGCACGTCCATCAGCACCAGGTCGAAGGCTTCCTGCTTCACCGCTTCGATGGCCGAGTAACCGCTTTCCACCGCCTGGACCTTGGCGCCCATGTCTTCCAGCAGGGTTTGCACCAGCAGCAGGTTGGCCGGGTTGTCGTCGACACACAGTACCCGTGGTGCGCGACTCGACAGCGGCTCGCCGGGTTCGCTGCGCAGCGGGCGCGGGCTGATCAGGTCGGCCAGGGCGCGGCGCAGTTTGCGTGTGCAGGCGGGTTTGGCCTGCAGTTGACTGTTGGGGTTGGGCACCGACGGGTTGAACAGCAGCTGTTCGGTGGTGGGGCACAGCACCAGCACCTTGCAGCCCAGGTGCTCGAGGTCCCACAGGTGTTGGTTCAAACGCTCCGGTGGAATGTCGTTGGCGGTGATACCCAGTACCGCCAGGTCAATCGCCTGTTCGGTCTGGTGGGCGCTGGTGATGCCGTTGGTCAGGCTCTCCAGGCTGTTGAACGGGGTGACTTCCAGGCCGCAGTCTTCCAACTGATGTTGCAGGGCCTGGCGCGCCAGCTCGTGGTTTTCCAGCACCGCCACGCGCCGGCCCAGCAGTGGCGCGCAGGGCAGGTCTTCGACGTCGTCGCGGGTTTTCGGCAGGTTCAGGCTGATCCAGAATTCCGAGCCTTCCCCCGGCGTGCTGTCGACGCCAATCTCACCGCCCATCTGTTCGATCAGGCGCTTGGAAATCACCAGGCCCAGGCCGGTGCCGCCGGGTTGGCGTGACAGCGAATTGTCCGCCTGGCTGAATGCCTGGAACAGCGCGCGCACGTCCTGGTTCGACAGGCCGATGCCGGTGTCCTGCACGCTGATGCGCAGTTGCACGCTGTCTTCCTGTTCGTCTTCAAGCATCGCGCGGGCAACGATGGTGCCTTCGCGGGTGAATTTGATCGCGTTGCTCACCAGGTTCGTGAGGATTTGCTTGAGCCGCAGCGGGTCACCCACCAGCGACAGCGGCGTGTCGCGGTAGACCAGGCTCACCAGCTCCAGCTGTTTGGCGTGGGCGGCCGGGGCGAGGATGGTCAGGGTGTCTTGCAACAGGTCCCGCAGGTTGAACGGGATGCTGTCGAGCACCAGCTTGCCGGCTTCGATTTTCGAGAAGTCGAGGATTTCGTTGATGATGCCCAACAGGTTGTCGGCGGACTTTTCGATGGTGCCCAGGTAATCCAGCTGGCGGGGCGACAGCTCGCTTTTCTGCAACAAGTGGGTGAAACCGAGGATGCCGTTCAGCGGTGTGCGGATTTCATGGCTCATGTTGGCCAAAAACTCCGACTTGATGCGGCTGGCTTCCAGCGCTTCCTTGCGGGCCAGGTCCAGCTCGATGTTCTGGATCTCGATGGTTTCCAGGTTCTGCCGCACGTCTTCGGTGGCCTGGTCGATGCTGTGTTGCAATTCTTCCTGGGCATTTTGCAGGGTCTCGGCCATGCGGTTGATGCCCGAGGCGAGGTGATCGAGTTCCTGGCTGCCCAGTGGCGGCAAGCGGGTTTCCAGATTGCCGTCCTTGAGCTGCGCCACGGCCTGCTTGATCAGGCCAATCGGCGAGTTGATCGTACGGCTGATGCGCAACGCCAGGGCTGCGGTGCAGATCAGGCCGATGGCGATCAGCAGCAGGCTGGCGAACAGGCTGCGATAGCCGCGCAGCAACATGCCATTGTGGGAAAGCTCCAGCTCGACCCAGCCCAGCAGGCGGTCGGACTCATCCGGGATCAGCTCACCGGCGAGGTTGCGATGGCGGCCGAACACCGGCAGCAGATAGCGGGTTGCGTCATTGCCGGTGCGCTGCAACAGGTGCGAACTGTTGCCGATGGGCGGCTGGTTGAGCATGGTCGGGCCGGCGTGGGCCAGGGGCGTACGGTCGGGCCCGAGGAACGACACGGCGCGCACGTCGGTTTGTTCCAGGGACTGGGTGGCGATGCGTTCCAGCAGGTCGGTGTTTTTGGTGCCCAGTGCTGGTGCGACCAGCGGTGCCAGTTGCTCGGCGATCATCTCGCCCCGTTGCAGCAACTGCGACTGCAGTTCCGACAGTTGCATCCAGGTGAAATAGCCGCCCAGCAGCAACGCCATCAGGCTGGTAGGCAATAAGGTCAGCAACAGTACGCGGCCTTTTATCCCCATTCTTCTAAGCACGCCACTCTCCTGCTACCACACTGTTGTCGAAATTCCACGCAGGCATCCGGCCCGCGCCACCTGCGCAGTGTAGCCATTTGCGCGGTCTGGAATCTTGCAAATTAATGACCTGAGGCAAACCTTGGACCATCGGACGCCCGGCGGCGGTTGCTCATGGGGGGGCAATCTTGAATAATCAGTCATTGAGAATGACTTGCAGACGCTAATGAATCCCGTAGCACTTGGCTTACCCAGTATCCTGGCGATTGAAGATGATCCTGTGCTTGGCGCCTATGTCCATGAGCAGTTGGGCCGCTGTGGCTTCCAGGTGACCTGGTGCCAGGACGGCCAGCAGGGTCTGCAAATGGCCCGCGATCAAAGCTTCGACGTGGTGTTGATGGACATCCTGTTGCCGGGCATGGACGGCTTGTCGGTGCTCACGCATTTGCGCCAGAGCCATTCGATCCCGGTGATCCTGATGTCGGCCCTGGGCGCCGAAGCCGACCGCATCAGCGGCTTTCGCCTGGGGGCGGATGATTACCTGCCCAAGCCATTCAGCATGGCTGAGTTGCGGGTGCGCATCGAAGCCATACTGCGCCGGGTTGCCCTGGATCGGCGGCCGTTGCCGGCCCTGGCGACGGTGCGCGACGATGCCCTCGGCCTGCGGTTCGATGATGAACTGTGTGACGTCTTTCATCGGGAGTACTGGGCCGGGCTGACCCGCAGCGAATATCGCCTGCTGGAAACCCTGCACCGCAACGGCGAGGAAGTCCTCAGCAAAGCCTTCCTTTACCAGCATGTCTTTCAGCGCGGCTATGCGCCTCATGATCGCAGCCTGGACATGCACATCAGCCAGATTCGTCGCAAGCTCAAGGCTATTGGCTACAGCGAGCGGGAAGTGCGCACGGTGTGGGGCAAGGGCTATGTGTTGAGCGGTCACGATGACGGGCTTTAAGGCCACCCTCAAACGGCTGCCGGGCAAGCATTCGTTATTCTGGAAACTGGCCTGCCTGCTGATCGCCTTCTGCCTGCTGATGATCTGGCTCAGTTGGTCCTGGGGCCGGTACATGGAAGAGCAGAATGCCTTTCTGTCCAGTGAGGCCCGCGCCACTTTGAGCGGTTATGCGGCCGGCGCGGAACTGGCCTGGAACAAAGGCGGCAACGCCGGTGTAGATGCGTGGTTGAGCACCATGGGCAAGCACGAGCGCACGTGGCTGGGCGTTATCGGTAACGATCTGCAATCCCTGAGCAGCTACCCGCTGACAGACAAGGAAAGCCAGCGCCTGACCTTCCTGCGTGGCCTGGACTGGCCCGTCAGCCGGCATGCCAAAGGCCTGCCGTGGTTGAAAATCCCGTTTCCGGGTGACCCGGGTGCGGGATCCCTGGTGATTGAATTGCCACGGCGCTTTATGCCCGGGCAAAACCAATTGTTCTGGCGGATTGTGACCAATGGCGTGATTCCCGGCCTGTTCACCCTGCTGTTGTGCATCGGCCTTTACCGGTTGCTGATCATGCCCCTGAACCATCTGCGGGAGCAGGCCAATGCCTGGCGTGCCGACCAGTTGAGCACCCGGCTGTCCCGCGACACCACCAGCCGCCAGGATGAGCTGGGGGAATTGGGCCGCGCGTTTGACCAGATGTCTGAACGCTTGCAAGGCACCGTGGCCCTGCAACAGCAAATGCTGCGGGATTTGTCCCATGAGTTGCGCACGCCGCTGAGCCGCTTGCGCGTCGCCTGCGACAGCGAGCAGGACCTGACCCAGCTGCGCGAACGCCTGGGCAGGGAAGTCGACGGCATGCAACGCCTGGTGGAAGACACCTTGCAACTGGCCTGGCTCGACACCGAACGTGCGCCGCTGCCCAAGGAGGACATCCAGGTGCAGGCGCTGTGGGACATGCTCCGGGAAAACGCCTGTTTTGAAAGTGGTTGGCCGCCGTCACGTTTACAGTGCGAACTTGAGGCTGACTGCTGGGTGCGCGGCAATCTGAACCTGCTGGCCCAGGCACTGGAAAACATCCTGCGCAATGCCATCCGGCATTCTCCGCCAAGCGGGACGGTGCAATTGGGCGGGCAACGCGAGGGTGATCATTGGCACTTGTGGCTGGAAGACCAGGGCGGCGGGATCGATGAATTGGAACTGGAGCGGATCTTTGCGCCGTTCACCCGGCTGGACGGTTCACGCCCCGGCGACGGTGGTTTTGGCCTGGGGTTGAGCATTGCGCGCAACGCCGTGCAGCGCCAGGACGGCAGCCTGTGGGCGGAAAACAGCGGCCAGGGGTTGCGCGTGCATATGCGCTTGCTGGCTCGCTAACCCTTACCTCCTGCGCTGTTTGCGTTTTTTCCACTGGCGGGCAACCCACCAGCGCCAGTAACCCATGGTCAGGCAATACCCCAGCGCCGCCATCACCAGCCCCAATACCACCGAGCCCAGCAGGAAGGGTTGCCACAGCGTCGACAGTTGCCCGCTGATCCACTCCCAGGTCAGCTCGTCGGGCATGCTGCGGGGCGGCACGTTCATCAGCCAGGCGCCCGTCATGTAGGTGCAGAAGAACACCGGCGGCATGGTGATCGGGTTGGTCAGCCACACCAGGCTGACGGCAATCGGCATGTTGCCGCGCACGCTGATGGCGAGGACCGCGGCCAGCAGCATCTGCAAGGGAATAGGGATAAACGCCGCGAACAGGCCCACCGCCATAGCGCGGGCGACCGAGTGCCGGTTGAGGTGCCAGAGGTTCGGGTCATGCAGCAATTTGCCGAGAAAGCGTAAGGACTTGTGTTCCCGAATGCTGGTCGGATCGGGCATGTACCGTTTGAATAAGCGCCGTGGCATAAGGGGTCCAGGTCAGTTCGAGGGGCAAGTATGCCCGCATTCCATGAACGGGAAATTCAGACTTTGTGACAAATAATAATAGGCCGCATTTACAGGCCGGCTAAGACTCAATGGGTCACTTTCAAGGAAAGATCCATGAGAACAGGGATGTTCACACTCGCGCTGGGGCTGCTCGCCTTGCGCTTTTTACCCGTGTTGCCGTCCAGCGGCTGGCTGCTGTTGATGCCGGTGCTGGCCCTGATGTTGTTGCCTTTTCGTACGTATCCGCTGGCGTTTTTCCTGCTCGGATTGAGCTGGGCGTGCCTCAGTGCACAGTGGGCACTGGATGATCGATTGGCCCCGCATCTGGATGGCCAGACCCGCTGGGTGGAAGGGCGTGTTACCGGGTTACCGCAGCAGACGGGCGACGGTGTGCGCTTTGAACTGACCGACAGCCGGTCACGCAAGGCGCTGCTGCCCAAGCACATCCGTGTGTCCTGGCGTGGCGGCCCGCCGGTTCAAAGTGGTGAGCGCTGGCGGTTGGCCGTTACGCTCAAGCGTCCCGCCGGTTTGCTGAATGCCGAGGGATTTGACTATGAGGCCTGGTTGCTGGCCCAGCGGATTGGCGCCACCGGCTCGGTCAAGGATGGCCAGCGGCTGGCGCCTGCGCGGCATGCCTGGCGTGACGGGGTTCGCCAGCGGTTGTTGGCGGCGGATGCCCAAGGGCGCGAGGCGGGCCTGGCGGCGTTGGTGCTCGGGGATGGTTCCGGGTTGGCCGCCGAGGATTGGCAGGTTCTGCAAGCGACCGGCACCGTGCATTTATTGGTGATTTCCGGCCAGCACATTGGCCTGCTCGCAGGGTTGATCTATGGCCTGGTGGCCGGTCTGGCGCGTTATGGATGTTGGCCGAAACCCTTGCCGTGGTTGCCCTGGGCCTGTGGCTTGGCATTCGCTGCGGCGCTGGGCTACGGCCTGCTGGCGGGTTTCGAGGTGCCGGTGCAGCGGGCCTGCGTAATGGTGGGATTGGTCCTGCTGTGGCGCCTGCGCTTTCGTCACCTGGGCATCTGGTGGCCGCTGTTGCTGGCGCTGAATGCCGTACTGATCCTCGAACCGTTGGCCAGTCTGCAGCCGGGATTCTGGCTGTCATTTGCGGCGGTGGCCGTGCTGATTTTGGCGTTCAGTGGTCGGCTGGGGCCGTGGAGTGCCTGGCAGGCCTGGACCCGGGCCCAATGGTTGATTGCCATCGGCCTGTTTCCGTTGCTGCTGGTGCTCGGGCTGCCCATCAGCCTGAGCGGGCCGCTGGCCAACCTGGTGGCGGTGCCGTGGATCAGCCTGGTGGTATTGCCCCTGGCGTTGCTGGGTACGGCGTTATTGCCGCTGCCTTATATAGGTGAGGGGTTGTTGTGGCTGGCGGGTGGCACGCTGGGCTGGCTGTTCAAGGCCCTGGCGCTGCTGGCGCAGTACATGCCGGCCTGGGTTCCGGCGCAAGTACCGGCAGGCTATTGGCTGGTCAGTGCGTTGGGCGCGGTGCTGTTATTGATGCCCAAGGGCATCCCGTTTCGGCTGCTGGGCTGGCCGATGTTGCTGCTGGCGGTGTTTCCACCTCGGGAGTCGGTGCCCCACGGGCGGGTCGAGGTGGTGCAACTGGATGTTGGCCAAGGGTTGTCGATCATCCTGCGTACCCGCAACCATGTGCTGCTGTATGACGCCGGGCCGCGCTCCGGCGAGTTCGACCTGGGCGCTCGTGTCGTGTTGCCCGCGTTGCGCAAGCTGGGGGTAGCGGAGCTGGACGTGATGCTGCTCAGCCATGCCGACGCTGATCATGCCGGTGGTGCATTGGCTGTCGCCCAAGGGATGCCGATCAAGCGTGTGATAGGCGGTGAAACAGAGCGGTTGCCAGTCTCTCTCGGTACTCAACCCTGTGTCAGCGGCGAGCAGTGGCAGTGGGACGGCGTGACGTTCGAGCTATGGCAATGGCCTGATGCGACGGACGGTAACCAGATGTCCTGCGTATTGCTCGTGCAGGCCAATGGCGAGCGGTTGTTGCTGACCGGGGATATTGACCGCGAGGCCGAGCGAGCATTGCTCGCCACACCCTTGGGCGCCCCTGTCGATTGGCTGCAAGCGCCGCATCATGGCAGCCGCAGCTCGTCTTCATGGCCATTCCTGCTGCGCCTGGCGCCCAAGGCCGTATTGATTTCCCGTGGCCGCAGCAATGGGTTTGGCCATCCGCATCCGCAGGTGCTGGAGCGTTACCAGGCTGTGGGCAGCACAATTTATGACAGCGCCGAACAAGGCGCGCTGCGCCTGCAACTGGGCACCTTCCAGCCGCCGGTGGCCGCGCGCAGCCAGCGGCGTTTCTGGCGCGAGCGCCCGCCGCAAAACAGCGTTACCAAAGACCGGCCGCTGCGACAGGATGCTCTGGGGCAGGCCAGCCCTTCCACCGGACCCTTATGGTAAAGTGGCGCACTTTTTCGAGGGGACATTCACTGTGTGGGAATTGGTCAAATCCGGCGGCTGGATGATGTTGCCGATCATTTTGAGTTCCATCGCCGCACTCGGCATCATCGCCGAACGCCTGTGGACCCTGCGTGCCAGCCGTGTAACACCTGACCACCTGCTGGGCCAGGTCTGGGGCTGGATCAAGAACAAACAGCTCGACAAGGCCAAGCTCAAGGAACTGCGCGCCAACTCGCCCCTGGGTGAAATCCTCGCCGCCGGCCTTGCCAACTCCAAGCATGGTCGCGAGATCATGAAGGAGTGCATTGAAGAGGCTGCTGCCCGGGTCATCCATGAGCTGGAGCGCTATATCAACGCCCTGGGCACCATCGCCGCCATGGCGCCATTGCTCGGGCTGCTCGGCACCGTGCTGGGCATGATCGATATTTTCAGCTCCTTCATGGGCTCGGGCATGACCACCAACGCCGCGGTGCTGGCCGGTGGTATTTCCAAGGCCTTGATCACCACGGCGGCGGGCCTGATGGTCGGTATTCCTTCGGTGTTCTTCCACCGTTTCCTGCAACGGCGCATCGATGAGCTGGTGGTGGGCATGGAGCAGGAGGCCATCAAGCTGGTGGAAGTGGTGCAGGGCGACCGTGACGTGGACTTCGTTGAGGGCAACGCGTGAAATTTCGCCGCAAGCAACGGGAAAACGTCGATATCAACCTGGCGTCGTTGATCGACGTGGTGTTTATCCTGCTGCTGTTTTTTGTCGTCACCACCACCTTTACCCGGGAAACCCAACTGCGGGTCGACCTGCCGGAAGCCGTCAGCGGCTCCCCGGCGGAAGACCAGCAGGCCAAGCAACTGGACATCGCCATCAGCGCCGATGGCGTGTTCTCGGTGAATAACCAGTTGCTGGAGAAAAATGACCTGGCCAGCCTGATGGATGCGCTGCAAAAAGAGTCGGGCGGTGATACCAACCTGCCACTTTCCATCAGCGCCGATGGCAACACCAAGCATCAGGCCGTAATCACGGCAATGGACGCTGCCGGCAAGCTCGGCTTCAGCCATTTGCGCATGACCACCGTCGAGGCGGCGAGCCAACCCTGATGGCCATCACCGATCGTTTGCTCAAGGCCTGGTACGAAGGCCATCCGGCGCTCGCGTTGTTGCAGCCGCTGGAATCCCTCTATCGCCGGGTGGTACAGCGCAAACGCGCGCGGTTCCTGGCGGGCGAGGGCGAGATATATCAGTCGCCGGTGCCGGTCGTGGTGGTGGGCAACATCACCGTCGGCGGCACCGGCAAGACCCCCTTGATTCTCTGGCTGATCGACCATTGCCAGCGCAGCGGCTTGCGCGTCGGTGTGGTGAGCCGCGGCTATGGCGCCAAGCCGCCAGCGTTTCCATGGCGGGTTGAAGCCAGTCACACCGCCGCGCAGGCGGGGGATGAACCGCTGCTGATCGTGCAGCGCAGCGGCGTGCCGCTGATGATCGACCCCGACCGCAGCCGCGCGGTAAAGGCGCTGCTGGCCAGCGAAACCCTCGACCTGATTCTCTCCGACGACGGCCTGCAACATTACCGCCTGGCCCGTGACCTGGAACTGGTATTGATTGATGCCGCTCGTGGGCTCGGTAACCGCCGCTGCCTGCCAGCGGGCCCGTTGCGTGAGCCGGTCGAGCGTTTGCAGAGCGTCGATGCGCTGCTTTACAACGGCGCGGGTTCTGACCGTGACGATGGTTTTGCCTTCCGCCTGCTGCCCACCGCGTTGGTCAACCTGCACACCGGCGAACGCAAACCCGTCGATCACTTCCCGGTGGGGCAGCAGGTGCACGCGGTGGCCGGCATCGGTAACCCGCAACGTTTCTTCAACACCCTTGAAACGCTACACTGGCGCCCAATACCCCATGCTTTTGCCGACCACGCGCCGTATAGCGCCGAGGTCTTGAATTTCACACCGGCACTGCCGTTGGTCATGACGGAAAAGGACGCGGTGAAGTGCCGCGCCTTTGCCAGGCCCGACTGGTGGTACCTTGCGGTGGACGCGGCACCGTCACCGGCGTTTGTCGCCTGGTTCGACACGCAGTTGATGCGCTTGCTGCCCGCTCGCCTTTTGCCTTAAAACGCTGCTCTCCAGGACACACTCATGGACACCAAACTGCTCGATATCCTCGCTTGCCCGATCTGCAAAGGCCCGCTCAAGCTCAGCGCCGACAAAACCGAGCTGATCAGCAAGGGCGCCGGCCTGGCGTACCCGATCCGTGATGGGATTCCGGTAATGCTCGAAAGCGAAGCCCGTACCCTGACCACCGACGAGCGCCTGGATAAATGACCACCGCCTTCACTGTTGTCATCCCGTCCCGCTACGCCTCCACCCGCCTGCCCGGCAAACCACTGCAACTGATCGGCGATAAGCCGATGATCCAGCTGGTGTGGGAACAGGCCTGCAAAAGCAGCGCCGAACGGGTGGTGGTCGCGACCGACGATCCGCGCATCATCGAGGCCTGCAAAGGCTTTGGTGCCGAAGCGGTGCTGACCCGTGAAGACCACAATTCCGGCACCGACCGCCTGGCCGAAGTGGCCACCCAGCTGGGGCTGGCGGCGGACGCCATCGTGGTCAACGTGCAAGGCGACGAGCCGTTGATTCCGCCCTGCGTGATCGACCAGGTGGCAGCCAACCTGGCAGCCCATGGCGAAGCCCGCATGGCGACCCTGGCCGAGCCGATTGAAGACATCGAGACCCTGTTCAACCCCAACGTGGTGAAAGTGGTCAGTGACCTCAATGGCCTGGCGCTGACCTTCAGCCGCTCCACCTTGCCATGGGCGCGGGATGCGTTTGCCAAGCAGCCTGACGTGCTGCCGGCGGGCGTGCCTTACCGCCGCCACATCGGCATCTACGCCTACCGCGCCGGTTTCCTGCATGACTTCGTCAGCTGGGGCCCGTGCTGGCTGGAAAATACCGAATCCCTGGAACAACTGCGGGCTCTGTGGCACGGCGTGCGCATCCACGTGGGCGATGCCCTGGAAGCGCCACCGGCCGGTGTCGACACCCCTGAAGACCTCGAGCGCGTTCGTCGCCTGCTGGGGGCCTGATGCAGGTTCTGTTCGTCTGCCTGGGCAACATCTGCCGTTCACCGACGGCAGAAGGCGTGTTGCGCCACAAACTGCGGGAAGCCGGCCTGGCTGATCAGGTTGAAGTGGCCTCCGCCGGCACCGGTGAATGGCACGTGGGCAATCCGCCGGACAAGCGCAGCCAGCGGGCAGCGCTGCAGCGTGGCTACGACTTGTCGGCCCAGCGGGCCCAGCAGGTCTCCCGGGCCGACTTTTCCCGCTACGACCTGATCCTGGCCATGGACCAGAGCAACCTGCGTAACCTCAAGGCGATGCAGCCGGCCCAAGGCAAGGCGGACCTGGATCTGTTCCTGCGCCGTTACGACTCGGTGGTGGATGAAGTACCGGACCCTTACTACGAAGGCGACCAAGGCTTCGAAACCGTCCTCGACCTGATCGAGCGCGCGTGTGACTTGTTGGTGATTGAATTGAAGGGCCGGTTATGACGTTGCAGGTGCAAGCCCAGGTTTCGCTCAAACCGTTCAACAGCTTTGGCATCGACGTGCGCGCCCGGCTGTTTGCCGAGGCCCATAACGATAGCGACGTGCGTGAAGCCTTGGCCTATGCCGCCGGGCATCAACTGCCATTGCTGGTGATTGGCGGCGGCAGCAATCTGTTGCTGACCCAGGATATCGACGCGCTGGTGCTGCGCATGGCCAGCCAGGGCATCCGGGTCGTGCAGGATGATGGCATCCAGGTGGTGGTTGAGGCCGAAGCTGGCGAAGCCTGGCATCCGTTTGTGCTGTGGACCTTGGCCCAGGGTTTTTCCGGCCTGGAAAATCTCAGCCTGATCCCCGGCACCGTTGGCGCCGCTCCCATGCAGAACATCGGCGCCTATGGTGTGGAGATCAAGGACGTGTTCGCCGGCCTGACCGCCCTCGATCGCCACACCGGCGAGCTGCGGGATTTCAGCCTGGCCGAGTGCAACTTTGCCTACCGCGACAGCCTGTTCAAGCACGAAACCGGCCGCTGGCTGATCCTGCGGGTGCGTTTTGCCTTGAGTCGCGCCGCGCACCTGAAGCTGGAGTACGGGCCGGTGCAACAGCGCCTGACCGAACAAGGCATTACGCAGGCCAGCCCGAGCGACGTCAGCCGCGCCATTTGCAGTATTCGCAGCGAGAAACTGCCGGACCCGGCGGTGCTCGGCAATGCCGGCAGCTTCTTCAAGAACCCGCTGGTGTCACAGGCGCTGGCCGCCGAGTTGCAGCTTCAATATCCGGACATGGTGGCTTACCCCCAGGCCGACGGGCAGATGAAACTGGCTGCCGGCTGGCTGATCGACAAGGCCGGCTGGAAGGGCTTTCGCGACGGTGATGCCGGCGTGCATCGCTTGCAGGCACTGGTGCTGGTGAACTACGGCGCGGCCACCGGCCAGGACATTGCCGGCCTCGCGTTGCGTATCCAGCAGGACATCGAAAAGCGTTTCCAGGTGGTGCTGGAAATGGAGCCCAATCGCTATTGAACTAAGCTTGTTTTTTGACGCACCAAGCCCTGCATTGCAGGGCTTTTTTATTTGCGCTGAGTTAACTTAGCTGACTACTCATATTTTTATCCGCTCACGGAAGATTGGCAGGAGGCGAACGCCTGATGGACAGCGTCGATCTGAATGTATTGCGCAGCGTATTGGAATGGCGCCGCGCCGGGCAGCGGGTGGTGCTGTACAGCGTGGTCCAGACCTGGGGCAGCGCGCCACGTCCGCCGGGGGCCATGCTGGCCCTGCGCGGTGACGGGGTGGTGATTGGCTCGGTGTCGGGCGGGTGCATCGAGGATGACTTGATCGCCCGTTTGCAGGATGGCCGGCTGCCTGACGACGGGCCGCCTGTGCAGTTGGTGACCTATGGCGTCACCCGCGACGAGGCTGCGCGTTTTGGCCTGCCTTGCGGTGGCACCCTGCGCCTGACCGAGGAGCGGGTGGGGGATCCGGGTTGGGTGGCTGAACTGCTGGCGCGCTGTGAGGCGCACGAGATTGTCGCCCGCGAGTTGGACTTGGCCACCGGTGAGGTGGTGCTGAGCGGTGCGAGCAAGACCGATGTGGTCAGCTTTGACGGCGAGCGATTACGGGCGATTTATGGTCCGCGCTGGCGCCTGCTGTTGATCGGTGCGGGCCAGCTGTCACGGTACGTGGCGGAAATGGCGCGGTTGCTGGATTTCGAAGTGCTGATCTGCGACCCGCGCCAGGAGTTTGTCTATGGCTGGGAAGAACAGCACGGGCGTTTTGTGCCGGGCATGCCGGATGAAGCGGTGCTGAATATCCAGACCGACGAACGCACCGCCATTGTCGCGCTCACCCATGACCCGCGCCTGGATGACATGGCGTTGTTGACGGCCCTCAATTCCAGGGCGTTCTACATTGGTGCCCTGGGTTCGCGGGTCAACAGCCAGAAGCGCCGGGAAAATCTCGCGGCGCTCGGGTTGAGTGTGAACGCCATTGCGCGGCTGCATGGGCCTATCGGCCTGCATATCGGCAGCCATACACCGGCGGAGATCGCCTTGTCGTTGATGGCGGAAATCGTCGCCATCAAGAACGGGATTGATCTGTTGCAGAAAAAGCCGTTGCAGGCAGCCGTCAGTTGACGGGCATCACCGCGATCATCCTGGCGGCGGGGCAGGGCAGTCGTTTTCGGGCTGAGGCGGGTGCCGATCAGGACAAGTTGCTGGCGCCCTGTGTGGGCCGGGACGGCGTCACGCGGCCGGTAATCGAACAGGTGCTGGTGAGTTTGCCATCTGCCGTTGCAAAACGTTGGTTGGTGACGTCGCCGGATCGCGCGGAAGTCATCCGGTTGGCAAAGGTGCACGGTTGCGAAGTGCTGCTGTTGCGCTCGCCGGGCATGGGCGACAGCATCGCCGCCGCAGTGGCTGCCAGTGGGCCGTCTGCCGGTTGGCTGGTGGTGCTGGGGGATATGCCGTTTATCCTGCCTGCGAGTATCGGGCAGGTGATGGCAGGCGTTGGAGAGGACGGTATCAGTGTCCCGGTGCACGCAGGCCAGTATGGTCATCCTGTAGGATTTGGCCGTTCGTTCGGCCCGGCATTAATGGCACTGACCGGTGATCGCGGAGCAAAGCCACTGTTTGCCCATGCCTCGCTACAGGAAGTGGCAGTCGATGATCCCGGTGTGTTGTGGGATGTGGACGTGCCGGCTTTGCTGAACTACCGCTAGCTGATAGGCAGACATAAAAAAGCCCCGCCTGATCACTCAGGCGGGGCTTTTTAGTAGCCGATGGAATCAGACGAGGGGTTTAGGCTCGTGCTCTTCTTCCAGGGCTTTAGGCTGGTGCTCTACCACTTCTTCAACGGAACGCACTTTCTCGTCGATGACAGGGGCAGTGTGCTCAACCACGGCTTCGGTGACCGGAGCAGGGGCTGCTTCGACCACTTCAGCAACGGCTGGAGCTGCTTCGGCAGCGGCCTTGGCAGCAGCGGCGGCTGCTTCAGCTTCCTTGCGACGACGACGCACTTCACGCGGGTCATTCGGCGCACGGCCGTTTTCGGTCAGGGCGCTGACTGGAGTGGCTTCAACCACCGGAGCGGCGACTTCGGCAACCACTGGCGCTTCAACCACTGGCTCAGGCTCGGCAACCACGGCAACAGGTTCCGCGGCGACAACCACTTCAGCGACTGGCGCTGGAGCTTCTTCGACGACTGGAGCCGGTGCTGGTGCTTCGACTGCTTCAACCACTGCGGCTGGCTCGGCGGTCCACTGGAACGCGGTCTGTTCTTCGCGAACTTCACGCACTTCAGGGGTTGGCTCTGCAACCGGTGCTTCAACAGCGGCTTCAACCACTGGCTGTTGTTCAACAACAACCTCAGGCTCGGCAACCACTTCAGCTACAGGCTGAGGCTCGCGAGCTTCACGAACGTGACGAACCGGCGCTACTTCCACTTCCACTTCCGGAACAGCTGGCGCTTCGACCGGAGTCGTTGCTTCAACTACCGGTGCTTCGACGACTGGCGTCTCTACAACGGTGTTTTCCTGGATGGCGGCGGTGGCGGCTTCAGCTTGCTCGTTGGCTTGGGCTTCAGCAGGTGCGCTGATGACCGAGCTGGCAACAGCGGCGGTAACGGCCAGGCCGGCAGCCAGTTCGGCGCCAGTCGGTTCGCCAGTAGCGGTAGCTTCGCCGGTCTCTTCCGAGCCTTCGATTTCATTGCCGTTGGCATCACGTTGACGCTCACGACGGTTGCTGCGACGACGCTGACCACGGGAGCGGCGGCGTGGACGATCGCCTTCGGCGTTGTCCTGGCCGTCTTCCTGTTGCTGGTCTTCGTTGGACAGCAGCTCTTCTTCTTCACCGGCTGGAGCCGCTTGCTCGGCACGTGGTTGACGCTCTTCACGAGGAGGGCGTGGCGCACGTTCTTCACGGGGCTGGCGAGCTGGACGCTCTTCAGCGGTGGCAACGGTTGCAGCAGCGGCGGCTACGGCCGGAGTGGCATCCAGCGGCTCACGCAGTTCACGCACGCGTTCTTCGCGCTCGCCACGTGGCTTGCGGTCTTCACGAGGGGCGCGTGGAGTGCGCGGTGCACGTTCTTCGCGCGGTGCGCGCTCTTCACGGGCTACGGCTGGGGTTTCTTCACGGGCTTCGCGCGGTTGGCGCTCTTCACGTGGCGCGCGATCTTCGCGAGGTGCACGTTCTTCACGAGGCTTGCGCTCTTCGTCACGGCGACCGTTGCGATTGCGGCTCTGCTGGCGACCGTTGCGACGCTCTTCATTGCGCGCAGGGCGTTCAGTCACAGGCTTCTCGACCACAACCGGCGCAACCGGCTCTTCCTTGGTGGCGAACAGGCTGACCAGCGACTTCACCAGGCCTTTGAACAGGCTTGGTTCAGGCAGGGTAACTGGCGCGGCAACCGGAGCGGCAGCTTCAACCGGAACCGGTGCGTTGGCACGGGCTGGTGCGGTCTTGACGGCAGCTTCCTGGCGAACCAGGGTGCGGGTCGCAGCAGCTGGCTGGACTTCTTCCACTTCGGCAGCGGCAGCAGCGATTTCGTAGCTGGACTGGTTGACGTGGGCTTCCGGGCTGTCATCACGCAGGCGCTGCACTTCGAAGTGCGGCGTCTCGAGGTGATCGTTCGGCAGGATGACGATGCGGGCACGAGTGCGCAGTTCGATCTTGGTGATCGAGTTGCGTTTTTCGTTGAGCAGGAACGCAGCGACCGGGATCGGCACCTGGGCGCGCACTTCGGCAGTGCGGTCTTTCAGGGCTTCTTCTTCGATCAGGCGCAGGATCGCCAGGGACAGCGATTCAACGTCACGGATGATGCCGGTGCCGTTGCAACGCGGGCAGACGATGCCGCTGCTTTCGCCCAGGGATGGACGCAGGCGCTGACGGGACATTTCCAGCAGGCCGAAGCGGGAGATACGGCCGACCTGTACGCGGGCACGGTCAGCTTCCAGGCATTCGCGGACTTTCTCTTCCACGGCGCGCTGGTTCTTGGCCGGGGTCATGTCGATGAAGTCGATCACGATCAGGCCGCCGATGTCACGCAGGCGCAGCTGGCGGGCGATTTCTTCAGCCGCTTCCAGGTTGGTCTGCAGGGCGGTTTCTTCGATGTCGCTACCCTTCGTGGCACGCGCCGAGTTGATGTCGATGGACACCAGGGCTTCGGTCGGGTCGATCACGATGGAGCCGCCGGAAGGCAGTTCGACCACGCGCTGGAAAGCGGTCTCGATCTGGCTTTCGATCTGGAAACGGTTGAACAGCGGAACGCTGTCTTCGTACAGCTTGATCTTGCTGGCGTACTGCGGCATCACCTGGCGGATGAAGGTCAGGGCTTCGTCCTGGGCTTCAACGCTGTCGATCAGCACTTCGCCGATGTCCTGGCGCAGGTAATCGCGGATGGCGCGGATGATCACGTTGCTTTCCTGGTAGATCAGGAACGGCGCGGAACGATCCAGCGAAGCTTCTTTGATAGCGGTCCAGAGTTGCAGCAGGTAGTCGAGGTCCCACTGCATTTCTTCGCTGCTGCGGCCAAGGCCGGCAGTGCGCACGATCAGGCCCATGTCGGCCGGAGCGATCAAACCGTTCAGCGCTTCACGCAGTTCGTTGCGCTCTTCGCCTTCGATGCGACGGGAGATGCCGCCGGCACGCGGGTTGTTCGGCATCAGGACCAGGTAGCGGCCAGCCAGGCTGATGAAGGTGGTCAGGGCGGCGCCCTTGTTGCCACGTTCTTCTTTTTCCACCTGGACGATGACTTCCTGGCCTTCGCTCAGGACGTCCTTGATGTTCACGCGGCCTTCAGGAGCTTTCTTGAAGTATTCGCGGGAGATTTCTTTGAGGGGCAGGAAGCCATGGCGCTCGGAGCCGAAATCGACAAAGGCAGCCTCAAGGCTTGGTTCGATGCGAGTAATCCGGCCTTTATAGATGTTGGCCTTCTTTTGCTCGCGTGCACCGGACTCGATGTCCAGGTCGTAGAGGCGTTGGCCATCTACCAGTGCAACACGCAACTCTTCGGGTTGAGTTGCGTTAATCAGCATTCTTTTCATGTTGTACCGTCGGTTTCCGGGCTGCCGGAAACGGCGTTCGGCACACACGACTTCTCACGGTCGGTGTCAGGTGCGTCAAGAGTGGTTGGCCACTCCAGTGTCCAGCAATACCCGCCAAAATGGGCGATATCGCGACGTACGCTTCCTGCTTGCTGTGGTGACTTAAGCACTCAGTCAGGAGGAGGAATCAACCGGCGACTGTGGACGAGATGAAGCGTCTAAATATAAGCCTAGTGCTACACGGTCCGACGGTTGTGCATCTCCACCCTACACGTATCCCTGATAATTCGGGTGCTGCCGCGCGCAGAATCCGCAGCGGGTTGGCATTTACCGTGTTCTCCAATGGGGAGAACACGCTCATGGCTAAACAAGACCGGGTGTGGGCGACTGTGCTCTCACTCAGCTCGTAACAGGCGTTGTTTCCGAAGCATTCGCCGTGGTCTGGCTCAAGACTGACTGCACTTTGTGAACTGGCCGTAAATATCGGCGCAAAAGGCGAGTAATCACTCTGCTTCTTGCACTCGCTTCAGGCCTCATGTCACCTGCGCTTGTTACAATCTCGAGCCTTCCAGGGTGGCGAAAGCCCCGTAGGACGGCCTCGCGTCCTGATGAATTGCGATGGTCAGGGCCGGCAGTTTGCCGCTAGTCCTCTGTCCAGGCCGCTTTTGGCGGCGTTCGCGACTATAGCAGCAATGATTAAGTGCTTCAATTCCATAAAAAATTGTTATCATCGCCGCCATGACGACTACCGCCCCCCAGACCCCCAGCGTCCAGCTGCTTGAGGTCTCGCCGGAATATGCCGGCCAACGCATCGACAACTTTCTTCTTGCCAGGCTCAAAGGCGTGCCCAAGACCTTGATTTACCGCATTTTGCGTAAAGGCGAAGTGCGCGTGAACAAGGGCCGGATCAAGCCCGAGTACAAGCTGCAGGCGGGCGACATCGTCCGTGTGCCGCCGGTGCGGGTGCCTGAGCGGGACGAACCGGTCCCCCTGGCCCAAGGCCTGTTGCAACGCCTTGAGGCGTCGATTGTCTTTGAAGACAAGGCGCTGATCGTGATCAACAAGCCTTGCGGCATCGCCGTTCACGGCGGCAGTGGCCTCAACTACGGGGTGATCGAAGCCTTTCGTCAGTTGCGCCCGGACGCCAAGGAGCTGGAGTTGGTCCACCGTCTGGACCGCGACACCTCCGGCCTGCTGATGATCGCCAAGAAGCGCAGCATGTTGCGCCACCTGCATGCCGCCCTGCGCGGCGATGGCGTGGACAAGCGCTACATGGCGCTGGTACGCGGCAACTGGGCAACCTCGATCAAGAGCGTCCGCGCGCCGTTGCAGAAGAGCAACCTGCGTTCCGGCGAACGCATGGTCGAGGTGGACGAGGAGGGCAAGGAGGCGCTGACCCTGTTCAAGGTACTGCGCCGCTTTGGTGACTTCGCCACCATGGTCGAGGCCAAGCCGGTCACCGGCCGTACCCACCAGATTCGGGTGCACACCCTGCACGCGGGCCACTGCATCGCCGGCGATACCAAATACGGCGACGAGGATTTCTCCAAGGAGATTCGCGATCTGGGTGGCAAGCGCCTGTTCCTGCACGCCTACATGCTCACCGTGCCGCTGCCCGATGGCGGCGAATTGAAGCTGCAAGCGCCTGTCGATGAGATGTGGGCCAAGACCGTGGAGCGCCTGAGTGTCGCACCTTGACTACAAGCTGCTGATCTTTGATTGGGATGGCACGTTGTGTAATTCCATTGGTCGGATTGTCGAGTCGATGCACGCTGCGTCGACCCGTTCCGGTTACGCGTTGTGCGACGACCTGGCGGTCAAGGGCATTATCGGCCTGGGCCTGCCGGAAGCGATCCGCACCCTGTATCCGGAGATCGGCGACGACGACCTGATAGCCTTTCGTCAGCACTATGCCGATCACTACATGGCGCTGGATGCCCAGCCTTCACCGCTGTTTGAAGGCGTAGCCCAGGCCATGGAAGCGTTTCGCGCCGACGGCTATCACCTGGCAGTGGCCACCGGCAAGGCCCGTCGCGGCCTGGATCGGGTGCTCAAGGCGCATGGCTGGGAAAATTATTTCGACGCCACCCGTGCGGCGGATGAAACCGCCAGCAAACCCCATCCTCTGATGCTCGAACAGATCCTCGCTCAATGCGGTGTGTCGCCTCGGCAGGCGTTGATGGTGGGGGATGCGTCGTTCGACCTGATGATGGCGCGTAATGCTGGCATGGACTCCGTGGCGGTCAGCTACGGCGCCCAGTCTGCCGAGGCATTGCAGGCGTACGAGCCGAGACTGACGATTGACCGTTTTTCTGAATTGCAGGCCTGGCTGAGCCGGGCCCATTAAGTCTTTGCTGGGGTAGATGGCATGACCGACGAGTGGAAAGCGCCTGAGAAGGCCAATGCCGATAACAATGGCGATGACAGAAGCTGGAAGTTGCTGGAGAAGACCCTGCTGGCCAGTGTGCAGGAACAGCGTCGCTCCCGGCGTTGGGGGATCTTTTTCAAGCTTCTGACCTTTATTTACCTGCTGGGCATGCTGGCGTTGTTCAGTCCGCTGATGGATATGGAAAAGAGCGCCACCCGTAGCGGTAACTACACGGCGTTGATCGAAGTGCGAGGGGTGATTGCCGACAAGGAGTCCGCCAGTGCCGACAATATTGTCAGCAGTCTGCGGGCCGCTTTCGAAGACTCCAAGGTCAAGGCCGTGATCCTGCGCATCAACAGCCCGGGTGGCAGTCCGGTGCAGTCGGGTTATGTGTATGACGAGATTCGTCGCCTGCGCGCCTTGCACCCGGACATCAAGCTGTATGCAGTGATTTCCGATCTGGGGGCCTCGGGTGCCTATTACATCGCCAGCGCGGCCGACCAGATCTACGCCGACAAGGCCAGCCTGGTGGGTTCCATTGGTGTGACGGCGGCCGGTTACGGCTTTGTCGGCACCATGGAGAAGTTGGGGGTTGAACGCCGTACCTATACGTCCGGCGAGCACAAGTCGTTCCTGGATCCGTTCCAGCCGCAAAAGGCGGATGAAACCCAGTTCTGGCAGGGCGTGCTGGATACCACTCATCGGCAGTTCATTGCCAGCGTCAAGCAAGGGCGCGGTGACCGGCTCAAGGATAAAGAGCATCCGGAATTGTTCTCCGGCCTGGTCTGGTCCGGCGAGCAAGCGCTGCCGCTGGGCTTGATCGATGGCCTGGGCAGTGCAAGTTCGGTGGCGCGGGATGTGATTGGCGAGAAAGAACTGGTGGACTTCACGGTTCAGGAATCGCCGTTTGACCGTTTCTCCAAGAAGCTGGGTGCCAGCGTGGCTGAAAAGCTGGCGCTGTACATGGGCTTCCAGGGGCCGACCCTGCGCTGAGACCTCAACGCAGCACGGTTCAAAATGTGGGAGCTGGCTTGCCTGCGATAGCATCACCTCGGTGCGACTGATGGACCGAGGTGTCTGCATCGCAGGCAAGCCAGCTCCCACATTTGTTTTGGGGTGTTCTCAGGGAATCTGCACGCCTTCGGCCAGCAGCATGTCCACCAGTCGAATCAATGGCAGGCCGACCAGGCTGGTAGCGTCCGGGCCTTCGGTGCTTTGAAACAGGCTCACCCCCAGCCCTTCGGCCTTGAAGCTGCCAGCGCAGTCGTAGGGCTGTTCGATGCGCAGGTAGCGCTCGATGCGCGCTGCGTCCAGTGTGCGCATGTGTACGGTGAAGGGGATGCAGTCGACCTGGCAGTGCCCGGTGTCACTGTTCAGTAGTGCCAGCCCGGTGAGGAAGCTGACGCGCTTGCCACTCGCCGCCAGCAGTTGCTCACGGGCCTTCTCGAAGGTGTGGGGCTTGCCGATGATCTGGCCGTCGAGCGCGGCGACCTGGTCCGAGCCGATAATCAGGTGCCCCGGATGACTGCTGGCCAGGGCGCGAGCTTTTTCTTCGGCGAGGCGCTTGACCAGTTCCACGGCGGACTCGTCCGGGCGGCGGCTTTCGTCGATATCCGGCGAGCTGCAGATAAACGGCAGGTGCAGACGATTCAGCAATTCCCGGCGATAAACCGAGCTGGAAGCGAGTAATAAAGGCAGCATGGGCGTCTCCTCAAGGCAGTCGCGGATTCTAGCGGGGAGGCCCCGCGACGGACAGGGCTGAATTTCCTTTGACATGGGCGGGTGCATCCCTATAATGCTGCGCCTATGTTGAATGACCCGATTCCACCTCACGTTGACCCGCGCAAATTGGCTGATCGTGGCACTACCCTTCAAGGTGAAGTGCTGCTGGCCGATTTGGAGAGACTCTGCGACCCGCTTTCCGACACTGTCGGTACGGTGCAGGCTAAATTCGTTTTTGAACGAGATGAACGTAAGTCTGTGGTAATCCACAGCTTTATCGACACCGAAGTCAAAATGGTTTGCCAGCGTTGTCTTGAGCTGGTCACCCTGCCGATCCACAGCGAATGCAGTTATGCTGTGGTGAAAGAGGGTGCGAATACCCAGTCGTTGCCGAAAGGTTATGACGTGCTGGAACTGGGCGAAGATCCTTTGGATCTGCAGTCACTGATCGAGGAGGAGCTTTTGCTCGCCTTGCCCATTGTGCCTGCTCATCATCCGGAAGAATGCCAGCAGCCGGCGGGTCTCGATGAGCCCGAACCGAGCGAGGACGAGGTAACGCGGTCCAACCCGTTCAGTGTATTGGCGCAGTTAAAGCGTGACCCAAACGTTTAGGAGTTAATCAATTATGGCTGTTCAGCAGAACAAAAAATCCCGCTCTGCCCGTGACATGCGTCGTTCCCACGACGCCCTGACGGCAAGCACTCTGTCTGTAGAAAAAACCACCGGTGAAGTTCACCTGCGTCACCACGTATCGCCAGAAGGCGTATACCGTGGCCGTAAAGTGATCGACAAGGGCGCTGACGAGTAATCACTTGTCTGCTCAAGTCATCGCGATTGACGCAATGGGCGGGGACTTCGGTCCCCGCAGCATTGTTCAGGCCTGCATTGCTTGCCTGTCTGCCACGCCCTCGCTGCACCTGACCCTCGTCGGTCAACCCTCCTTACTTGAAGAACTGATTGCCAGCCATCCGGCGGTGGATCGCGCGCGCCTGACGATTACTCCGGCCAGCGAAGCCATCACCATGGATGAAAAGCCTGCCCAGGCCTTGCGCGGCAAACCTGATTCTTCGATGCGGGTGGCCCTGGAGCTGGTGCGCGACGGCAAGGCCCAGGCCTGTGTCAGTGCCGGCAACACCGGGGCGTTGATGGCGTTGTCCCGGCATGTGCTGAAAACCCTGCCGGGAATTGATCGGCCGGCGATGGTTGCGGCGATCCCGACCCAGCAGGGCTACTGCCAGTTGCTGGACCTGGGGGCGAACGTCGATTGCAGTGCCGAGCACCTGCTGCACTTTGCCCTGATGGGCTCGGTGGCAGCCGAAGCGCTGGGTGTGGCCCGGCCACGGGTGGCCTTGCTGAATATCGGCACCGAAGACATCAAGGGCAACCAGCAGGTCAAGCTGGCAGCGACGTTGTTGCAAAGCGCGCGCGGCTTGAACTACATCGGTTTTGTCGAGGGTGACGGTTTGTACCGCGGCGAAGCGGACGTCGTGGTGTGCGACGGGTTTGTGGGCAATATCCTGCTCAAATCCAGCGAAGGCCTGGCGACCATGATTGCCGGGCGCATCGAGGCCTTGTTCAAGCGCAACCTGGCTTCGCGGCTGGTGGGCGCTTTGGCGTTGCCCTTGATGCGGCGCTTGCAGGCTGACCTGGCACCGGCGCGGCATAATGGCGCGAGTTTCCTGGGGTTGCAGGGTATTGTGGTGAAAAGTCACGGCTCGGCAGGGGTGCAGGGTTTTCAAAGCGCCATCCAGCGCGCCTTGATCGAGATCCAGGAAAACCTGCCGCAACGCTTGCACGGGCGCCTTGAGGACCTGTTGCCTTAGGCGAATCGGGCCGGAAATGCTTAAATGTGACCGGCCAGTTCAATTGACCATCCAATCTGTCAGTTTCTTGTGCTCCCACATGTGGGGCGCCAATTTCCGACGACCAGATCATTAGGGGCTTGTTACATGTCTACATCCCTCGCATTCGTCTTTCCAGGGCAGGGTTCGCAGTCCCTCGGCATGTTGGCCGAGCTGGGCGCGGAACATCCGCTTGTACTGGAAACTTTCAAGGAAGCTTCCGATGCCTTGGGTTACGACCTGTGGGCACTGACCCAGCAAGGGCCGGAAGAGCTGCTCAACCAAACCGACAAGACCCAACCGGCCATCCTGACCGCCTCCATCGCCCTGTGGCGCCTGTGGCTGGCTGAAGGCGGTGCGCGTCCGGCCTACGTCGCCGGTCATAGCCTGGGCGAATACAGCGCCCTGGTGGCGGCTGGCAGCCTGACCCTCGGTGAAGCGGTCAGGCTGGTCGAGCGTCGTGGCCAGTTGATGCAGGAAGCGGTTCCGGCCGGGCAGGGCGGCATGGCTGCTATTCTTGGCCTGGAAGATGCTGACGTGATTGCTGCCTGTGCCGAAGCGGCCCAGGGTGAAGTGGTCAGCGCCGTGAACTTCAACTCCCCTGGTCAGGTGGTGATCGCCGGTGCCAAGGCCGCTGTAGAGCGCGCCATCGAAGGCTGCAAGGCCCGTGGCGCCAAGCGTGCATTGCCGCTGCCGGTCAGCGTGCCGTCCCACTGCGAACTGATGCGCCCGGCTGCCGAGCGTTTCGCCGAGTCCGTCGCCGCCATCAACTGGCAGGCGCCGCAGATTCCGCTGGTGCAGAACGTCAGCGCCGCGGTGGCTCCCGACCTGGAAACCCTCAAGCGCGACCTGCTGGAGCAGCTGTACAAGCCGGTTCGCTGGGTTGAGTCGGTGCAGACCCTGGCCGCCAACGGCGCCACTCAATTGGTAGAGTGCGGCCCGGGCAAAGTCCTGGCCGGCCTGAACAAGCGTTGCGCCGAAGGCGTGTCGACTTCCAACCTCAATACCCCGGATGCCTTCGCTGCCGCTCGCGCAGCCCTGGCCTGATAATTTCCGAACCTAGGAGAAGCCTGCATGAGTCTGCAAGGTAAAGTTGCACTGGTTACCGGCGCTAGCCGTGGCATTGGCCAGGCGATCGCCCTGGAGCTGGGCCGTCTGGGCGCTGTGGTCATCGGTACCGCCACCTCCGCCGCCGGCGCTGAGCGCATTGCTGCGACGTTGAAGGAGAACGGCGTTCAGGGCACCGGCCTTGAGCTTAACGTGACCAGCGATGAGTCCGTGGCTGCCGTGTTGGCTGAAATCACAGCGCAATTCGGTGCACCGGCTATTCTGGTGAACAATGCCGGTATTACCCGCGATAACCTGATGATGCGCATGAAAGACGACGAGTGGCATGACGTCGTGGATACCAACCTGAACAGTCTGTTTCGCCTGTCCAAGGGTGTTTTGCGCGGCATGACCAAGGCTCGTTGGGGTCGAATTATCAATATTGGCTCCGTAGTGGGTGCCATGGGCAACGCAGGCCAAGTAAACTACGCAGCCGCCAAGGCCGGTCTGGAAGGTTTCAGCCGTGCACTGGCGCGTGAAGTGGGCTCGCGGTCGATTACGGTCAATTCGGTGGCCCCAGGGTTCATCGACACCGATATGACCCGCGAACTGCCTGAAGCGCAGCGTGAAGCGTTGCTGACGCAGATTCCGCTGGGCCGTCTGGGCCAGGCTCAAGAGATCGCGAATGTGGTCGCTTTCCTGGCATCCGACGGTGCGGCATACGTGACTGGGGCTACAATCCCGGTGAACGGCGGGATGTACATGAGTTAAATTGTGACGGATCGCTTCAAAAAAATGTCATACGAGCTGTCTAAAATCCGTTATAAAGCTGCAATCTATTTATAGGCAGATGGCCGATAGGGTACGAGGGTGAAGCTTTCAGTTGAAAA
This sequence comes from Pseudomonas sp. BIGb0558, assembly GCF_024807515.1. Lineage (NCBI taxonomy): Bacteria > Pseudomonadati > Pseudomonadota > Gammaproteobacteria > Pseudomonadales > Pseudomonadaceae > Pseudomonas > Pseudomonas sp. BIGb0558. The sequence continues at coordinate 149,383 of NZ_JANUEW010000013.1, forward strand.
GCTGAAAAGCCTTTCTATACACTTACCCACTGGCCAGCTGCCTGAATTTGTCCATTAGGAGTGAAAACAAGGTATGAGCACCATCGAAGAGCGCGTCAAGAAAATCGTTGCTGAGCAACTGGGCGTTAAAGAAGAAGAAGTGGTAAACACTGCTTCCTTCGTTGAAGACCTGGGTGCCGACTCCCTTGACACCGTTGAGCTGGTGATGGCTCTGGAAGAGGAATTCGAGACCGAAATCCCGGACGAAGAAGCTGAAAAAATCACTACCGTTCAAGCTGCTATCGACTACGTTACTAGCCACCAGGCGTAATAGTTTGTAATCGTCGCTTGCTGTGATGGAAAAACCGCACTGCCCTATGGCGTGCGGTTTTTTCCTTTAAGCCTGATGCAAAGTGTCGTCATTAGAAAAAGGAGAGTGCTGTGTCGCGTAGACGCGTCGTAGTCACCGGTATGGGTATGTTGTCGCCACTGGGTACGGATGTGCCGAGCAGTTGGCAGGGCATTCTGGCTGGCCGCAGTGGTATTGGTCTGATCGAACACACGGACCTTTCTGCCTATTCCACCCGTTTTGGCGGCTCGGTAAAGGACTTCAATGTCGAGGAATATCTCTCGGTCAAAGAGTCCCGCAAACTCGACCTGTTCATTCAATACGGCCTGGCAGCCGGTTTTCAGGCGGTGCGTAATGCCGGCCTGGAAGTTACCGACGCCAACCGTGAGCGCATCGGCGTGGCCATGGGTTCGGGTATTGGCGGTCTGACCAATATCGAAGAAACCAGCCGCACGTTGCACGAGTCTGGCCCTCGTCGAATTTCACCGTTCTTCGTGCCTGGCTCGATCATTAATATGATTTCCGGTTTCCTGTCCATCCACTTGGGTGCCCAGGGGCCTAACTACGCCATTTCCACGGCGTGCACCACGGGTACTCACTGCATCGGCATGGCGGCGCGCAACATCGCCTATGACGAAGCCGACGTGATGATCGCCGGCGGCGCCGAGATGGCCGCCTGTGGCCTGGGCATGGGCGGCTTCGGCGCGTCCCGCGCACTGTCGACCCGCAATGACGAGCCGACCCGTGCCAGCCGTCCCTGGGACAAGGGCCGTGACGGCTTTGTGCTGGCCGACGGTGCCGGTGCGCTGGTACTCGAAGAGCTGGAGCACGCCAAGGCCCGTGGCGCCACTATCTACGCCGAGCTGATTGGTTTCGGCATGAGCGGTGATGCGTACCACATGACCTCGCCGCCGTCGGACGGCGCCGGTGCGGCACGTTGCATTACCAACGCGTTGCGTGATGCCAAGGTCAACATCGACCAGGTGCAGTACATCAACGCCCACGGCACTTCTACGCCGACGGGTGACCTGGCGGAAGCCGAGGCCATCAAGTCGGTGTTCGGCGAGCACGCCTACAAGCTGGCGGTCAGCTCCACCAAGTCCATGACCGGCCACCTGTTGGGCGCGGCGGGCGCGGTCGAGGCGATCTTCAGCGTGCTGGCCATCAAGGATCAGGTCGCTCCGCCGACCATCAACCTCGATGAGCCGGATGCAGGCTGCGACCTGAACTTCGTGCCGCACGAAGCGCAGAAGATGCCGATCGACGTGGTGCTGTCCAACTCGTTCGGTTTCGGTGGTACCAACGGTTCCCTGGTGTTCCGCCGGTTCGCCGAGTGATGGAGAGCTGGGTCGACGGTCAGCCGGCGGGCGCAGTGCCCCTGAAAGACCGTGGCCTGGCGTACGGTGATGGGTTGTTCGAGACCATTGCCGTCAAGGCCGGGCAGCCCGTGCTGCTCGACCGCCACCTGCAGCGCCTTGAAGAGGGTTGCAGGCGGTTGGCGATTGTTGCGGATCAGCCGTTGATCCGCAGCGAATTGCTGGCCTATGCCGCCGCCCTCGGTGACGGTGTACTCAAGTTGATCCTGACCCGTGGCGACAGCCAGCGCGGTTATGGCATCAGCGCTGGCGCTCCCGCGCGGCGCATTCTGCAAGGCAGTCCGCCTGCCACTTATCCCCCGGAACATGCAGCCTCAGGCATTCGCCTGTTTGCGTGTACCACCCGTTTGTCCGAGCAGCCGTTGCTCGCTGGCCTCAAGCACCTCAATCGCCTGGAACAGGTGTTCGCCCGCGCCGAGTGGCAGGATGCCGAGCACGCCGAAGGTTTGATGCTGGATATGTCCGGTCGAGTCATCGAAGGCGTGTTCAGCAACCTGTTCCTGGTGCGTGACGGCGTGTTGCTGACCGCTGATCTGAATCGCTGCGGTGTCGCCGGCGTCATGCGGGCCGAGGTGTTGGCCCAGGCGCAGGCGTTGGGCATCCCGACGAGCGTGGCCGATATCAGCCTTGAGCAGCTGCAACAGGCCGACGAAGTCTTTGTGTGCAACAGCGTATATGGCATTTGGCCGGTGCGCGGATGTGCTGCGATGAGCTGGCCGGTTGGGCCGCTCACCCGTAAACTGCAGGGCATTGTTCGCGCACTATTGGATATTTGATTTGAGACGTAAATTTGTATTGCTGCTGGAGATCGGTCTGGTCCTGGCGGGTTTGCTGCTGGGCGCTTCGGCCTGGAAGCTGAACTCGGCCCTTGAACAACCCCTGAATCTGACCCAGGAGCAATTGCTGGACGTACCGGCCGGTGCGACGCCCACCGGCACCTTCAATCGCCTGGAAAATGACGGCGTGCTCAAGGATGCGTTCTGGTTGCGTCTTTACTGGCGCTTCAACCTCGACGGCCAGCCGCTGCACAGCGGTGAATACCGCATGACCCCGGGCCTCACCGCCGAAGGCCTGATCGGCCTGTGGCAACGTGGCGAAGTGGTGCAGTACAGCATCACGCTGGTGGAAGGCTGGAACTTCCGCCAGGTGCGCGCCGCCCTGGCCAAGCATGAAAAGATCGAGCAAACCCTGTCGGGCCTGACGGACAGCGAAGTCATGGAAAAACTCGGCCACCCAGGCGTGTTCCCGGAAGGCCGCTTCTTCCCGGACACCTACCGCTTCGTGCGTGGCATGAGCGATGTCGAGTTGCTGAAAAAATCCTACAACCGTCTGGACGACGTCCTCGCCCAGGAGTGGAGCAAACGTGCGGCCGATGCGCCGTACACCGAACCCTATCAAGCGCTGATCATGGCCTCGCTGGTGGAGAAAGAGACCGGTGTGCCGGAAGAACGCGGCCAGATTGCCGGGGTGTTCGTGCGGCGCATGCAGATCGGCATGCTGCTGCAAACCGACCCGACGGTGATCTACGGCCTCGGCGAGCGCTATACCGGCAAGCTGACCCGCGCCCATCTCAAGGAAGCCACGCCCTACAACACCTACGTGATCGCCGGCCTGCCGCCGACGCCGATTGCCATGGTCGGGCGCGAGGCGATCCATGCCGCGCTGAACCCGGTAGCCGGGAGCAGCCTGTATTTTGTCGCCCGTGGCGACGGCAGCCATATTTTCTCGGACAACCTGGATGCGCATAACGCCGCAGTGCGTGAGTTCCAGATGAAGCGTCGCGCCGATTACCGTTCCAGCCCGGCGCCCGCGCCGGCGGCAAAACCTGCGGACGCGCCCGTGGATACGCCCGCCGAGCCGTCTCCCGCACCCGACGACGCCGCACCGCAAAGCCCGCAATGACTCTGACTAAGGACTGCCTGTGACTGGCTTGTTTATTACCCTGGAAGGCCCGGAAGGCGCCGGCAAAAGCACTAACCGCGAATACCTGGCCGAGCGCCTGCGCGCCGAAGGTATCGAAGTGCTGCTGACCCGCGAGCCCGGCGGCACGCCGCTGGCCGAGCGCATCCGTGAAGTGCTGCTGACCCCGGGCGACGAACAGATGAACCCCGACACCGAGCTGCTGCTGGTGTTCGCCGCCCGCGCCCAGCACCTGGCCGAAGTCATCCGCCCGGCCCTGGCCCGTGGCGCGGTGGTGATTTGCGACCGGTTTACCGATTCGACCTACGCCTATCAGGGCGGCGGCCGGGGTTTGTCCCTGGAGCGCATTGCGACCCTGGAGACCTTCGTCCAGGGCGATCTGCGTCCCGACTTGACCCTGGTGTTCGATCTGCCGGTGGACGTCGGCATGGCCCGCGCCACTGCCCGTGGTCGCCTGGACCGTTTCGAACTGGAAACCCAGGTTTTTTTTGAGGCCGTGCGCAGTGCGTTTCTCAAGCGTGCCGAAGCCGACCCTGCCCGGTATTACCTGCTGGATGCCGCGCAGCCTCTGACTCAAGTACAACAGGCGATTGACGCCCTGTTGCCGAAACTCGTGGAGCGTGTCCGTGGCTGAAGCCTACCCGTGGCAGGACAGCCTCTGGCAGCAACTGGCAGGCCGTGCCCAGCACGCCCATGCCTACTTGCTCCACGGCCCGGCGGGCATCGGCAAGCGCGCCCTGGCCGAGCGGCTGATGGCCAGCTTGTTGTGCCAGCGGCCCAACGGCCTGGAAGCCTGCGGGGAATGTAAATCCTGCATGTTGCTCAAGGCCGGCAGCCACCCGGACAACTACCTGCTGGAACCGGAAGAAGCCGACAAGGCGATCAAGGTCGACCAGGTGCGTGACCTGGTCGGTTTCGTGGTGCAGACCGCGCAGATGGGCGGGCGCAAGGTGGTGCTGATCGAGCCGGTGGAGTCGATGAACATCAACGCCGCCAACGCCTTGCTCAAGAGCCTGGAAGAGCCGTCCGGCGATACTGTGTTGCTGCTGGTCAGCCACCAGTCCAGCCGCCTGCTGCCGACCATCCGTAGCCGCTGCGTGCAACAGGCTTGCCCGTTGCCCAGCGAAGCCATGAGCCTGCAGTGGCTGGCCCAGGCGTTGCCGGAGTGCGGCGAGGCCGAGCGTGTCGAGTTGCTGACCCTGGCAGCCGGTTCGCCCCTGGCGGCGGTCAAGCTCCAGGCCCAGGGCGTGCGTGAACAACGTGCACTGGTGGTGGACGGTGTGAAGAAGCTGCTCAAGCAGGAACTGTCTGCCACGCAACTGGCGGAAAGTGCCTGGAAAGACATTCCCCTGTTGCTGCTGTTCGACTGGTTCTGCGACTGGTCGAGCCTGATCCTGCGCTACCAGTTGACCCAGGACGAAAACGGCCTGGGCCTTACGGACATGCGCAAAGTCGTGCAATACCTGGCGCAGAAGAGCGCCCAGGACAAGGTCCTGAACATTCAGGACTGGATCCTCGCCCAACGCCAGAAGGTACTCGGCAAGGCCAACCTCAACCGTGTGTTGTTGCTTGAGGCTCTGCTGGTGCAGTGGGTCGGCTTGCTCGGCCGGCGTTAATTTCAGTGGCCGACGGGTGTATCGTTGGCCAGACACTTCCCGTGACTCAAGTTGTAGATGCCCATGCTCGTAGATTCCCATTGCCACCTTGACCGCCTCGACCTGGCCCAGCACGGCGGTTCCCTCGATGCCGCCCTTGAAGCAGCGCGCCAGCGCGGTGTAGGGCACTTCCTGTGCATCGGCGTCAGCGCGCAAAACGCCGCCGACGTCAAAGCCCTGGCCGATCGTTATGCCGACGTCGACTGCTCGGTGGGCATTCACCCGCTGGACCTCAAGCCCGGCGAAGCCCCGGCCCTCGACTGGCTGCTCGGCGAACTCAATCACCCGCGCGTGGTGGCCATCGGCGAGACCGGCCTGGATTACCACTACGAACCGGAAGCCGCCGAGTTGCAGCAGGCCTCCTTCCGCCTGCACCTGCAAGCCGCCCAGCAAACCGGCAAGCCGGTGATCGTCCACACCCGTGGCGCCCGCGCCGACACCCTGACCCTGCTGCGCGAAGCCGCATTGCCCCAGGCCGGTGTGCTGCATTGCTTCACCGAAGACTGGGACATGGCCAAGGCCGCCCTTGACCTGGGTTTCTACATCTCCCTGTCGGGCATCGTGACCTTCCGCAACGCCGAAGCCCTGCGGGATGTGGCGCGCCAAGTGCCGGCCGACCGCCTGCTGGTGGAAACCGATTCGCCGTACCTGGCGCCGATTCCCCATCGCGGCAAGCCCAACCTGCCGGAATACGTACGGGATGTGGCGGATTACCTGGCGATGCTGCGGGGCGAGTCCTACGAGCGATTTGCCGAACAGACCACCGAAAACTTCAAGCGCCTGTTCCCGCTGGCCCACGTCGGCCACTGAATTTCAGGCAAAAAAAACCCGGGTTCTGGGGGGTGAATCCGGGTTAAGACCATTAGGAGTAAAACAAGGGCACACAGTCCGTCGGTACCCAGGTCGACGCGTCACTTGGGGGAGATGCCACGCCGACATTTCAAGTATTGATCAGTATCTGATTCAGTCCAGCCACATCTGATCGTTTTTTAAACAGATTTGGAATACGCCCGCTTCGGTTGAGTTCTCATTGATTGCGATGCACAGGCGGCCATCACCTGTTTTATTTCTGACTCAAATCGGCTTATTCGTTGGCGCGCTGTAAGTTAAGTGCAAAGGTTGTTCATATAGGCGTTGCCCAACGACCGTTCAGTCGGGATAATCCCGCGCACCGGGTAAAACGTTCCGACAAGCATGGCTTGGGGCGCGCCACCCTCCCAATATCCACCTCTGCAGACCTTTTCTTATGCACAAAGAACCCCGCAAGGTCCGTGAGTTTCGCCGCCGCGAGCAGGAAATTCTCGACACCGCACTCAAGCTGTTCCTCGACCAGGGTGAAGACAGCGTCACCGTCGAGATGATTGCGGATGCCGTGGGTATCGGCAAAGGCACCATCTACAAGCACTTCAAGTCCAAGGCCGAGATCTACCTGCGCCTGATGCTCGACTACGAGCGCGACCTGAACGAGCTGCTGCACTCGGCCGATGTCGACAAGGACAAGGAAGCGCTGTCCCGCGCCTACTTCGAGTTCCGCATGCGTGACCCTCAGCGCTACCGCCTGTTCGACCGCCTGGAAGAAAAAGTGGTGAAGGGCCATCAGGTACCGGAAATGGTCGAGGAGCTGCACAAGATCCGTGCCTCGAACTTCGAACGCCTGACCCTGCTGATCAAGGGCCGTATCAGCGAAGGCAAGCTGGAAGACGTGCCGCCGTATTTCCACTACTGCGCCGCCTGGGCGTTGGTGCACGGCGCCGTGGCGCTGTACCACTCGCCGTTCTGGAGCAATGTGCTGGAAGACCAGGAAGGGTTCTTCCAGTTCCTGATGGATATCGGCGTGCGCATGGGCAACAAGCGCAAGCACAGCACCGATCTGCCGAACGCCGAAACGCCGGCCACTTGAATCATTCGCCAGCGTGATGGCGATATGATTTCCTGCCCAGCGCAGTAACCCAGGAATATACTCAGGCAAGGACTCTTGCTAAAACTTGATTTTTCAGTCAGGTTTTAGCGCGCCCCCACATTATCCTCTGCCGGAGTGATCCATGATCGTTGATCGTCAAGGCAGGCGATTCCGCAATTTGCGGATCAGCCTGACCTCAGCCTGCAATTACGCTTGTACCTACTGCGTGCCCAACGGCAAGCGGCTGGTGGCTGCGCAGGATGAACTGTCGGCCGAGGCGATGGCGCGGGGCGTCGAGTACCTGATCGAGGCGGCGGGCATCGAGCGCCTGCGTATTACCGGCGGTGAGCCGCTGGTCAGCCCCAAGCTGGAAGCTTTCATGGGCGCGGTGGGGCAGATGGGCTTGAGTGATATCAGCCTGACCACCAATGGCCAACTGCTCGCGCGCAAACTGCCGCTGCTGGTGGACGCCGGGATCCGCCGGATCAACGTGTCCCTCGACACCCTGGACGCCGATGCCTTCCGCAGCATCGCCCGTGGTGGCGACCTGGCTACCGTGCTCGACGGCATGGACCAGGCCAGCGCCGCCGGAATCAAGATCAAGGTCAACATGGTGCCGTTGCGTGGCCAAAACCTCGACCAGGTGATGCCGCTGCTCGACTACTGCCTGGAGCGTGGATACGAACTGCGCTTTATCGAACTGATGCGCATGGGCCACCTGGCCAGCGACTCCAACGCATTCCTCCAGCAATTCGTCAGCCTGCAGCAATTGCTCAGCCTGATCGGCGAGCAGCACGAATACCTGCAAGCCAACGCCCCGGTGGACGCCACCGCGGTGCGCTACGAAGTGCCCGGCAAGGGTTTCTTTGGCGTGATCGCCAATGAAAGCGTGCCGTTCTGCCGCACCTGCTCGCGCCTGCGCCTGTCGTCTACCGGCTGGTTGCATGGCTGCCTGTCGTCGAGCAACCGCCACTACGTCGGCGACCTGCTGGACAAACCCCGCCACCAGTCCCTGCCGGCCTTGCAGCGCTTGTTGGTCAAGGCCCTGGGCGACAAGCAGGAAGTCGCATTCTCCGGCGGCGCCACCATCATGAAGATCATCGGCGGCTAGTCCCGCAAGCTGGCGCAAAATCTGCATCTCGTGCCCATTCGCCGGTTTTCCGTCACCGGCCTCTGGAGAATTAGGATGCGTAGTCTGGTTTTGGTGCTGGCGTCACTCGCGCTGGGTGGCTGCATGACCGTCAGTGATATGGCCGAAGGCACGCGCTATCAGATGAGCGATGCCGGGCTGCTGGACCACAGCGATACCCGCCGCGTCAATTCGATCCGCATACAGCCGGACTCCTTTGTGTTTATCGCCCAAGGCGCGTTCACCCCGCCGGGCAGTGCCTATCCACGGCCTAACATCGTGGCCGAGGAAGCCTTCAACGGGTTTGTCGAATACTTCCCGATGGTCCGCCGCGCCCGCAAGCCGGAAGGCCTGGAACAGGCGATGTCAGAAGCCCGCGCGGCCGGCGCCCATTACCTGTTGTACTGCCGCTTCGCCCAGGCGGATGACCGTATCGGCAACGCCGATGAATGGTCCGACCAGGAGGCGGTGGATCGCCTGGGCCTCGACACCGGGACCATTCAGGTGATGTTGATCGAGACCAGCACCCAGTATTTGATTGATACTGTGCGGATTCGCAGTCGTGGCGGTTTACTGACGTTCCACGACAACAAGCCTGAAGATCTGATCGGCAAGCCCCTGGCGCAGTACGCGCGCAGCCTGTTGGGCATGAGCGATCAGTAAGTCACAAGGAGAGCTGCATGACCGACTCGGCCAAGGCCAACGACCTGTTGGCGCAATTGCCCAAGGGCAAGGGGCCCGCACCGGTGCATCTGTGGAACCCGGCGTTTTGCGGCGATATCGACATGCGCATCGCCCGCGACGGCACCTGGTTCTACATGGGCACCCCGATCGGCCGCAAGCCGATGGTCAAGCTGTTCTCCAATATCATCCGCCGCGATGGCGATGATTATTTCCTGATTACTCCTGTGGAAAAGGTCGGGATCAAGGTCGATGACGCGCCCTTCGTCGCCGTTACCCTGGAAGTCGAAGGGCAGGGCGAAAGCCAGGTGTTGCGCTTTACCACCAACGTGGATGAACAGGTGGAGGCCGATATCGAGCACCCGCTGCGGGTGGTGATCGACCCGGACACCCAGGAACCCTCGCCGTACCTGCGGGTGCGCACCAACCTCGAAGCCCTGGTTCACCGCAACGCGTTCTACCAATTGGTGGAGTTGGCGGTAACCCGTCCGATCAACGGTAAGAACTGGCTTGGCGTCTGGAGCAGCGGGGTATTTTTCCCCATCGGCCTGGAGCCCTGAGGCTGATTTTTCCCTTTCCCTGAAATAATTCGCTTGCTGTAGCCGGGCGCTTTCGGTTATCAATTTGTACATGATTAGACATGTCCGATTTGATAAGAAAAAACGCGTCGTCGACGAGCTGATCCGCCGGATTGAGGGCGGAGTGATGGCTGACGGTGTCCTGCTGCCGGGCGAGCACCAGTTGGCGGAAGAGTTTTCCGTCAGCCGCGGCACCCTGCGTGAAGCCCTGGCTGAGCTCAAGCGCCGCAGCTACATCGCCACCCAGAGCGGTGTCGGCTCCATCGTCACCTTCGACGGCATGGTGCTGGACCAGCGCAGCGGCTGGGCCCAAGCCCTGGCCGACACTGGTGCGGTGGTGACCTCGGAAATCCTGCGCCTGGAAACGGTCACTCGCCCGGACCTGCTCAGCAGCCACGGTACCGACCAATTCGTCGCCCTCGACCGCCGCCGTCGCGCCGCCGACGGCACGTTCGTATCCCTGGAACGCTCGCTGATGCCCGCTTCCGGCGGCCTCGAAAGCCTGCCCCAAGTCGGCCTGATCGATAACTCCCTGACCATCACCCTGGCCGCCTACGGTTACGTCGGCGCCACCGGCAATCAGTGGATCGGTGCCGAACCCTTGAGCGAGGAAGACGCCCGGTTGCTCGATCGCCCGGTGGGCACCGTGTTCCTCAAGGCCCTGCGCACCACCTACGACCGCCAGGACCGCTTCATGGAATCCGTCGAAAGCCTGCTCGACCCTCTGCACTTTCGCCTGCACCTTCAATTTGGAACACCCACATGACCGCCACTACCCGCGCCCTCGGCGCCTTCTACGGCCTGGCCCTGGGCGATGCGTTGGGCATGCCCACCCAGTCCCTGAGTCGCGAGCAGGTCAAGGCGCGTTTCGGTGCGATCACCGCCCTGGAAGATGCCGACGCCGATCAGCCGATCGCGCCGAACATGCCCAAGGGCTCGATCACCGATGACACCGAACAGGCGATCCTTGTCGGCCAGTTGCTGGTGGACGGGCAGGGCAAGATTGAACCTGCTGAACTGGCCCAACGCCTGATCGACTGGGAAGCCGTGATGCGCGCCAAGGGCTCGCAGGACTTGCTCGGCCCGTCCACCAAGCGTGCGATCGACATGATCCTGGCCGGCCATACCCCGGAAGAATCCGGGCGCTACGGCACCACCAACGGCGCCGCCATGCGCATCACCCCGGTGGGCATTGCGGCCGACGTCAACGACCCGGCGCAGTTTATCCAGGCGGTGATCCAGGCCTGCCAGGTCACCCACAACACCAACCTGGGCATCTCCAGTGCTGCGGCGGTGGCGGCGGTGGTGTCTGCCGGGATCAACGGTGTCGACCTGGGCGAGGCGCTGAACATCGGCACCCAGATCGCCCAGCAGGCGGAAAACCACGGCCATTGGATTGCCGGTGGGCGTATCGCCACGCGCATCAGTTGGGCCCGCACCTTGAGCGTCGACAGCGGCGACAAGGCCCTGTTTACCGACCTGCTCTACGAATTGATCGGCACCTCCGTGGCGTCCCAGGAATCGGTGGTGGTGTCGTTTGCCCTCGCGCAGCAAGTCGCGGTGGGTGAAGTGAACGCCTTCGAAGCCCTGTGCATGGCCGCCAGCCTTGGCGGCGACACCGACACCATCGCCGCGATTCTCGGCGCGATGCTCGGTGCGTGCCTGGGGATGCAGTGCTGGCCGGAGGCGATGATCGAACAGGTCAAACGCGTCAATGGCCTGGACCTGGAGCCTCTGGTCCAGGGGCTGCTCGATCTGCGCTGAGCACCGCAGATCAAAAAATGTAGGAGCTGGCTTGCCTGCGATAGCGGTCGATCAGTTGATGAATCATCGACTGACACCACGCTATCGCAGGCAAGCCAGCTCCCACATTGATCGCACCGAGTCAGGAAGACCGGAACAAAGATTCAACTTGCCAACCTGCCACAACCACAAAAAAACAGGCATCAGGAGCACCCCACCATGAGTACGTCCTCTTCCGGCCAAAGCGCCGGGCAATTGGAAACACGCGGCATCGAGCCGGTCCCGGAAGGCGAGTGCAACGGCCATCCGCTGCAACTGTTCTGGGTCTGGTTTGCGGCCAACATCAGCATCCTCGGCTTGCCCTTGGGCGCGACCCTCGTGGCGTTTCGCGGCCTGGCAATCTGGCAGGCGATCATCGTTGCGGTCCTCGGCGCCGCCGGTTCATTTGCGGTGGTCGGCATCATCTCCATCGCCGGCCGTCGTGGCCGTGCCCCGAGCCTGACCCTGTCCCGGGCGATCTTCGGCGTACGCGGCAATATCGGGCCGACTCTGGTGTCGCTGATGTCGCGCCTCGGCTGGGAAACCGTCAACACCACCACCGCCGCGTTCGTGCTGCTGTCGTTGTGCTCGATCCTGTTCAACTCGCCGGTTGCGGCCAAAAGTGCACCGGTACTGACCCTGTTGTTCATCGGCATCTTCGTGCTGCTGACCCTCGCCGTATCCGGCCTGGGCCACGCCACCTTGCTGGTGATCCAGAAGTGGGCCACCTACGTGTTCGGCGCGCTGAATATCCTGGTGGGCGGTTTCCTCTGCGCCACCATCGACTGGAGCGCGGTGTTCAACGCCACGCCTGCACCGTTGAGCGCGATGATCATCGGCGTCGGCACCATGGCCGCCGGTACCGGTATCGGCTGGGCCAACGCCGGCGCGGATATGTCGCGCTACCAGCATCGCAGCGTCAAGGCCGTGCGCCTGGTGGCGTCGGCGGCCTTTGGTGCGGGGATTCCGCTGGTGCTGTTGATCACCCTCGGCGGCCTGCTGTCGGTGGGCAACAACGACCTGGCGTCGGCCACTGACCCGATTATCGCGATCCGCGACATGCTGCCGACCTGGATGGCGGTGCCGTACCTGATCACCGCGTTTGGCGGGCTGCTGCTGTCGAATAACCTGTCGGTGTACTCGGCAGGCCTCACCACCTTGACCCTCGGTTTGAAGGTCAAGCGCGTGCACGCGGTGATCGTCGACATCGTCGCGATCTTCGCCGGTTCGATCTACTTCATGTTGATCGCCGACAGCTTCTACGGCCCGTTCATCACCTTCATCTCGTTGCTGGCCGTGCCGATCACCGCTTGGGTCGGGATCTTTGTGGTCGACCTGATCCATCGCCACTACTACAGCCCCAAAGACCTGCTGGACGTGACCCCAAGCAGCGCCTACTGGTATCGCGGCGGGGTTGAGTGGCGTGCATTTGGCGCCTGGGCCATCGCGATTGTTTTGGGCTTCAGCTTCACCACCATCGGCACCACGGCCGAGAACATCTGGTTCGCCGGGCCGCTGTCCGATTCGTGGCTGGGCCACAACGGCCTGGGCTGGATCGTCACCTTCCTGGTGGCCGGCGGGATTTATGCGGTACTGGGTGGCGCGGCTGATCGTCGCCCGGCTTTGGTAGAGAGCGCTAATGTCTAGATTGCTGCACAGCGGCCAGGTCATCGTCGACCTGGTCATGTCCCTCGACACGTTGCCCGCCACTGGCGGCGATGTATTGGCCAATTCCGCCAGCTTCGAAGCTGGCGGCGGCTTTAACGTGATGGCCGCCGCCCGGCGCAACGGCTTGCCGGTGGTCTATCTGGGCCGCCATGGCACCGGTCGCTTCGGCGACCTGGCGCGCGCGGCGATGCAGGCCGAGGGCATTGAAATGGCCCTGGCCGCCAGCGATGACAAGGACACCGGCCTGTGCGTGTCCCTGACCGAAGCCACTACCGAGCGCACCTTCATTTCCCATATCGGCGCCGAAGGCGACTTGCTGGCGCAAGACCTGGCCAATGCCGTGCCCCGTGCCGACGACTATGTGTACGTCAGTGGCTACAGCCTGCTGCTGGAGGGCAAGGCCAAGGCATTGCTTGACTGGCTGTTGGCGTTGCCGAGGGCGATCACAGTAGTCTTCGACCCGGGCCCGCTGGTGAAGGCGCCGGACTCGGCCTTGATGGTCGCCCTGTTGCCGCGCATCGATATCTGGACCAGCAACGGCCCGGAAGCCTTGGCGTTTACCGGCGCCAGCGATCTGGCCGGCGCCTTGCTCAAACTCAACGGGCATCTGCCCGCCGAGACCTTGCTGGTGGTGCGCGACGGGCCGAATGGCTGCTGGGTCAGCCGTCACGGCCAGGCCGAGCATGTGCCGGGTTTCAAGGTCAAGGCGGTGGACAGCAACGGTGCGGGCGATGCCCATGCCGGGGTGTTTATCGCGGGCCTGGCCAACGGCCTGGCACCGACGGCTGCGGCACGTCGCGCGAATGCGGCGGCAGCACTGGCGGTCACGCGCTGGGGCCCGGCCACCTCACCGGGCACGGCGGAAGTGGACGCGTTGTTGAGTGCGGGCTGATTCGGCAGAATAGCCGGCATTGAGCACGGAGCGACGCCATGACCCAGAACATCTACGACACCGAGGTTTTCTTCGAGGGCTACAGCAAGATGGGCCGCTCGGTGGAAGGCCTCGCCGGCGCCCCGGAGTGGCCGGCGTTGCAGGCCATGCTGCCGCCGATGTCGGGGCTGAACGTGGTGGACCTGGGTTGCGGCTACGGTTGGTTCAGTCGCTGGGCCTGGGAGCAGGGCGCCGAGCAGGTGTTGGGGCTGGACGTGTCCCACAAGATGCTGGCGCGGGCGAAGGAGATGACGTCCTCTTCGGGCATCACTTACGCCATTGCCGACCTTGAGCAACTTGAGCTTCCCACCGCCACTTTCGACCTGGCCTACAGCTCGCTGGCCTTCCATTACATCGTCGATCTCAAAGGCCTGTTCGCGCGTATCCATCAAGCGCTGGTGCCGGGCGGGCGGTTGGTGTTTTCCATCGAGCACCCGATCTTCATGGCGCCCCGGCAACCGGGTTGGCTGATTGATGATCAAGGGCGCAAGAGCTGGCCGGTGGACAGTTACCAGCTGGAAGGACCACGGGTGACCAACTGGTTAGCGGATGGCGTGATCAAGCAACATCGCACCTTGGGCACGTTGCTGACGTTGTTGATCGAGGCGGGTTTTACCTTGAGCCATGTCGACGAGTGGGGCCCGAGCGAGGCGGACCTGAAGGCCCGCCCGGCACTGGCCGAAGAACTGGAACGGCCGATGATGCTATTGGTCGCCGCTCACCGCTGACACCGCTATTGGCCTGCTTCGCTTTCCAGCTTGCGGGCCGCTTCCACGCCGGACGCAGTGAGCTTGATCGGCAGGTTCAGCGCGTGTTCCCCGGCATCGTTGCAGGTCACATGGCCTTCCTTGATCCACCCGCGGTCCTGCAAGGTGGCCAGGGCGCTGGCCACCACTTTTTCACCTCGGTAGTTGTCCAGCACTTCCTTGCCCAGCCCACTGGGATGGGCGTGGAGCAGGCGGGTGAGGACTTCTTTTTCGAGATTGTGATCGACGTTCATGCATACCTCTTCACTGGGAAATGGTTGGGTGTTCGTCTTTGCTGCGCGTTAAGGCGCTGGCTGTTTTGGCGCGCCGGGGATGTTTGAGTCATCACCTTTGTTGATCGATGGCGAAGTGGCGCCCGGGCCAATTTTGCCGTTAGGCACCGCACCGCTGTTGCGATTGGTATCGTTGCCTTGGGTGTGCGGGTCTTTGCTGTTGTCGATGATCGCGCCGCCGTTGGTGTCCATGCCGGTGCCCATCGAGTCCTTCGACTCCTGGGTGGCCGGGTTGGGCGGGCTGCCGACCGGGTCTGTCGGGCCAGTGCTGGAACCTGTGGAGGCGGCAAAGCTGCTCAGCGAAACCGCAGACAGCAAACCGGTGAGGGCGAGGGCGGCAAATTTGGAAGTCGTCATGATGGTGTCTCCATATGATTAATGTCCTTACCTGATATTGGTCCGCCCCTGTTTGCGATTCGTGCCTCGATACCGACGAACGGTCTTAGGTCGCTTGTAAGATTTTGTGTGATGCGATTCGACGCCAGATCAAGCGCGCCACCGTGATCAACCAGTTGAGCGACGCCACGGCCAGCACGCTCATCAACAGGGTCGGCATGCCGTATTCGACGATGACCTTGCCCGCCAGCAACGGGAAACCGAACACCCCGATAAAGTACGCCAGGCTGAACAACAGCAACGCCTGGGACGTAGTGCCGGCAGGTGCCTCGTTGGCCGCCAACCCGTTGATCACCGAATACGTCAGGCCATAACCCACGCCCAGGGTGACCGCCGCCAGCAGGTAGCTGAAGTTGCCACTGACCTTGAACCCGAACAGGAAAATCGACACCAGCATCAACCCGGACAACACACACGCCGCCCAATACGGATCACGCCTGACCACGATGCTGGCGATCAGCAGGCGGCTGGTAATCGCCGCGCTCATGAAGCCCAGGAAGAACAGCGAATAGTCCAGCCCGTGCAGCGCCGCGTAGCTGGTCTGGAAACTCGACAACCCGCCAAACACACAACCGCCGAGGCCCACCATGATGATCGCGAACACCGCCCTGGACGACAGCACCTTGCGCGTGGCCGACCACGAAATCTTCGACACCGGCGCAGTGTGCTGACTGAGTGCCGCACCCAGCCGCCAGAAAATCACCACGCCCACCAGGCTCGCCAGCGCTGCGATATGGAACGCCGCCGTCAGCGAGAAATCCAGGGCACTGGCCGCCCGACCCAGCAGCGGCCCGGAGCCGATCCCGGTCATCATGCTGCCCGACAGCAGGGCGAAATACTTGGCCCGTTGCGCCGGCTCCACCAGCATCGCCACGATGATCGGCCCCAGTGTGTAGAACACGCCCCAGCCCAAGCCCAGCGACAAGCCAAAAAACATCAGCCCTTCGCCAAACCCCGGCGCCAATGCAAAGCCCAGGCACGCCACCACCAGCAATATGCCGAGGAGGGCGATCGAGCGGGCAGCCCCCAGCATGTCCGCCAGATGGCCGGAAACCAGCACCGCTACAAAGGTGCTGAGCATCGCCATGGAGATCACGCTGCCGGCGTCGTGTTCGTTGCCGCCACGGGCATGGATCAGCAGCGACAGCAAGAATGTCGAACCATATGACAAGGAAAGCAGGTAACTGGCGAGGCAGAAAAGGGCGAACAGTTTCCCGCCAACCGCAGGGGAGGAGTGCATGAAGAGGCCTTGCGTCTGTTGGATTTATGGCCAACTTTTTACCATGCACAGCCCGAGGGTTTGTTCTGTGGTTAGCGGTTCTTGCATTAGCTCGCAGCGGAGTATGGCGTGCCGATTTCTTCGATGAACAGGTCCATGAATCCCTTAAGCCGCTCATGCCGGATCAGCGCCAGGCGTTGCCCGGTCGGCGTCTGAAATCCGTCCGCCAGATGCAGCAGCTTGGTCTGGAAATGGTCGAGGCAAAAGCGCTTGTCGTCGTACTCGCGGTGCCGTGCCGTTGGGTCTGCCGGGTCATACAGCCCGCTGCCCATGCGCCCGGCGATGTAAAACGTACGGGCCACGCCGATCATGCCGAGGGAATCCAAACGGTCGGCGTCCTGCACAATCTTCGCCTCAAGGGTCAGCGGCGTCAGGCCCGCCGAAAAGCTGTGAGTCTCGATGGCGTGGGTCACCGCAGCAATCGTCTCGGGCTGCCATCCCAGCCCCTGCAAAATTTCACCGGCCTTGTCCGCCGCCAGTTTCGATGCCTTGGACCGCAACGGCGAATTCTTCTCCACCGCCACGCAGTCATGCAGCAGCACCGCCGCCAGCAGCACTTCAAGTTCGCCGCCTTCCTCGGTCTGGATCGAGCGCACGTTGTGCCACACCCGCTGCAAGTGGGACAGGTCGTGGGCGCCGTCTTCCGAAGGCTCAAGGGCGTGGGGCAATAAAGTCGCGGCGAGGTCGGTCAGTGGCGTGAAGGGCATGGGGATTCTCAACGGTCGATAGCCTGCAGGTTAGCCGCGAAGCAAATTGCACTGCAATCGGTCATTAAACCGCCTTAGTATGTGTGCTCTTTTCCCTGACAAGGCCAGTCCATGACCATCGAGATTCGCCCCGCCGTGCCCAGCGATGCTGCGCAGATCCTGACCTTCATCACCGAGCTGGCCGACTACGAGAAAGCCCGTCACGAAGTGATTGCCAGCGTGGTGGACATCGAGCGCAGCCTGTTCAGCGAAGGCGCCACCGCCCATGGCCTGATCTGCCTGCGGGATGGTTTGCCGATCGGCTTTGCGGTGTTCTTTTTCAGCTACTCCACGTGGCTCGGCAGCAACTGCCTGTACCTTGAAGACCTGTACATCAACCCCGAACAACGCGGCGGCGGGGCGGGCAAGAAATTGCTGCGCCACCTGGCGAAAATCGCCTGCGACAACGGCTGTGGGCGTTTCGAGTGGAGTGTGCTGGACTGGAACGAACCGGCCATCGCGTTCTACAAATCCATCGGTGCCCAGCCCCAGGAAGAGTGGGTGCGCTACCGCATGGAAGGCGACGCCCTCAGGGATTTCGCGCAGGGCTAGCACCCTGTAGGAGCAAGCTTGCTCGCGAAGAACCAAAGAGCGCCGCGGGGTTTCAGATTGTCCGCGTCAGCGTTAACGCCCTTCGCGAGCAAGCTCGCTCCCACAGAAAACAAACCGGCCTTCGTGGCCGTTTTTTTATGATTATTCTCACTATATGGGATGATAATTTATATATTGAGATATTCGGGTTTCTGGGTTTATAGTCTTCTGCATCAGCACTCACTACCAAAAACAAAACAGGTGAAGCGATGCAGGCACAACCGTTGTCGTTACCCCCGGTGCCCGAGCCGACTTACGGCGAGCGACTGAAGAACAAGGTCGTGGTCATCACCGGCGCTGCACAAGGCATTGGCGAGGCCATCGTGGCTTGCTTCCAGGCGCAGCAGGCGCGGCTGGTGATCGGTGATATCCAGGCTGAAAAGGTCGAGCAAGTCGCCGCCCATTGGCGCGAACGCGGCGCCGAGATCTACGCGCAACCCGTCGACATCACCTCCAAGGATCAATGGCGTGCCCTGGTGGACGTGGCCATCGAACGTTTTGGCCGTGTCGATGTGCTGGTCAACTGCGCCGGCGTCAACGTGTTCCGCGACCCGCTGGAAATGACCGACGAAGACTGGCGCCGCTGCTTCGCCATCGACCTCGACGGCGCCTGGTACGGCTGCCGCACCGTGTTGCCGCACATGATCGAGCAGGGCATCGGCAACATCATCAACATCGCCTCCACCCATTCCAGCCACATCATTCCCGGCTGCTTCCCGTACCCGGTGGCCAAGCACGGCCTGCTCGGCCTGACCCGCGCACTCGGCATCGAATACGCGCCCAAGGGCATCCGCGTGAATGCCATCGCGCCGGGCTATATCGAAACCCAACTCAACGTCGATTACTGGAACGGCTTTGCCGACCCCCACGCCGAGCGTCAGCGCGCCTTCGATTTGCACCCGCCCAAACGCATCGGCCAGCCGATTGAAGTGGCAATGACGGCCCTGTTTCTGGCGACCGACGAGGCGCCCTTTATCAATGCCACCTGCCTGATGATCGATGGCGGGCGGTCGGTGATGTACCACGATTAAAACTTTTCCAAATAACAAGAAGAGGTGGTTCATGTTCAAGAAGACACTAGGCACCCTGGCACTCACGATGGCACTCAGCGGCCTGGCTTCTGCCGAAGAAGTGAAGATCGGCTTCCTGGTCAAGCAAGCCGAAGAACCCTGGTTCCAGACCGAATGGGCCTTCGCTGAAAAAGCCGGCAAGGACCATGGTTTCACCGTGATCAAGATCGCCGTGCCCGACGGTGAGAAAACCCTTTCCGCCATCGACACCCTGGCCGCCAACGGCGCCAAGGGTTTTGTGATCTGCCCGCCGGACGTGTCCCTCGGCCCGGCAATCATGGCCAAGGCCAAGCTCAATAACCTGAAAGTGCTGGCGGTGGACGACCGCTTCGTCGACGCCAAGGGCAAGCCCATGGAAGACGTGCCTTACGTCGGCCTGGACGCCTACAAGATCGGCCAGAAACAAGGCGAAGCCATGGCCACCGAAGCCAAGCATCGCAACTGGGACTGGAAGGACACCTACGCCGTCATCAATACCTTTGACGAACTGGAAACCGGCAAGAAACGCACCGACGGTTCGGTAGAAGGCCTCAAGGCCGCCGGCCTGCCGGTGGACCATATCCTGTTCACCGCACAGAAAACCCTCGACGTGCCGGGCGCCATGGACTCCACCAACTCGGCCCTGGTGAAGCTGCCCAGCGGCGCGAAAAACCTGCTGATCGGCGGCATGAACGACAGCACCGTACTGGGCGGCGTGCGCGCCACCGAAAGCGCCGGCTTCAAGGCGCCGAATGTGATCGGCGTGGGCATCAACGGCACTGACGCTATCGAAGAGCTGAAAAAATCCGACACCGGTTTCTACGGCTCGATGCTGCTCAGCCCCGACGCCTCCGGCTATAAAACCGCCACGGCGATGTACGAGTGGGTCACCAAGGGTACGGAGCCGGCCAAGTTCACCGCACTGGATAACGTCACCCTGATCACCCGCGCCAACTTCAAGGAAGAGTTGAGCAAGATTGGTCTGTGGAAATGAACAGCGAAGCCCTGCGGTTTAACGGCATCGGCAAGGAGTTTCCCGGGGTGAAAGCCCTGGCGCAGATCAGCTTTGAAGCGCGGCCCCATTCGGTGCATGCGCTGATGGGCGAGAACGGCGCGGGCAAGTCGACCTTGCTGAAAATCCTCGGCGGTTTTTATCCGCCCAACAGCGGCAGTTTGCAGTTGGGCGAGCGCAGCGTGAGTTTCAAATCGGCGGCCGACAGCATCGCCAGCGGCATCGCGGTGATTCACCAGGAGCTGCAACTGGTGCCGGAAATGACCGTCGCCGAGAACCTGCTGCTGGGGCATATGCCATCGCGCTTTGGCGTGGTCAATCGCGGCGCGATGGTGCGCAAGGCACGGGAATTGCTCAAGGGCCTGGCGGATGAAATCGATCCGAACATGCGCCTGGGCAGCCTGTCCCTCGGCCAGCGGCAACTGGTGGAAATCGCCAAGGCCATGTCGCGCAATGCCCATGTGATTGCCTTCGACGAACCCACCAGCAGCCTCTCGGCCCGTGAGATCGAGCGGCTGATGGTGATCATCGCAAGGCTGCGGGATGAAGGCCGGGTGATCCTCTACGTGTCGCACCGCATGGAAGAAGTGTTCCGGATTTGCGATGCGGTGACGGTGTTCAAGGACGGGCGCTTTGTGCGCACGTTCGAAGACATGGCGCAGTTGAACGTCGACCAGTTGGTCAACTGCATGGTCGGGCGCGACATCCAGGACATCTACAACTACCGGCCTCGCGAGCACTTCGGTGAAGCGCTGCGGGTGGAAGGTTTGCTCGGGCCGGGGTTGCAGGAACCGGTGAGCCTGCAGGTGAACAAGGGCGAGATTCTCGGGCTGTTCGGCCTGGTCGGGGCAGGGCGTACGGAGCTGTTGCGCCTGCTGGCCGGGCTGTCCCGCAGTACCGAGGGTGCGCTGGTGTTGCATGGTGAAGCGCAGACGTTCAAGTCACCGCGGGATGCGATTGCAGCGGGTGTGCTGCTGTGCCCCGAGGACCGCAAGAAGGAAGGCATCGTGCCCCGCGCCAGTGTCGCGGAGAACATCAACATCAGTGCGCGCCGTGACCATGCCCGCTTCGGGTGGCTGATCCAGGGCGGCTGGGAGCGTGCCAACGCCCAGCGACAGATCAGCGCGCTGAACGTGCGTACGCCGTCTGCCGACCAACCGATTCTGTTCCTGTCGGGCGGCAACCAGCAGAAGGCGATTCTGGGACGTTGGTTGTCGATGCCGATGAAAGTCTTGCTGCTGGACGAACCGACGCGCGGCATCGATATCGGTGCCAAGTCGGAGATCTACCAGATCATCCACAACCTGGCGGCCAGTGGCATTGCGGTGATCGTAGTGTCCAGCGACCTGATGGAAGTGATGGGCATTTCCGACCGCATCCTGGTGATGAGCGAAGGCGCCCTGACAGGCGAATTGACCCGCGACCAAGCGGACGAAGCACGGCTGCTGCAACTGGCTCTTCCGCGTACGCGGGACTGAAGAACACGAGAGGTAGGTATGTCACAGGCAAAAACCGCGAAAGGCTTCTGGCCGGGCTTCAACCAGCGCAAGTTTCTCGATGATTGGGTCATGCTGCTGGCGGCCTTGAGCATCTTTGTGCTCAGCGCCATTTTCATCGACAACTTCCTTTCGCCGCTGAACATGCGCGGCCTCGGGCTGGCGATTTCCACCGTGGGCATTGCGGCCTGCACCATGCTGTTTTGCCTGGCATCGGGGCACTTCGACTTGTCGGTGGGCTCGGTGATCGCCTGTTCGGGCGTGGTGGCGGGGATCGTGATCCGCGACACCGACAGCGTGTTCTTCGGCGTGTCGGCGGCGTTGGCCATGGGCCTGGTGGTGGGGCTGATCAACGGCATCGTGATCGCCAAGCTGCGGATCAACGCCTTGATTGCGACGCTGGCGACCATGCAGATCGTGCGCGGTCTGGCGTACATCTTTTCCAACGGCAAGGCGGTGGGCGTGATGGACGAAGGCTTCTTCGTCTTTGGCAACGGCCAGCTGTTTGGCGTGCCGGTGCCGATCATCATCACCGTGTTGTGCTTTGTGTTTTTTGGCTGGCTGCTGAACTACACCACCTACGGGCGCAACACCATGGCCATTGGCGGCAACCAGGAAGCCGCGTTGTTGGCCGGGGTGAACGTTGACCGCACCAAGATCATCATCTTCGCCGTGCACGGGGTGATTGGAGCGTTGGCCGGGGTGATCCTGGCGTCGCGCATGACCTCGGGGCAGCCGATGATTGGCCAGGGGTTCGAGTTGACGGTGATCTCGGCGTGCGTACTGGGCGGAGTGTCGTTGAGCGGCGGGATCGGGATGATCCGGCATGTGATTGCCGGGGTGCTGATTCTGGCGATCATCGAGAACGCGATGAACCTGAAGAACATCGATACCTTCTACCAATACGTGATTCGTGGGTCGATCCTGTTGCTGGCGGTCATTATCGACCGCATGAAACAGCGCTGACTTCGGGAGTGATAAAGCTTTCTGTGGCGAGGGAGCCTGCTGTGGCGAGGGAGCTTGCTGTGGCGAGGGAGCTTGCTGTGGCGAGGGAGCTTGCTCCCGCTGGGCTGCGTAGCAGCCCCAATACCAAACACCTCACCCATCCAGGCAAAACGCGGTCGCCTGTTTCAGGGCCGCTTCGCGCCCCAGCGGGAGCAAGCTCCCTCGCCACAACAGTCGCGACCGACCATAATGCTCGCCGTTTTCGTACTTCCCAATAGGCCCGATATGCAGGAAAACGCCCAAACTCCCGTCAAAGAAGCCGCGCCCACCGGCACCCAGACCCTGCTGCGTGGCCTGGGTGTGGTGCAGGCCGTGGCGGCTGGCGCGCGGGATCTCAAGGAGATTGCCAAGCGCATCGGCACCACCCGCAGCACCACCCACCGCCTGGCCAGTTGCCTGGTGGAAGAACGCTACCTGCGCGTGGTGCCGCAAGTCGGCTACCTGCTGGGCCCCAAGCTGATCGAGCTGGGTTTCCAGGCCCGTGAAGAGTTGCCTTTGGTAAGCCTCGCGGTGCCGTATCTGGACGAGTTGTCGGCGTTGACCGGCGACACCATCCACCTGGCCATTCGCGAATACGACGACGTGCTGTACCTGCACAAGAACCCAGGCCGCAACGGCCCGGAAATGCGCTCGCGGGTAGGCCATCGCATGCCGCTGGCGCGCACCGGGATCGGCAAGGCGTTGCTGTTGGATGACAGCGTGGAAGAGTGGCAGCGCCTGTATCAGGTCAGCCTGCCCACGGGCGGCAAGAACCTGCAGTGGCCGCAGCACCCCGAGCAATCCTGGGCACAGTTTGAACAGCGCATGCAGGAATACGTGGCGGGCGGTTATGCGTTCGACCTGGAAGACAACGAACCATCGATCCGTTGTGTCGCGGCACCGGTGCGCGATGCCAGCCGGCGAATCGTCGCCGGCATCAGCATCGCCAGTACCGTGCCCTACATGCCACTGGAAAAAATGGCCGAGCTGATCCCTGTGATCAAACAGGTCGCAGCGCGGCTGTCAGCGGAGTTGGGCGCGAAGGCCTGATCTTCCCCCCCCCGTTGGCGGCGGGGGGGGCGTGGGGCGGGGGGGGGGAGGTGTTTTCAATTGCACACCCGGAGCCACCACACCACAGAAGCGCCACGAACAATGGGGGCGG
>NZ_JANUEW010000014.1:0-145341 GCF_024807515.1 Pseudomonas sp. BIGb0558
CACCGAGCCTAGGCGAGGTGCCGAGTGGTGGGGCAAGAGCGTTTTGCTTACTTTTGCGCTTTTCAAAAGTGAGCCGCTGTAAGAGCGGAACCCATTTCAGCAACACCCGAAAAAACGGATATGTCCCCGCCCCCCCAATCAACACCCCCTGAACACCCCGGGCCGCTTCTCGACCATCGCCCTCACACCCTCCTTGGCATCCTCACTGTTCAACAGTTTCTCCACCAACACCGGCAACCCCGCCGCCGCGGTCTCCCCCTCAATCCGCGCCTGTCGCGCCGACATCAGCGTGGCCTGTACCCCCAGCGGCGCCTGCTGAGCAATGCGGTTCGCCAACGCCACCGCCCGAGGCAACAAATCCTCGCTGGCCATCACCTCCTGCACCAACCCCAACCGCAGCGCCTCGTGGGCATCAAACTCATCCCCCGTGAGCAGCCAACGCATGGCATTCCCCCAGCCAGCAATCTGATGAAAACGCAACGTCGCCCCCCCAAAAGGAAAGATCCCACGCTGCACTTCCATCTGCGCAAACCGCGTATTACTGGCACACAGGTTGATGTCCGCCGCCAGCATCAGCTCGATCCCGATGGTCAGGCAATACCCCTGGGCCGCCACAATCACCGGCTTGCTCACCCGGGGCCCCGCAAAAACACCCCACGGATCACAACCACCCAGAGGCGGCTGCCAGCCTTGCGCCATGGTCGGGCCCACATTGGCCAGGTCCAGCCCGGCGGTAAAATGATCGCCGTGCCCAAATACAATGGCCACCCGCGCCTCGTCATTACGATCAAATTCGCCATACGCCAGGCTCAGCTCGTTGAGCAGTTCCAGGTCGAACGCATTGCGCTTGGCCACGCGATCCAGGCCCAGCAACAGGATATGCCCCTGCTGTTCACGGCTGACGCGGCTGCTGGTGGGTTGGTTCATGGGGTGTGCCCTCGGGCGCAAAGGGAGGTTTCGGACCGAAGGGCCCGCTGTTAAGGGTGAACCGTTTAAGCGTCATGACCAACAGGGCCGGGCCTTTGAAAAATAGACCCTGCTGCCTGGATGCGCAAAGCCTTTGATGCAGAGCCGTTCACCTGGGTTTTCCGATAAAAAAAGCTCCCTTTTTCAGCGATTTCCGGTATAGTGCGCGCCGGCCTTTAACCGGGCCGCGTTTAGGTAGCGCAATTCCCCGAAGTCAGCTTCGGCTGCACGTCCGCACAGCGGACTCTTCCTTGACGAATCTTTTTCATTCATTCGTTTTCGCAAATCCCCGCCGACAAAGCAGCCAGGGCGACTCTTGAGTCTCAACACGGCATGCGCAGCTTTGGAGCATGGGTCTTTGCGGATGCACTTAGAGGCAGACCCATGACCCAGGAAACCGGCGGCTTCGCCGCTTTTAATCTTAACCCGAATATTCTTGCTGCCGTCATCGCGACTGGCTACGAAGAACCTTCGGCTATTCAGCAGCAATCGATCCCGATCATCATGGCCGGCCAAGACATGATTGGCCAAGCGCAAACCGGTACCGGTAAAACCGCCGCGTTCGCCCTGCCAATCCTGCACTGCATCGATCCTGCCAAGCGCGAGCCGCAAGCCCTGATCCTGGCGCCAACCCGTGAGTTGGCGCTGCAAGTAGCAACCGCTTTCGAAACCTACGCCAAGCAAATGCCGGGCGTTACCGTTGTGGCCGTTTACGGCGGCGCGCCTATGGGCCCACAACTGAAAGCAATCCGTAACGGCGCACAGATCGTTGTCGCCACTCCGGGCCGTCTGTGCGACCACCTGCGTCGCGATGAAAAAGTACTGTCGACCGTGAACCACCTGGTTCTGGACGAAGCTGACGAAATGCTCAAGCTGGGCTTCATGGACGACCTGGAAGTCATCTTCAAGGCGCTGCCAGCCACCCGTCAGACCGTACTATTCTCGGCTACCCTGCCACAGTCGATCCGTGCCATTGCCGAACGCCACCTGCGCGATCCGCAACACGTGAAGATCCAGACCAAGACTCAGACCGTTACCGCGATCGAACAGGCTCACCTGTTGGTTCACGCTGACCAGAAGACCTCGGCTGTATTGAGCCTGCTGGAAGTCGAAGACTTCGATGCCCTGATCATGTTCGTGCGCACCAAGCAAGCGACCCTGGACCTGGCCAGTGCCCTGGAAGCCAAAGGCTACAAAGCCGCTGCGCTGAACGGTGACATTGCCCAGAACCAACGTGAGCGCGTGATCGACTCCCTCAAGGATGGCCGTCTGGACATCGTTGTGGCGACCGACGTTGCTGCCCGTGGCCTCGACGTTCCACGTATCACCCACGTGTTCAACGTTGACATGCCTTACGATCCAGAGTCCTACGTTCACCGTATCGGCCGTACCGGCCGTGCCGGTCGCGAAGGTCGTGCATTGCTGCTGGTGACTCCACGTGAGCGCCGCATGCTGCAAGTGATCGAGCGTGTAACCGGTCAGAAAGTTGCCGAAGTCCGCCTGCCGGATGCCCAGGCCGTTCTCGATGCCCGCATCAAGAAACTGACCAACAGCCTGTCGCCGCTGGTGGCTGACGCTGAATCGACCCACGGCGACCTGCTGGACCGCCTGACTGCCGATATCGGTTGCACCCCGCGTGCCCTGGCTGCTGCCCTGCTGCGCAAGGCGACCAACGGTCAGGCCCTGACCCTGGCTGCGATCGAGAAAGAACGTCCACTGGTGCCGAACAACGCTCCGCGCGGTGATCGTCCAGAACGTACTGGCGACCGTCCAGACCGTGGTGATCGTGAGCGTCGTGCTCCGGTTCCACTGGCTGAAGGCCGTGCTCGCTGCCGTACCGCGCTGGGCGCGCGTGATGGCATCGCCGCCAAGAACCTGCTGGGCGCTATCCTCAACGAGGGTGGCCTGGCACGTGAAGCGATCGGTCGCATCCAGGTGCGTGACAGCTTCTCCCTGGTGGAGCTGCCGGAAGATGGCCTGGAGAAACTCCTGACCAAGCTGAAGGACACTCGCGTTGCCGGTAAGCAGTTGAAGCTGCGTCGCTACCGCGAAGATTGATCCGCCCCTGGGCTGATTGATCGAACATAAAAAATCCCCGACTGGTTCGGGGATTTTTTTTGCCTGCTATTAAGCGAACCGGTAGATGTCCATGCCCAGCGCGCCCATGGTGAAGCCTTGGTGCGCGGCGCTGAATTCACCGCCTGCGCCCCGGGCGAAATACAGCGGCAGCAAATGCTCGTCGCTGGGATGGCTGCGCACGGCATGGGGGGCCTGGCGGCGATAGTCGTGCAGCGCGGCTTCATCGTTGGCCGCCAGTTTGCTGACCATCCAATCGCGAAAATCCCGGGCCCATGGCTCGATGCTTTCCGGCCCGGCGTGCCAGTCCAGTTCGCCGAGGTTGTGGGTGATGCTGCCGGAGCCGATCAGCAGCACGCCTTGTTCCCGCAGGCTCGCCAGTGCGTGGCCGACGCGGGTCTGCAGGGCAGGGCCCATGCGGCTTGGCAACGATACCTGCACCACCGGGATATCGGCGGCCGGGTACATCAGCGACAGGGGCACCCAGGTGCCGTGGTCGAAGGGGCGCTGGTCATCAATACGCGCCTCCAGGCCGTCAGCCTTGAGCAGTTCCACGATTTGGGCTGCCAGTTGTGGGTCACCAGGGGCCGGGTATTGCACGGCAAACAGTTCCCGCGGGAAGCCGCCGAAGTCGTGCCAGGTCTCGGGGGCAGCGCTGCCCGTCACGAGCAGGCCCTGGCTTTCCCAGTGCGCCGAGACCACCACAATGGCCTTGGGGCGTGGCAGCTCGGCCGCCAGGCGCTTGAGCGCGGGGCCGCTGGCGCCGGGTTGCAGGGCAAGCATGGGCGAACCGTGGGAGATAAACAGGCTGGGGAGCATGAGCGGGTCCTGAGGGTTAAGATGGGACCATCTTCAATCAGATCATTGATCTAAATCTAATATAAGTTTTAGCGCTATTTGATCGAATTTTCAGGGTGAATCATGGAGCCGGGATTTTGGCATGAGCGCTGGGCGCGTAATCAGACAGGCTTTCATCTGAGCGAGGTGAACCCTTACCTGCTACGCCACTGGCCGGGCCTGGGCGTGTCGAACGGGGCGCAGGTGCTGGTGCCGTTGTGTGGCAAGAGTCTGGATCTGGCATGGCTGGCGAGCATCGGGCATCGGGTGATGGGGGTTGAGCTGTCGGAAAAGGCCATTGAGGAATTTTTCAGCGAGCAGGGACTGACGCCGCAGATCCATCAACGCGGCGCGTTCAAGGTCTTCCAGGCGGGGGCCATCGAGCTGTGGTGCGGGGATTTCTTTGCGCTGGATGCTGGAGCAGTGACTGAGTGCACGGCGTTATACGACCGGGCAGCATTGATTGCCTTGCCGCCGCTGATGCGCGAGCAGTACGCAGCGCATTTGAACCGGGTGCTGGCTGAAGGCAGCCGAGGCATGTTGATCACCCTCGACTATGAACAATCGCAGA
Source organism: Pseudomonas sp. BIGb0558 (assembly GCF_024807515.1). Classification (NCBI taxonomy): domain Bacteria; kingdom Pseudomonadati; phylum Pseudomonadota; class Gammaproteobacteria; order Pseudomonadales; family Pseudomonadaceae; genus Pseudomonas; species Pseudomonas sp. BIGb0558. The sequence goes on from NZ_JANUEW010000014.1 coordinate 4,451, forward strand.
AAGCCGGCCCGCCGTTTGCGGTGAGTGACGACGAGGTGAGGCTGCTGCTTGGCGGGCAGTGGAGACTGGATGTGCTGGAGGAGCAGGACATCCTGGGGGACAGCTGGAAGTTTGTTCAGGATGGCGTCACGCGCCTGGACGAGCGGGTGTATCGCCTGGCCAAAGGCTGAATCGCGCCCACAAAAAAAGGGGCGATTGAATCGCCCCTTTTTTTGTCGCTATCAGCCGCGACGACGCAGTGCGTCAATCCGCTCTTCCAGCGGCGGGTGGCTCATGAACAGGCGAGCCATGCCCTGCTTGATACCACCGTTGATGCCAAAGGCCGTCAGGGTGTTCGGCATGTGCACCGGCAAGCCCTGTTCGGAGCGCAGGTGTTGCAGGGCGCTGATCATCGCGCCGGTACCGGCCAGGCGAGCACCGGCTTCGTCTGCGCGGAACTCCCGTTTGCGCGAGAACCACATCACGATCGAGCTGGCCAGGAAGCCCAGCACCAGTTCGGCGAAGATGGTCGCCACGTAGTAGGCCATGCCCTGGCCCTGTTCGTTCTTGAAGATCACCTTGTCGACGAAGTTGCCGATGATCCGCGCGAAGAACATCACGAAGGTGTTCACCACACCCTGGACCAGTGCCAGGGTGACCATGTCACCGTTGGCCACGTGGCCGATCTCGTGGGCCAGCACCGCCTTGATCTCGTCGGGCGAGAACCGTTCCAGCAAGCCCTGGCTGACCGCCACCAGTGCATCGTTCTTGTTCCAGCCGGTGGCGAAGGCGTTGGCTTCATAGGCCGGGAAAATCCCGACTTCGGGCATCTTGATCCCGGCTTCGCGGGACAGTTGCTCGACGGTTTGCAGCAGCCATTGCTCATGCCGGGTACGTGGCTGGGTGATGATCTGGGTGCTGGTGCTCATCTTCGCCATCCACTTGGAGATGAACAGCGAGAAAATCGAACCGGCAAAACCAAAGACCGCACAGAAGATCAGCAGCTGATTGAGGTTCAGATCAACCCCGTTGGCCGCCATGATCCCATTGAAGCCGAAAAGGCTCAGCGTGATGCTGGCAATCAGCACGACCGCCAGGTTAGTGGCCAAGAACAGCAGAATGCGCATCATGGTTGTAGAATTCTCCTCATGCTTAATATGTCGCGTACTGCGGGGTATATAAGGTGCGGCATGGGGCTATTCAACCGAGGGACTATTTCAAACTGTGTCCTACAGCCTGAATGTAGAGCCTTGAAGGGAATTTCCGACACCCGGGACGGCACGGGCGTCTCGCTCCACTTCCTTGCCGCCCTGTAATTATAGGGTGATGCCCGAACAGGGGGGGAACCGGTGAGTGTAAAAGGCGAAGGGGCCCGCGCAGGGCAAAGAAGTGTTGCCAGATAATCGCTGTACGACCGCGGGTGGGCCGTACAGCGCAATGCCCGTTACTGGCGATAGGACTTCAGGAAGTTGCCGATACGACCGATGGCCATTTCCAGGTCATCCACCCGCGGCAAGGTGACCACTCGGAAGTGATCCGGCCACGGCCAGTTGAACGCCGTGCCCTGGACCACCAGCAGCTTTTCCGACAGCAGCAGGTCGAGCACGAACTTCTCATCGTTGAGGATCGGGCACACTTTGGGGTCGATCCGCGGGAAGGCGTACAGCGCGCCCATGGGCTTGACGCAGCTGACACCCGGAATCGCGTTCAGCAGTTCCCAGGTACGGTTGCGCTGCTCCAGCAGGCGGCCTTGTGGCAGCACCAGGTCATTGATGCTCTGGTAGCCGCCCAGTGCGGTCTGGATGGCGTGCTGGCTTGGCACGTTGGCACACAGGCGCATGTTGGCCAGCATATCGATGCCTTCGATATAGCTCTGGGCATTGTGCTTGGGGCCGGAAATGGCGATCCAGCCGGAGCGGAAACCCGCCACCCGATAGGATTTCGACAGGCCGTTGAAGGTCAGGCACAACAGGTCCGGCGCCAGGGAGGCGGTGCAGATGTGCACGGCATCGTCATAGAGGATTTTGTCGTAGATCTCGTCGGAGAACACCACCAGGTTGTGCTGTCGGGCCAGTTCGAGCATGCCCAGCAGTACTTCTTTGGAATACACCGCGCCGGTCGGGTTGTTCGGGTTGATGATTACCAGGGCCTTGGTGTTCGGGGTGATCTTGGCCTTGATGTCGGCCAGGTCCGGGAACCAGTCGGCGCCCTCGTCACACAGGTAATGCACCGGGTGGCCGCCGGCCAGGGTTACGGCGGCGGTCCACAGCGGGTAGTCGGGCGCCGGTACCAGCACTTCGTCGCCATTGTTGAGCAGGGCCTGCATGGACATGACGATCAGTTCGGACACGCCGTTGCCCAGGTAGATGTCTTCGATGCCGACACCTTCAACCTGCTTTTGCTGGTAGTACTGCATCACCGCCTTGCGGGCACTGAACAGGCCTTTGGAGTCGCTGTAGCCCTGGGCGGTAGGCAGGTTGCGGATCACGTCCTGGAGGATTTCGTCCGGCGCTTCGAAACCAAAGGGTGCCGGGTTGCCAATGTTCAGCTTGAGGATGCGATGGCCTTCCTCTTCCAGGCGTTTGGCGTGCTTGAGCACCGGGCCGCGAATGTCGTAGCAGACGTTGGCGAGCTTGTTCGATTTGCTGACCTGCATGGCGATGTGATCCTGAAAATGAACGATCCAGACGGTGTGAAGACTACCGTGCTGAGAATCCTGCGTTGGCCTGACCCATAAATACGTTTGAATGCCGGTTACGCGGGTGCCAGACTGGCGTTTTGAAGAGGCGCAATCATACGTGCCGCCTGATCCATGGAAAAGACACAGATCAGGCTTTTTCAGTTGCCGAGGTGTACCGATGGAAAAGTTGCAGAAAACCGTTGATGAATGGAAAGCCATGCTCGACCCGGAGCAGTACAACGTGTGCCGTCTCAAGGGCACCGAGCGACCGTTCAGCGGCAAGTACAACGGCACCAAGACCGACGGCGTGTACCACTGCATCTGCTGCAATGAGCCGCTGTTCGATTCCAACGCGAAGTTTGACTCCGGCTGCGGCTGGCCCAGCTTCTACGAGCCGATTGCCGAGCAGGCGATGGTCGAGATTCGCGACATCAGCCATGGCATGATCCGTACCGAAGTCACCTGCGCCAAGTGCGATGCGCACCTGGGCCATGTGTTCCCGGATGGCCCGCCGCCCACCGGCCTGCGTTATTGCATCAACTCGGTGTGCCTGGACCTGGTACCGCGCTAGACCGTACGCCTTCTGCGGGCCTTCGCGCCCGCAGGGGCCGTTATACCCAGCTATAAGTCCGGGCAATTCAATTGCACACAATTAAATTGCCTACTATCTTTCGGTTCTTCCCATTTCTTTCGAGGCACTGCCATGAGCGACAACCTGCTGAGCATCCCTTGCACCACCATCAAGGGTGAGCAAAAGACCTTGGCCGATTTCGCCGGCAAGGCGATTCTGGTGGTCAATACCGCCAGCAAGTGCGGCTTCACCCCGCAATACAAGGGGCTCGAGGAACTCTGGCAGCACTACAAGGACCAGGGCCTGGTGGTGTTGGGCTTTCCCTGCAACCAGTTCGGCAAGCAGGAGCCGGGCAACGAAGGCGCCATTTCGGAATTTTGCGAGCTGAACTTCGGTGTCAGTTTCCCGCTGTTCAAGAAGATCGACGTCAATGGCGGCGACGCCCACCCGTTGTTCGTGCAGCTAAAAAAGCAGGCCCCGGGTTTGCTGGGTTCCAAGGGCATCAAGTGGAACTTCACCAAGTTCCTGATCGGACGCGACGGCAAGGTAGTCAAGCGTTTCGCCCCCACTACCAAGCCCCAGGACCTGACCCAAGAGATTGAAGCCCTGCTCAAATGACCGACCTGTCCCTGGCCCTCGACGACCAACTGTGCTTCAAGCTGTACGCCGCCTCACGCGCAGTGACCCGGGCCTATAAGCCGATGCTCGATCAGCTGGGCCTGACCTACCCGCAATATCTGGTGATGCTGGTGCTGTGGGAATGGCAGGATGCAGCCATGCCGCAGCCCACGGTCAAGGCCTTGGGCGAGCGTCTGTTGCTGGATTCCGGCACGCTGACGCCGCTGCTCAAGCGCCTGGAGCAGCTTGCCCTGGTGAGGCGTCAGCGCAGTGCCCTGGATGAGCGAGAAGTGCACCTGAGCCTGACCGATGAAGGCCGCATCCTGCGCGACCGGGTGCAACCGCTGAAGGCACGGCTGCTGTGCGACAGCGGGGTTGACCTGAACCAGGCCGATGCCCTGCGTGACGGCCTGGATGAGCTATTACGCCAGATCAAAGGCTTGTCGTAGTCGGCACCCACAGGTCGAGCAAGGCCTTGAGTTCTTCGCGGCGAAACGGCTTGGCCAGGTAGTCATTCATGCCCGCCGCCCGGCAACGCTCGCGTTCCTCGGACATGGCGTTGGCGGTCAGGGCCACAATCGGCAAGTCCGGCCAGCGCCCGCTGCGGCGGATCTGCCGGCTGGCTTCATAGCCATCCATCACCGGCATGTTGCAGTCCATCAACACCATGTCGAAGCTTTGTTCTTCAAGCAGCTTGAGGGCTTCGCCACCATGGGCCGCGACGATCACCTCGCAGCCGAGCTTGCCGAGCATGCCCTTGGCCACCAGTTGATTGACCGGGTTGTCCTCCACCAGCAGGATGCGCGCCCGGTGGGCGAGGGGGGCGGTTTCCAGTTGGATCAGGTCAAGGACCAGGTCCGGATCGGTGCGCAAGTTGCGTTGCAGAATCTGGTACAGCGCCGTGCGGCTCAGCGGCCGGGCTTGTTGCTGCAAAGGCGCCAGGGCGGCGACCTCTTCACTGGGCATGAAGTTGCCGTAGGCAGTCACCAGCAGGATCGGCGCGGTGATCGTCGGGCGCAGGCGAAACAGGCACTCGGGGCAATCGGTGATCAACAGGTCCGGGGTCTGCCCGGTCAAGTCATCTTCGATGGAGTAGACGCGCGGCGCCAGCCCCCAGCTTGGCAGGAGGCTGCCGAGCAGTTCCGCCAGGCCGCTGTTGGTGCTGGTGATTGCGATCACGTCGCCCGACAACGGTGTCTGGCGCGTCGCCGGCAAATGCGTCGGCAATGGCAGGTCGGCGCAGAACTGGCTGCCAAAGCCGGCCTCGGAGCTGATGCTCAGGCGGCCCTTCATGGCCTCGCAGAGGTTATGGGTCAACGCCAGGCCCAGGCCGGTCCCGCCAAATTGGCGAGTGATGCCCGCACCAGCTTGGGTGAATGGCTGGAAGATCTTCACCTGGGCGTCCTGGGCGATCCCGATACCGGTGTCACACACCTCGATCCTGACCCGACCGGCCTGCGCGCTGAGGCGCACGTCCACCCGGCCAAAGCGCGTAAACTTCAGGGCGTTGGACAGCAGGTTGCTGACAATCTGCCGTACCCGCGTCGGGTCGCCCAGCACCTGGGCGGGAAACTGCGGGTCGATCAAACACGTCAATTCCACGCTGGGCGCGGCGTTTTGCGAGAGCAGGTTGGCGGTGTCTTCCACCAGTGCGCCGAGGTCGAACGGGATACTTTCAAGTTCCAGCTGGCCCGCGTCGAACTTGGACAGGTCGAGGATATCGTTGAGCAGCTCCACCAGCACTTTGCCCGAGTCATGGGCGATCGACAGTTGCTGGCGTTGCTCGGCATTCAGCGGGCTGTCGAGGGACAGGGCGATCATCCCCAACAGACCGTTGAGCGGCGTACGGATTTCATGGCTCATGTTGGCCAGGAACGCTGCCCGTGCCTGAGCCATGGCGAGGGCCGTCATCTTCGCCGCTTCCAGTTCGTCGTTCGACAGCGTCAGTCGATGATTGATGGCCTTGAGCTCGGTGGTGCGCGCGGAAACGATGTCTTCCAGTTGCCCGAGGTATTCAGTCAGGCGGTTCTCGGCGTGCCGACGTTGCTGGATTTCCGTCTCCATGGTTTCAAACTGTTGGTTGGCGACGTTGACCAGCACCCCGATCTCGTCATGTTCGTGCCCCGGCGGGCAGTCGAGGCGCTCGTGCTTGCGGGAGCTCAGCTCGCGAATAATCCGCACCAGCGGCTTGGTCAGCATCACGTAGAACAGCGCCAGTAGAATCCCGGTGAGCAGCAGGCTGCGGGCAAAGCCGTTGAGCAGAGTGATCTCGGCGCGGCGCAGGAAGCGGCTGCCGAATGCGTAGGTATCGACGTCAAGCTGCAATACACCGAGGGCGTCATTGGGCATGTGGGTGAGGTACAACCGGTCTTCGAATTGGCGGTTGGCGCCAAACAGGAAATCGCTGATGGGGCGGTAGGTGCTTTCCTTGCGCGGGCGATTCACATCGGCCAGTACCAAACCGTTGTTGTCGACCAGTTGTGCACGGGTGATGGCAGGGGAGTGCAGCAGTCCCAGGGTCAGTTCCTGAGCCAGTTCAGCGTCGATGTTATAGGCGATGCGCGAAGCCGGGTTATGGCTGATTTCAATCAGCGCACGTATTTCCCGGTTGATGGAAGCGTCTTCGCTGGCATAATCAATCCCAATCTGTATCAGGCTGAGCAAGGTTCCCAAGACGAATCCGACCAGCACTGTCAGTCTGGCTTGTTTATAAGACAAGCGGTGGGCGAACTTGATATCCATCGGGTGCTGTACCACTTTACGTTTCCTTTCGCCCGGCAAGCATAGCTGAACATCCACAGGCTCGAACTTGCCCGGCACGAATCGACTTTATTCGGTGCAGCCCTGCACGGTCTGCCTCAGGGTTGCCAATACGCCATCTTTTACAAGAACTTGCCAGAGGAATAGTCGTGGATTCTCGATTGAATGCCTTTCTTGAGCGTGCCGACGCGGTACTTGCTCGCCTGGAACCCCTTTTGCCGGCCCCCCGTGAAGCCGTTGACTGGGACCATTGCCTGGCTGCCCGCTGGCAGCGCGAAGGCCGCAGCGGCTTTTTGCTACCGCTGGAAGTCAGCCTGGACATGCGCCTGTCCGACCTGATCGGTGTGGATAAACAGCGCGAGCAGTTGGCCCGTAACACTCAACAGTTTCTCGACGGCCTGCCGGCCAACCATGCATTGCTCTGGGGCTCGCGCGGCACGGGTAAGTCGTCCATGGTACGCGCCTTGTTGGCCCAGCATGCCAAGGCCGGTTTGCGCCTGATCGAGATCGAGCGCGATCACCTGGCGGACTTGCCACGGGTGGTCGAGCAACTGATCAAATTGCCACAGCGGTTTGTGCTGTTCTGTGATGACCTGTCCTTTGAAGCCGGCGAGAGTGATTACCGTGTGCTCAAGAGCGTGCTCGATGGCTCCCTGGAGCAGGCACCGGAAAACGTCCTGTTGTATGCCACCTCCAACCGTCGTCACCTGGTGCCCGAGAACCAGAGCGATAACGAAAACTGGAAGAACATAGACGGTGAACTGCACCCCAACGAAGCGGTTGAGGACAAGATTGCCCTGTCTGACCGGTTCGGCCTATGGCTGTCGTTTTACCCGTTCAACCAGGAGCACTTCCTGGATGTGGTCGAGCACTGGATCGGTGAGTTGGCGAGCAAGGCCGGTTTGCAATGGCAGCGCGATGAAGAGCTGGACATCCTCGCGGTGCGCTGGGCCACCGGCCGCGGCAATCGCAACGGCCGTTGTGCCTATCAGTTCGCCCGCTATTGGGTGGGCCTCAAATTGCTGGAGCGTCAACCATGATCGATTTGCAACAGGCCGGAACCGGCCTTGATGGCTACGCCATGCTCCATGCACAGCTGGAATCCTTGCTGGCGGATGAGCGCGATTTCATTGCCAATGCCGCGCAGTTTTCCGCGTTCCTGTTCAACCAGCTGGACGATTTGAACTGGGCGGGCTTCTACCTCAACCGTAATGAAGAGTTGGTGCTCGGGCCTTTCCAGGGGCAGATCGCCTGTGTACGTATTCCGTTTGGCCGCGGTGTTTGCGGTGCGGCGGCGGCCTCGCGACAAACCCAGCGGGTGGAAGACGTGCACGCATTCCCGGGGCATATTGCTTGTGACAGCGCGTCGAACAGCGAACTGGTGGTTCCGCTGGTCAAGGAAGGGCGCCTGATCGGCGTACTGGACCTGGACAGTCCGTCGCTGTCGCGGTTTACGCCGCAGGACCAGGCCGGCATCGAGCAGTTGGCGGCGATTTTCCTGCGGTTGACCGATTGCTGATGGGGTGAGCCTCCTGTAGGAGCGAGCTTGCTCGCGAAGAAATCAAGGGCATCGCGCGGCATCTGGAGCCCCGCGTTATCGTTGACAATGTTCGCGAGCAAGCTCGCTCCTACAGACGGTCCAGGACGTCCAGTTGCATCTGCAGCATCCTCTCCAGCTCAAGCATGGATTTCTCCATGGCCTTGATGCCCGCCTCGATAACGTGTCGATTCTCGCCTTGGCCACAGGCCTGTTCGAGGGTTTCGCATTGCCCAGCCAGGTTATCGGCCTGGATGATCCTGGCAGCGCCCTTGATCTTGTGTGCCTGCTCGATCAGGTCCTGGTAGGCGGCTTGTCGGACCAGCATGGCCATCAGCTCTACCCGGTCATTGCGGCTGCTGCTCAACAGTTCTTCAAGCAGGCGCCGGCTCAGCTGTGGATCGCCGCCCGTCATCGCATCCAGGCTTTGAAGGGTAAACACGTTGCGGGTGGGTAGCGGATCGACTTGCGCCAGGTGCTCCTCCAGCGCAGTGAGGCTGATGGGTTTGAACAGGCAATCATTCATGCCTGCATCGAAACAGCGTTGTTTCTCCTCAGGTTGGGCATTGGCGGTGAAACCAAGTATCACGCAGGGTGTTTTTTGCTCACGCTGCTCATACTCGCGAATGGAACGACTCAACTCGTAGCCGTTCATGATCGGCATGTTGCAGTCGGCAATCACCAGGTCGAAGTGCGCTTCTCGCCAGGCCTGGAACCCCGCAGCGCCGTGATGGGCGGCGGTGAACTGATGCCCCAGGAAGCCCAGTTGCTGGCACATGAGCAGGCGGTTTGCGGGATGGTCGTCCACCACCAGTACATTGAGAACCGGCGCAGGGGTGGTCGCGGCCGGCTCCAGTTTATCGACGGCCTTGAGCGGTTGCAGGCTGGGCATCTTCAGGCTGACGTGGACCTGGGTGCCCACCATGGGCACGCTGCTCAGGCTCAATTGCCCGCCCATCATCGTGCACAGGCTGCGACAAATCACCAGGCCCAGGCCGGCGCCACTCCTGGCCAGGTGCCCGGAATTGTCGGCTTGGGCAAAAGGCTCGAACAGGCGCCGCTGGTCTTCGCGATTGATCCCGATGCCGGTGTCCTCCACCACCAGTTTCATCTCGATCTGTTGGGGGTGCCCGGTGGCCTTCAGTTGGACCTTGATTTTCACCTGCCCGCGTTCAGTGAACTTGATCGCATTGCTCACCAGGTTCGACAGCACCTGCTTGAACCGCAAGGGGTCGATCAGTACGTCGGTGTCGTCCACATCGGGGGTGAACTCCAGCACCAGGCTCAGGGTTTTCTGGCGTGCCAGGCCATCGAATACGCGGACCACCGACTCGATCACCTCCCGCAGGTTGACCCGCTCCGGGGCCAGGCTCAGGCGACCGGATTCGATGCGGGCGATGTCCAGGATGTCGCCGATCAGCTCCAGCAGGTCCTTGGCCGAGTTGTAGGCCACCTCGATGGCGGGGCGATCCAGGTGGCCCTGGTCGGCACGCTTGAGTGTCAACTCCAGCATGCCGATCACGGCGTTCATCGGCGTGCGGATTTCATGGCTCATGGTGGCCAGGAATGTGCTTTTCGCCCGGTTGGCCTCGTCGGCGCGTTCCTTGGCGGCGCGCAGTTCATCGAACAACTGGCGCCGCTCGCTGATATCGATCCAGCCGCCAATGATGCCCTGGACCTCGCCCATGGAGTCGCGGTAAGGAAGAATCCAGTGATAGATCGTGAGTTTTTTTCCATGAACGTGCAGGGTGCGATCAAGGATCAACGGTTTGCCTTCGGCCACGACCTGTTGATAGTCGGTATGGTACTGAGCCGCCTCCGTCTCGAGGGCCATGCCCATCTGGGTAATGCTTTTGCCGATGACGTCTTCACGCTTGACGTCGAAGGTTTGCAGATAGCTGTCGTTGCAGGTCTGCAAGAAGCCGTTGTGGTCACGTACGTAGATGGGATGCGGGGTCTCGTTGACCAGCGCCCGCATGAACTCGAACTGGTCGCTCAGGGCGCGTTCGGCCAGTTTCCGGTGTTTGATCTGGCGCTGCAGATAGCCGTTCCACGTCAGGGAAATCAACAGGAGCAGCCCTGTGCCGATGATGATCTGGGCAATCAGGCGGTGATAGTTGCGCCAATAGCCATCAGACGCCGCGTTGTAGCCACGCCAACGGCTGTTGATCGCCGTCATCTCATCCGGGGCAATGCTCAGCAACGCCTTGTCCAGGATCGAACTCAGCTCGACGGCGTGGCGTGACGTCGCCAGGGCAAACGTCGCAGGCAACGTGCCGATGCTGGAACTGATCTGCAATTTGTCCTGGAATGCCGGAGACGAAAGCAGATAGTTGGCGATCACCAAGGGGTTCACAGCACCGTCCACCTGTCCCTGTGCCAACAATTCCGATGCCTTGAAGGTGTCACCTGTTTCGACGAGGGTTATCTGGGCAAATTCCTGCCGTAGAAACCTCTCCAGCGGATTGCCTTGGGTGATTGCCAGGCGCTTGCCTGTCATCTCTTGAAGGCTTGTGGGTGCACCGGCTTCCTTGCGTGTCAGCAGTACATAGGAGTTTTCCAGGTAAGGGCGGCTGAAGTTCAGGTGGGACTCGCGGCCGGTGCTGGGCGTGATTGCTCCGATGATGTCGGCGGCGCCGGAATTGACCTGGTCAATCATGCTGGTGAGATCACGCATGTGTTGAATCTCGAAGCGCAGGCCGGTTCGTAGCCGGATCAGCTCCAGCAGGTCGGCGGTGACGCCCCGGAAGTTGCCGTCGTTGTCAAAGAAGGTCAGCGGTGCGAAGGTTTCGTTGACGACGACTTTGACCACAGGGTGGTCCCGAAGCCAGCGTTCTTCGCGCTGGGTCAACTGCAGCTTGCGGTCCGTCAGCAGGATGTCGCTGCCGGCGCTCCAGCGTTTGGCGATGCTGTCGCGTTCATAGGTCGACACGCCATCGAGCACCGAATCGACGATGCTCAGGAGAATGGGCTGGTCCTTGCGCAGGGCGAAGCTGAAGCCATTGGCCTCGTGCTTGCCGAAGTTGGCCATGCGGATATTTCTGAGGTAGCCCTTGTTGATCATGTAGTGGGTGGAAATGGTGTCGCCCAGGAAGACGTCGGCCTGGTCGAATGCCACCGCATTCAAGGCATTTTGATAGGACGGGTAGGCATGGATGGTTGCTTTTGGATACAACGCTTGCACTTCGTCCATGGGCAGGTAGTGGTAGACAAGGCTCAGGCGCAGGCCTGCCAGGCCGTCACCCAGGTTACGACGCTCACCTTCACGAGTGACCAGTACCGGCTGATCCACCGCATAGGGCAATGACAGGACAATGTCGGGATTCGCCGCTTCAAAGCCGTTGGATGAGCCAAGAAAGTCGATCTCGCCGTTTTCCAGCGCCTGGATCGCTGCCTCCCGGGAGGAATAGCGCAGCACCTTCAACGGTATCGCCAGGGTCCTGGCCACCAGGCCGGCGTAATCGGCAGTCAGCCCTTCATAGTCTCGCCCGCTGGAGGTGATGTCGAAGGGCGGGTAGTCTGGCCCGGAGGTGCCCAGTATCAGGTCCCGCTTGTTCTGCAGCCACTGGCGTTGTGTCTTATTCAGCGGGGTGTCCAGTTGAACCGCACCGGCACGCCCCAGCAGTGCGTATTGCTCGGGAACCGTTTGTTCGCCAGCCACGGCCGTGCTGAGGCATACCCCGATGCTCAAAATGATTAGATAGTCCTTTATACGCCTGGGCATCCGATTTCTCACACTAGCGCGTTACGTTTTGCCATCTCGATAAGTTCTACCAAGGATTTGGCTTTTAGTTTTTGCATGAGCCTTTTTTTGTAAGTGCTTACGGTTTTGTTACTGAGGAACATGCCTTTGGCTATTTCCTTGTTTGTCCGGCCTTGTGCAAAAAGTTGTAATACCATGAGTTCGCGATCATTCACTATTTTGAAAAGTTCAAGCTCTTCATTGCAATCTGTTTCATTGCTGTTGCCGTTAAGGGCCTGGCTCGGAAAGTAGTTGTAACCGGACAAGACTGCCCTGATGGCACTGAGCAGCTCACTCAGGTCTCCTTCCTTGCACACATAACCATCGGCGCCGGAGCGCATGCACCGTGTGGCAAAGAGCTTGGGCGTCTGAGCCGTCAGGATCAGCGTCTTGGTGGGCGTGCTCATTGCGTTGAACCGGCACAACACTTCCAGGCCGTCGAGTTTTGGAATACCGATATCAAGGATGATCAGGTCCGGCTGACATTCCTTGACCATTTGTATTGCATCACAACCGTTGTCGGCTTCACCCACTACTTTATAGCCTTCATGTTCCAATAACATTCGAATGGCAAGCCGGATAACAGGGTGGTCGTCGATAATAAAAACTGAGTTCATGATCAAATTCCATACAAGCGCAAATAAAGTCGGCACATTAGCCCACATGGCAATGAAGGAGGATGAACCGAACGTGGAACAAACGTAAAACAAGAATGTTCCTACATTAAAAAAAGCAAAGGATTACGCTTCGCAGGGTGTTTGTTGTTTTGGCGTGAGAATTTCGCGTGGGTGGAATTTGAAAGTCGGCGGCAACGGGCGAGTGGTTTTATTACGAAGAACTTTCGTATTGGAGGAACGTTTAACTTCCTACTTTTTTGTTGAGCGGAGGAGAAGGGAGTTGGTGGATGAGTTGGTTCAACCCAATGGGGTTCAATGGCTTTGGCAAGTAGCCAAGTAACGGAAAATTACGCTGGAATGCCTGGGCCTTGAGGTTCTCCAGTTCATTAATCGGCAGGCCGCTGAGCAATATCGCCGATCTTATAAAGCCTCTGCGTTTGGCGATTTCAATCAACTCAAGCCCCGGCAAGTCGGGCAAGCATTGATCACAGAGCAGAATATCGAATGGCGTTTCGGTTTGCGTCATCAGCCGCATTGCCTGTTCGGCATTTTCGGCAAGGGTCAGGTCGTGATAGCCATAGTTTCTTAGCAGGCATTGGGTGGCCAGCAATTGAAAGGGATGATCCTCCACCAACAGGATACGAAGTTGTTCGAGCATGGGGTTTTCCATGAAATGGACAAGAGCCCTGAAGATGCTCCACCAGGGCGTGTAGTAAGAAGTTAGTGGGCCTGCCAGCCATCGGGCGTAGGAACAGGTCGAAAGACTGCGGTCAGGGCGCGCGATTATTCATCGCGGCGGGGAAGAACTTCGATCAGGCCGCTCTGTTCCGTGCGTAGGGCGATTCTTTGAAAAGCAGCCCTGGCCATAAGCCAGGGCTCGGGTTCATTGCGGGCTGGAGCGCCCGGTCATCTCGCGGGCCATTTCACTGGCGTAGCTGTCGGTCATGCCGGCGATGAAGTCGATCATGCGCAGGAACGAGGCGTGCAATGACCACGACGGGTCGGGGGCACTGTTGCCCAGCAGGTCGAGGATGCGTCTGTTCTTGAACGACGGAGTACGCCCGCCATGTTGTTCCAGGGCCGCACCGCAGAAGGCGTTCAAGAGGATTTCCAGGGTGGTGTAGGCGCCGATTTCGTGCAGGGTCTTGCGCTTGTCCTGGAAGATTTTCTTGCGGGCCATGTCCTTGGCATCCAGCACGCAGCGCTTGGCCGGGCCGTGCATGTGTTCCACCAGGTCTCCCGGCAGGGTACCGGCCAGTAGCGCGTCCTGTTGCTCGACGAACGCCCGGGCTGCGGCGTTGGTCAGGTGCTCGATGGCCTTGCCCCGCAGAATCGCCAGCTTGCGTCGCCGGGAGTCCTGCGGGCCGAGTTGCCGATAGGTTTGCGGCAAGTCGTCGCCCACCAGGTCCAGCAGCAATGACTCGACCTCGGCGTATTCCAGCAGCTCCATTTCCAGGCCGTCTTCGAGGTCGATCAGCGCGTAGCAGATATCGTCGGCGGCCTCCATCAGGTACACCAGCGGGTGGCGGGCCCAGCGTTGCTCTTCCAGTTGCGGCAAGCCAAGTTTGTGGGCGATCTGTTCGAGAATCGGCAGTTCGCTCTGGTAGCAGCCGAACTTGTGTTTTTTATAACCCAGGGAGTCGGCGTGGCGTGCGGTCCAGGGGTATTTCAGGTAGGTGCCCAAAGTGGCGTAGGTGAGCCGGGTGCCGCCATCGAACTGGTGGTATTCCAGCTGGGTGAGTACCCGGAAACCCTGGGCATTGCCTTCGAAATTGAGGAAGTCATTGCGCTCGGCGCTGGTCATGTCGTCCAGCCAGCCACGCCCCGACGCCTGCTGGAACCAATGCCGGATTGCGTCTTCACCGGAATGGCCGAAGGGCGGATTGCCGATGTCGTGGGCCAGGCAGGCCGATTGCACCACCATGCCCAGGTCGCTCGGGTCGCACCAGTCGGGCAATGCGCTGCGGATGGTTTCGCCCACACGCATGCCCAGGGACCGGCCCACGCAACTGACTTCCAGGGAGTGGGTCAGGCGGGTGTGGATGTGATCGTTGCTGGTCACCGGGTGCACTTGGGTCTTGCGGCCCAGGCGGCGAAACGCGCCGGAAAAGATGATGCGGTCGTGGTCTTTGTGAAAGGGGCTGCGGCCCAGTTCTTCCGGGCTGTGCAGGGGTTTTCCAAGGCGTTCGCGGGTAAGCAGGGTGGGCCAATCCAAGGCGGGTACTCTCCGTGCGGTGAATGACACCGCCCAGCTTCCCGGTTCAGCCAGGCCTTCGCAAGCGAAAAACTACAGGCCGACGGCGTCGATATCGATTAACAGCAGGCGCTGACCGTTATCAAAGAATTGTCCGGCCGTCAGGCAGTATTGGTTGGTCGTGGCATCGCGATAGGTCGATGACAGGCTCAAGCGCCGCTCCTCCCAACCCTCGGCGAGCAGATGATAGAAGTACGGGCGCCATGACCAGTTGTGGCCCAGGTAGCGGCTGTCGGCTTGCCAGGCGCCCTGGTGCCATTCGAAATTGGGCGTCAGTTGCGTGCCATGCCGATCACACTGGTAAAAACGCAGCAGCCAGGGAAACGCCGGCAATTGCGGCAGCTGGCTCAGGGGCGCCTGTGCCTGCGCCCAGGTTTGCAGGATCTGCATCAGTTCTGCCAGTTGGTGGCGCAGGTGCATGATCCGGCCGCGCTCGGCCAGCTTCTGTTGGACATACCCGGTGCGCAGCTGGGCGAAACGCGACACGAACGCGTCGGTGGCGAACCAGTCCAGCTGGGCCTGGGCAAACAGGTAGCCCTGGACATAACGTGAACCACATTCCAGGGCGAAATTCAGCTGTGCCTCGGTTTCCACGCCTTCGGCAATGATCCAGCAGCCGGTTTTTTCCGCCATCTGCGCCAGTGCGCGTACCACCTCACCACTTGGGCCGCCCCGGGCAGCGGCCTGGAACAGGCGCATGTCCAGCTTGAGGATGTCTGGCTGCAAGGCCAGCACCCGGTCCAGCTGGGAATAGCCGGCGCCGAAGTCATCAATGGCAATCCGCGCCCCGGCCTCGCGGTAGCGCTCCACCACTTCGGCCAGGCGCAGGATATCGCCGCCCAGTTCCGTGATCTCGAACACGATGCGGCGCGGGTCGACGTTGTGTACCTGCAGTTGTTTGAGGCTCGGCAGGGCCTGCCCCGGGCGCAGGCGGGTGATCCAGCGTGGCGAGATATTCAGGCTCAGGAACCACTCTTGCGGTGCTTCATGCAGGCGGCTCAGGGCGTTGTCACGAATCTGCCGGTCCAGGCGGCGCAAGGCCACGGAGGGCGTGCGCGGGTCGGCGAACAGCGGACCCACCGAGCGCAGTTGGCCATCCGCCTGGCGCAGGCGGCCCAAGGCTTCTACGCCGGCGATGCGGCCGGTGGCGGTGTCGATGAAGGGCTGGAAGCAGGCGAGCGGTTGCCCGTCGATCACGGGGCCTCCTTAAAAGACCGGAAATGAAAAAGGCCCGGCCCTCGATGGAGAGGGCCGGGCCTGATCTGTTTGCAAGAATGCAGCCAGCGGGCTCAACTTTTGCGCGATGCGCCTTGCATGGCCAGTTTGATCAGAGGAATCAGACCGGCGCCAAGCCGCACCAGGCGAGTCATGGTGCCGATCCCGCCGCCCTTGGCGCCTTTGCCGGTGAGGAAGCCCAGCAGTGTCACCACGCCCACGCCCCACAGCGGCGCGTGCTTGATGCCAAAACCGTCCTGCCAGCTCTGGCCCATGTTGCGGACCTTTTGCAGCGGCAGCATCAATTGCTGGGACTCGTGACGAATTTCCTGACGGTGCATTTCCATGCGCAAGCGGATCAACGCCTTGCGCATCTCCCGCCGGGAAGTGTTGTGCGGCAATTCAGTCAGGCTCATGGCAGCAGGCGCTCCCGGTCGTTGGCCAGCTCTTCGAGGGTGGCGTGGAACGGCGTGGACTCATCGAACACTGCCGCCTTCAAGCGCAACCCACAGAAGGCCGCGGCCAGTATGTAGAACACGCAGAGGCTGATGATCCCGGTCAGGCGGTAGGTATCCCACACCAGAATCATCACCAGTGCCGACAAGCCCACCAGCAACAGCAAGGCAAACACCAGCGCCAGGCCTGCGAACAGCAGCAGGCTGACGGTGCGGGCTTTCTGCTCCTGCAACTCGATGCCAAACAGCTCGACGTGGCTGTGCAGCAAACCCAGGACAGCCGCGCCCAGGCGCCGTGAGGTAGAACTTGGGCCCGTGGACGAGCCGGATTCGCCGATAGACATAAATTAGCGCCTTGTGGCCAGCAGGCCGATCAAAAAGCCCACACCGGCCGCGATGCCGACGGACTGCCAGGGGTTGGCCTGAACATAGTCCTCAGTGGCGGTGACAGCCGCCTGGCCGCGTTCGCGCAGGGAGTCTTCGGTCAGTTGCAGGGTTTCACGGGCCTTGAGCAGGCTTTCGTGAATCTTGCTGCGCAGTTCGTCCGCCTGGTCACCGGCGAGGATCGCGGTATCGTCCAGCAGCTTCTCGGTATCGCTGACCAGGGTTTGAAAATCCGCCATCAATATTTCCTGAGCAGTCTTTGCCGTTTTTCTGGCCATGGTTATCTCCGTGAGTGGCTGGTCTGTTTACTTTTGGTTTCGAGTCACCGGTGTCGGTGAAGGTTCACTGCAATTGTCTGGTACAGCTTTTGCTTTGCCTTGGTGCGCAGGCCGGTGGCCTTGCGCTGAATCCGGGCGGTTGGGGCTTAAACCCTGAAAAACCTTACCCTAAATAACTAAAATTCGCGGAAAAACCCTGTCGGATTCTGCCTTTCACCCTGAACGCTGCGCCAAAGCGGTTCACGGCCTCAAAAGAGGGTCGGACCGTCGGTGCCAATTTAGTGCGCGTCATGAAGGTCATGAACTGCTTTGGTGCTTTTTCCTGCCTGTGCAGGCCTGCCATTCTCCATGGAAAATTTGCAAAGCGCGGTGGACACCCTCGTCCATAGTTCCAACACGCTGTTTATTCTGATTGGTGCGGTCATGGTCCTGGCCATGCACGCCGGCTTCGCTTTCCTGGAAGTCGGCACGGTACGGCAGAAGAACCAGGTCAACGCCCTGTCGAAAATCCTCAGTGACTTCGCCATCTCCACACTGGCCTATTTCTTTATAGGCTATTGGATCTCCTACGGTGTGACCTTCATGCAACCGGCGGCGGTCATCAGCGCCGACCACGGTTATGGCCTGGTGAAATTCTTCTTCCTGCTGACCTTCGCGGCGGCGATCCCGGCGATCATTTCCGGGGGTATTGCCGAGCGTGCACGTTTTGTTCCGCAACTGTGTGCCACCGCCTTGATCGTGGCGTTTATCTATCCGTTTTTCGAAGGCATGGTGTGGAACGGCAACTACGGCCTGCAAGCCTGGTTGCTGGGCACTTTCGGCGCCAGCTTTCACGACTTCGCCGGTAGCGTGGTGGTGCACGCCATGGGCGGCTGGCTGGCGCTGGCGGCCGTGTTGTTGCTGGGGCCACGCCAGGGGCGTTATCGGGAAGGGCGCCTGGTGGCGTTCGCACCGTCGAGCATTCCGTTCCTGGCGCTGGGGTCGTGGATTCTGATCGTCGGCTGGTTTGGCTTCAACGTCATGAGTGCGCAGACCCTGTCCGGGGTCAGCGGGCTGGTGGCGGTCAATTCGTTGATGGCCATGGTCGGCGGCACCGTAGCGGCGTTGGTGATCGGGCGTAACGACCCAGGCTTTTTGCACAACGGTCCGTTGGCGGGGCTGGTGGCGATCTGCGCCGGCTCCGACTTGATGCACCCGGTGGGCGCGCTGGTGACCGGCGTGGTGGCGGGCGGTTTGTTCGTCTGGTGCTTCATCGCGGCCCAGGATCGCTGGAAGATCGATGACGTGCTGGGTGTGTGGCCGCTGCACGGCCTGTGCGGTGTGTGGGGCGGGATCGCCTGCGGGATCTTCGGCCAGACCGCGTTGGGTGGCTTGGGCGGCGTGAGCTTGATCAGCCAGTTGATCGGCACCGCACTGGGTGTGGTGGTGGCGCTGGCCGGCGGCTTGCTGGTGTACGGCGTGATCAAGCGCGTCTACGGCCTGCGCCTGAGTCAGGAAGAGGAGTACTACGGCGCCGATCTGTCGATCCACAAGATTGGCGCCGTCAGTCAGGATTGAGGGAGGAGTCACCTTCGTTCGGGTTGCAGCCATGCAGCAGCCGATACCGGCTTTGCCGCACTTCATCCACGCGGCACTTTACCTGCTGCTCCGACAACCCCAGCAGGATCAGCGCATGGGAGGCGAGCATCAAACTCGATTCCAGTAACTCGGGCACCACTTCAGTGGCGCCGGCGGCTTTCAGTTCGGCCAACTGACTGTCGTCGCGGGTGCGCACCAGGATCGGCACCTTCGGGTTGAGGCGCCGTGCTTCGTTGAGCACGGTCAGGGCGACGTCGCTGTTGTCCACCGCAATCACCACCAGGCGCGCACGTTCCAGGCCGACAGCGCTGAGCAGGGCGCCACGGCGGCAGTCGCCGTAGTGCACGGCGCTGTCTTCGCTGGCGGCTTCCTGGACCCGCTCCGGGTCGTCATCCAGGGCGATGAAGGCCTGTTGTTCGCGGTACAGGAATCGTCCGATGGACTGGCCAACTCGGCCATAACCGCAGATCACCGCATGGCCTCGCAGCTCGGCGTTGAGGGCGGTTATCTCTTCAAGCTGCACTTGCTGGTTGGGCTTGTGGTGCAGGCGCAGGGCGATGGCGGGTGCAGCCCTGAGCAGCAGCGGGGTGAGCAGCATCGAGCAGAACGTGGCGGCCAGCAACAGGCCACTGATGTCGGCGGGCAGCAGGCGGCTCTGCTGCATTTGCGCCATCAAGGCGAAACAGAATTCACCGCCCTGGGCCAAGGCCAGGCCGCTGCGCCAGGCGGTTTCGCCGTCGCTGCCGCGCAATTGCACCAGCAGGGCGACCACGCAGCCTTTGATCAACATCAGGGCGAGGGTCAGGCCAAGAATCAACAGGCTGTGGCTGATGAACAGTTGCAGGTCGATCAGCATGCCGATACTGACGAAAAACAAACCCAGCAGGATGTCGCGAAACGGCCGGATATCGGCTTCGATCTGGTGGCGGTAATGGCTTTCCCCCAGCAGCATCCCGGCGAGAAAGGCGCCCAGCGCCGGGGACAGGCCCAGCAGGTGCGTCAGCCAGGCGGTGAGCAGCACAATGACCAGTGCCAGCAGTACGAATAATTCCGCCGAGTGGGAGGCCGCCACTTCACGGAACAGCCGCGGCAGCAACCAGCGGCTGGCCAGCAGCAGGCCGAGGAACAGCACCACGGTTTTGCCCAGGGTCAACGGCAACGCCCAGTACCAGGCTTGCTCGCTGTTGCCGGCGAACACCGGTACCAGGGTCAGCAGCAACACGGCAACCACGTCCTGGAACAGCAATACCCCGATCGCATTCTGGCCGTGGCTGCTGAAGATTTCGCCGAGGCTGGTCAGCTCTTTGCTGACGATCGCAGTGGACGACAACGCCAGGCCGGCACCGAGCAACAGGGCAGTAGTCGGCGACAGGCCGAACAGCGCCAGCAAGCCCCCCAACAGTAACCCGCAGCACAGCACCTGCAGGCTGCCCAGGCCAAACACCACCCGGCGCAGGCTGAGCATTTTGCTCAGGGAAAACTCCAGGCCCAGGGAAAACAGCAGGAAGACCACCCCCAGTTCGGCAAGGTCTGGCAGCTCTTCGCTGTCATTGACCCAGTCCAGGGCGGTGGGGCCTACGGCCAGGCCAACACACAGATAGCCCAGCACCGGGGGCAGTTGCAGGCGACGAAACAGCGCAATTACCACGAGAGAGGAGGCCAGGATAATCAGCAGGTTGGCAAACACGCGCAGCTCCATTGCAGGTATCAGGGGAAAAAAGTCGCGAGAGTCGCTGAATCAGTTATACGCCATGGTGATCTGGATCAGGCTTTTGCGGTGCCCCGACGCTGTTAGAATAGGCGCCTGATTCTTCCCGGACCCTTTGCCATGCTTCCTGAATGTCAGTTGTTCGGCACCCTGGGCTGCCATCTTTGTGAGTTTGCCGAAGCCGAAATCATGCCGTTGGTCGAACACGGCCTGCTGGTGGAGTTGGTGGATATCGCCGATTCCGAGTCCCTGTTCGAAGCCTACGGCCTGCGGATTCCGGTGCTGCGCCGGGTGGATACGGGCGCCGAGCTGGATTGGCCGTTCGATGAAGCGCAGGTGGTGACCTTCCTGCTCTAGCACTCGGCGATGGCGAGTTCTCGATTATTCGGTTACTGTATGTTTGTACAGCGATTGAATGAGAGGGAACGCCCGTGGTGAATGTTGAACAACTGAAAAGCAGCGTCAATCGCATGTCCGCCGACGTCGTGCGCGACGCGGTGAACGAGCTGCGCCTCGATGGCCTGGTCACGGAAGGCAAGACACCGTTTAACAAAGTGCATTTCAATACCTGCTTTGCCGAGATCGAGGCGTTGTTCCAGCGCGCCGGTTATCACAAGCAGTTGGATGTAGTGGGTTATCAGGGCTTGCTCTACGCGCTTTATGACCCAGGCCGCTGGGAAGCGGTGGATGTGTTGCGTTGGCTCAAGGAATTCACCGAGGCGGCCAGTGCATCGCCGGTGTTGCGCGCGGAATTGGCCAAGGCGTGAATCTGTGCTGGGCCTGATCCGGCTGCATGCGGGATAATGCCCGCCTGTATTTCCAAGCTCTGAGCCTGCCCATGTCCGTTTTTTCCGCTGCCCAGCATCAAGCCAGCACCTTGTACCTGCCCCCGGGCAATTGGGCGACCGTGCTGGATTGCCTCTGCGAGCACTTCCAGGCCATCAGCCGTGAGCACTGGCTGGACCGCATCGCCCGGGGCCGGGTGCTGGACATCAACGGCACGCCCATCAGCCAGCACCTGGCCTACCGCGAAGGCCTGTGCATCTACTACTTTCGCGAAGTGCCGAACGAGAAAGTGATCCCGGTGCAGGAGACCATCCTGTACGCCGACGAACACCTGGTGGTGGCCGACAAACCGCATTTCCTGCCGGTAACGCCCGCCGGTGAGTACGTCGAGCAGACCCTGTTGCGGCGCTTGATCCGTCGCCTGGACAACCCGGCCCTGGTGCCGCTGCATCGCATCGATCGGCATACCGCCGGGCTGGTGCTGTTTTCGGCCAACCCCCAGACCCGTTCGGCGTATCAACAGCTGTTTCCCACGCGCAAGATCGACAAGTTCTACGAAGCCATCGCCCCGGCATTGCCTGGGCTGACCTTTCCGTTGGTGCATAAAAGCCGGCTGGTGGATGGCGAGCCATTCTTTCGCATGCAGGAAGGAGAGGGGGCGAGCAACACCGAGACGGCGCTCGAGGTGCGGGAAAAGAACGGCGACCTGTGGCGCTACGGCCTGTTCCCGGTGACCGGCAAGAAGCATCAGTTGCGGGTACACATGACGGCGCTGGGGGCGAGTATCTGCAACGATCCGTTCTACCCCGACGTCATCCAGGATGCCGAGGACGACTACGCCAATCCGCTCAAGCTGCTGGCCCAGGGCGTGCGGTTCATCGACCCGGTCACTGGCCAGGAGCGCAGTTTTCGCAGCGAGATCAGCCTGGGCTGGTAAACCCCAGGCACGAAAAAGCCCGCATCAAGCGGGCTTTTTCGTATCCGGCGTTAAGACTTACAGGTCTTTAACGGTGCGAACCTGATCCTTGTTGATCTGGGTGCGCTTGCCATCCAGCTGTTCAAATTCATAGAAGCCGGTGGACTTGTCGAATTTAGGAGTGTCGACGGCCTGGATTTCGCGACCGTCATTCAGGGTGATCACTGTAGGCGAGGCGCAACCGGCAAGGGTAGCGAGGCCCAGTGCAAGCATGAGAGCGGCGATGGTCCGTTGAGTCATGAGTTTGTCTCCGAGAGAATGCTTTTTTGAGTACTGACCTTGTGACGTGTGCAACGTCGGCAAAGTTCCTTGTGCGACGCTCATTCTGACACGCTGGGTGGCTGGTGCAACAACTCAGGTGTGTTGAAGTTGGCCAGGCGCGGGTCGTTCGAGGGGCAATCCAGGGCCTTGGCGCCCAGCGCCTGCATGATCTGGCGCGGGCTGCGCTCGCCGGCCTCCCAGGCCTGTTCGAAAGTTTCATGTAGCAGAGTGGGTATCACACAGAGCAACGGCTCCCAGAAATCGCCGTGGCGCACCATTACCGGCAGCAACGGGTTCTGCTGCGCCGTGTGGAGCAGGTCGGCGAGCAATCGCTCATCGATTTGCGGCACATCGCACGGCAATACCAGCAGATGCCCGTGCCGCGCCGCTGCCAGTCCTGCGCGGATGCCGGCAAGCGGGCCGGGGAAGTCCGGGCTGTCATCGCCGACCACTTGATCGGCGTAGGCCGCGTACTGCGCCTGGTTGCGATTGCAGGAGATGATCAGGTCGTCGGTCAGCGGTCGCACCAGGCGATGCAGATGCGCGATCAGCGGCTGCCCGTGCCAGTCGAGCAAGCCCTTGTCGAGGCCGCCCATGCGCTGGCCGCGGCCGCCGGCCAGTAGCAATACGGAGCAGGGCAGTGGGGAAAAATGGCTGGGCATGACGGCTCCTGCGGGCAGTGAAATGGGGGGCTGTGATATAACATCGGGCTGTTCCTTCGACAACCGGACCGAGCCATGAAAGCCAAGGCTGATGCGCCCTTTGTACCCCTGAATATCGCTGTACTGACGGTCAGCGACACCCGCACCCTGGAAACCGACACCTCGGGCCAGGTCTTCGTCGACCGCCTGACCGCCGCTGGCCACCTGCTGGCCGAGCGGGTTTTGCTTAAAGATGATCTGTACAAAATCCGTGCGCAAGTGGCGCACTGGATCGCCGAGGACGTGGTGCAGGTGGTGTTGATCACCGGCGGCACCGGGTTCACCGGCCGCGACAGCACCCCTGAAGCGGTGAGCTGCCTGTTGGACAAGCAGGTAGATGGTTTCGGCGAGCTGTTCCGGCAAATCTCCGTGGCCGATATTGGCACTTCCACCGTGCAATCCAGAGCCCTGGCCGGCCTGGCCAATGGCACCCTGGTGTGCTGCCTGCCGGGCTCCACCAACGCGGTGCGCACCGGCTGGGACGGGATCCTCGCCGAGCAACTGGATAACCGTCACCGCCCGTGCAACTTCGTCCCACATTTGAAACAGGCCGAGCCTTGTGAATCCCGTGGGTAAGCCGGGCAAGACCGGCGCGTTGATGCCGGTGGAAGATGCCCTGGAACAACTGCTGGCGATGGCCGAGGCTGCGCCGATTCGCGAGCAGGAAACCTTGCCGCTGGCCGAGTGTGACGGTCGGGTTCTGGCGCAGGCGCTGGTCTCTACCCTCGATCTGCCGCCCTGGCCCAACAGCGCCATGGACGGTTACGCCCTGCGCCTGGCGGACTGGACCGGCGAGCCGCTGGTGGTCAGCCAGCGCATTTTTGCCGGCACGGCACCGGAGCCCTTGGCCGCCGGTACTTGTGCGCGGATCTTCACCGGCGCTCCGGTGCCGGAAGGCGCGGACTGCGTTGAGATGCAGGAAAACGCAGTGGTCCACGCGGACGAGCGCGTGAGCTTTACCGAGGCGTTGCAGGTGGATCAGAACATCCGTCCCCAAGGCCAGGAAACCACGGTGGGCGAGCTGGTACTGCCTTCTGGCACGCGCCTGGGCCCGATCGAACTGGGCCTGGCGGCTTCCCTGGGCCGTGATCGCCTGGAGGTGATACGACGTGCCCGGGTGGCCGTGCTGTCCACCGGCGACGAGTTGATCGAGCCGGGCCTGCCGCTGGGTCCCGGGCAGATCTACAACAGCAATCGCCGGGTACTGTGCAGCTGGCTCGAACGCCTGGGCTGCGAAGTGGTGGACGCCGGGATCCTGCCGGACGACCTGGAACAAACCCGCGAGCGCATGGGCGCGCTGGGCTCGGTGGACCTGATTTTGTCCACCGGCGGTGTGTCGGTGGGCGAGGCGGACTTCCTCGGGATTGCCCTGCGCGAAGAGGGCGAACTGGCGCTGTGGAAGCTGGCGATCAAGCCGGGCAAGCCGCTGACGTTCGGGCATTTCCGTGGCGTACCGGTGATCGGTTTGCCGGGCAACCCGGCGTCGACGCTGGTGACCTTCGCCTTGCTGGCGCGGCCTTACCTGTTGCGTCGCCAGGGCGTGCAGGACGTGGCACCGTTGCGCGTTGAAGTGCCGGTGGGGTTTGTGTGGGCCAAGCCGGGGAATCGTCGCGAGTACCTGCGCGGTCGGCTGGAGCAGGGCAAGGCGATCATTTACCGCAACCAGAGCTCGGGTGTGCTGCGCAGTGCGGCGTGGGCCGAGGGGTTGGTGGAAGTGTTGGAAGGGACGACGCTTACGATCGGTGACCGGGTCAACTTCATTCCGTTGAGTGAAGTGTTGAACTGAGCCCGATCTATCAAACAATGAAGATCAACTGTGGGAGCTGGCTTGCCTGCGATAGCGGTGGGCCAGCCAACATACATGTTGACTGTGCCGACGCCATCGCGGGCAAGCACGGCTCCTACAGTTGATGGGTTTCAGCCTGCCAATTATGGCAAATCACGACTTGCGTAAAACGCACTCAACACCTTCACCAGGTGCGCCAGGTCGTGGCTGCCGCACAGCTCGCGAATCGAGTGCATGGCAAATGTCGGCAAGCCGATATCCACAGTGCGCACCCCCAGGTGGCTGGCGGTGATCGGGCCGATGGTCGAGCCGCAACCCATGTCGCTGCGTACCACAAAGCTCTGCACCGGCACTTCTTCGGCCATGCACAGGTGGCGGAAGAACCCGGCGGTTTCGCTGTTGGTGGCGTAGCGCTGGTTGCTGTTGACCTTGATCACCGGGCCGGCATTGAGTTTCGGGCCGTGGTTGGCGTCGTGTTTCTCGGCGTAATTGGGATGCACGCCGTGGGCGTTGTCGGCAGACACCAGCAGCGACTTCTGGATGGTGCGTACGAATTCATCACCTTCCGGCAGCAGGCGGCGCAGGGTCTGCTCCAGCATCGGGCCGTCGGCACCGCAGGCGGAGCACGAGCCGACTTCTTCGTGGTCGTTGCACACCAGCACGCAGGTTTCGTCGGTTTCGGCGGTGAGCAAGGCTTGCAGGCCGGCGTAGCACGACAGCAGGTTGTCGAGGCGGGCACCGGCGATAAAGTCGCCATTGAGGCCAATCACCGCGGCGCTCTGGGTGTCGTAGAAGCTCAGCTCGTAGTCGAGCACCACGTCGGCATTCAGGCCGTGTTCACGGGCCAGCTGCTCGGTGAGTACGGCGCGAAAGTCCACACGCTCGTCACCGGCAAATTGCGCGAGGATCGGCGGCAGTTCGGTCTGGGCATTGATCGCCCAACCCTGGTTCGCTTCACGGTTCAGGTGAATGGCCAGGTTGGGGATGATCGCGATGGGCAGCTTGAAGTCGATCAGTTGGCTTTCGACCTTGCCGTCACGCCGGAAAGTGACGCGGCCGGCCAGGGACAGGTCGCGGTCGAACCACGGTGCCAGCAGCGCGCCGCCGTACACTTCCACCCCCAGTTGCCAGAAGCCCTGGCGTTGCAGTTCAGGCTGTGGCTTGACCCGCAGGCACGGGCTGTCGGTGTGGGCGCCGACCAGGCGAATGCCGCCCTGCAGCGGCGAGTGGCGGCCGAGCTTGAAGGCGATGATCGAGGAGTCGTTACGGGTGACGTAATAGCGCCCGTTGGCCTCGGTGGTCCAGGTCTCGCGCTCGTCAAGACGCTGGAAACCGGCCGCTTCCAGGCGCTGTGCAAGGGCGGCGGTGGCATGGAACGGGGTAGGGGAGGCCTTGAGGAAGTCGATCAGGCCTTGGTTCAACTCTTCGCGCATAAGTAGCTCCAGACAGCAATGGCGCGAGTTTACCGTATTGGCTCAGAATTTGGAGGGAAGCTGCTGTCTTGAGACGGGCGCAAAACCCATGTGGGAGCTGGCTTGCCTGCGATAGCGGTCTGCCAGTAACCAATTGGGGGCTGACACACCGTTATCGCAGGCAAGCCAGCTCCCACATTTGATCGGGTTTGCAGCTTAAAACGGTGCCGGGCACTCGAAGCGCAACCGCTCGCCGCTCTGGGGATGGGTGAAGCTCAGCATGCTGGCGTGCAGGCACAGGCGTGGCCAGGCGGCCAATGCCTGTTCATGGGCGTACAAGCCATCGCCCAGCAGCGGATGCCCGATGGACAACATGTGCACCCGCAGTTGATGGGAGCGCCCGGTAATCGGCGTTAACTCAACCCGGCACCAATCGCCGCAACGTTCCAGGACTTTCCAGAAGGTCAGTGCGTTCTTGCCGAACTCATGGTCCACCACGTGCCGTGGCTTGGTCGGTGGGTCGTAGCGCAATGGCAAGTCGATGCTGCCGCTGTCCAGTTCCGGTTGGCCCCAGCACAGCGCGGTGTAGGCTTTTTCGGTTTCCCGGTCGTGGAACTGGCGGGACAGTTCACGGTGGCTGTCTGCGTCGCGGGCCAGCAGGATGATGCCGGACGTTTCCCAATCCAGGCGATGAACGATACGGGCTTCGGGGTAGCCGTTTTCCTGCAGGCGGGTGATCAGGCAGTCCTTGTTGTCGTCGGCGCGACCGGGCACCGAGAGCAGCAGGGTAGGCTTGTTCACCACCAGGACAGCAGCGTCCTGATGAAGGATATGGACATTGGACAACGGCATTAAAACAGCCTCGTAACAAACGCCAACGGCGGCTGGGTTGCCGAAGTTTCTGTAGGAGCGAGCTTGCTCGCGAAAAACTTAAGAACAACACGTTCATTCAGGATGAGCGCGTTATCGTTAACGTCCATCGCGAGCAAGCTCGCTCCTACAGAAGTCCAGTAACCGAGCCGCCGTGGCGACCGCCTTTTCGATCAACGATCAGGCAGGGTGATATTGAGTTCCAGAATCGAGCAGCTGCCGTCATTTTCCAGGGCGACATGCACGTCATCGTTGCCGATATTGACGTACTTGCGGATCACCTCGACCAACTCCTTCTGCAAGGCTGGCAGGTAATCCGGGGTGCTGCGTTGGCCGCGTTCGTGCGCCACGATGATCTGTAGACGCTCTTTCGCTACCGACGCGGTACTTGGCTTTTTGTTGGCGCGAAAGAAGTCGAGAAATTTCATTGTTTAGTTGCCTCCAAAGATACGCTCGAAGAATCCCTTCTTCGCTACATCGAGGAAGCGATGTTCCACGGTTTTGCCCAGCAAGCGATCAACTGCATCGCTGTACGCCTGGCCGGCGTCGCTCTGGTCGTCGAGAATCACCGGCACGCCCTGGTTGGACGCCTTGAGCACGGCCTGGGATTCCGGGATCACGCCCAGCAGGGTCACGGCCAGGATGTCCTTGACGTCTTCAACGCCAAGCATCTCGCCCTTGCTCACGCGCTCAGGGTTGTAGCGGGTCAGCAGCAGGTGTTCCTTGATCGGCTCTTCGCCTTTTTCGGCGCGCTGGGACTTGCTGGCCAGCAGGCCGAGCATGCGGTCCGAGTCACGTACCGAAGACACTTCAGGGTTGGTCACGACGATGGCTTCGTCGGCGAAGTACATCGCCAGGTGAGCACCGGTCTCGATACCCGCCGGGGAATCGCACACTACGTATTCGAAGGTTTCTTTCAGCTCGGCGAGGACCTTGCCCACGCCTTCCTTGGTCAGCGCTTCTTTGTCGCGGGTCTGGCTGGCGGCCAGTACGTACAGGTTCTCAAGGCGCTTGTCCTTGATCAGGGCCTGTTGCAGGTTGGCTTCGCCGTTGACGACGTTGACGAAGTCGTACACCACGCGGCGTTCGCAGCCCATGATCAGGTCGAGGTTACGCAAACCGACGTCGAAGTCGACGATGACTGTCTTGTGGCCGCGCAGAGCGAGGCCGGTACCGATAGCGGCGCTGGTGGTGGTCTTACCCACACCACCCTTGCCGGATGTAACCACGAGAATCTTGGCCAAGGTGTTTCACCCCTAAGGAAAAAGGACTTTTTAGCCCCTGAAAAACATCTCTTGAAACTCGCGGCAGGCGGGCAGCTCTTGTAGGAGAAAGCACGGTTTGCCTAGGCAAACCCCGCCTTTAAATTGTTCCTACACAAGTTTTGCCGTTTTCGCTGTGCTATCAGAGTCCAGAGATGCTTGGAAAATGCGGCAGTATCCGTTAAAGACGAACGATGTTCAACACATCGCCCGACAGGCTGACTTGTACCCCGGCCCCCCACAGCGGATCGCGGCGCAAATCTTCCGAAACCTTGTACTGGCCTGCGATGGACACTAGCTCAGCGGTCAACTGCTGGCAAAAAATACGGGCCTTTGTGTCACCTTTTATGCCGGCCAGTGCACGACCCCGCATGGGACCGTATACATGGATGTTTCCATCGGCGAGAAGTTCCGCCCCCGGACTGACCGGGGCGATGACCACAAGGTCGCCACCCTGGGCGTAAATCTGCTGCCCGCCCCGCACGGGAGAGGTGATGATCTTTGTAGGCTTGATCGTCGGCTCCGGCGGTTTTTCCGGTTTTTTCTTCTCTTCGCCGACCAACAGGTCCAGCGGACGCTCCCGAGCACCGGACGGAGGCAGTACTGGCAGTTCAATGGCGATTGCCGCGGCAATGTCTTCGATACGGCTGGCACGAATCGCCAGGGTGCGCAGGCCATGCTGGCGGCACACACGCATCAACCCGGGCAGGTCGACAGCGCCCTGGCCGGCCGGGAGTTTGTCCAGGGCCAGCACCAGCGGCGCGTTGTTGAAGAAGTTCGGCGCGAGGGCGACCTTGGCGGCGAGCTGGCGGTCCAGGGCGTCAAGGTCGTTGCGGGCCAGTTCCAGCACGGTAATGGCGAGCATGCTGCCTTTCAACTGGAACACGGGATCTTGGTCTAGCGGTTCGGTTTGGCTCATGGTCGGCAAAGCGGCTTGTCACGAAAAGTGTCGAGACTTATAACGAGAACATCCGCTAGCCGCAAGCCGGGTCGAACCGTTGTAGAATGCGCGGCCGTTGTCTTTGCCGGAATCATTAATGGATCGCCCGCGTTTTCGAGCTGAATTTTTTCACCCGCGTTTTTGGCTGTTATGGCTGGGACTCGGTTTGCTGTGGCTGATTGTGCAATTGCCATACCGGGCTTTACTGGGGATTGGCCGTGCCCTGGGGGCGGGAATGTACCGGGTGGCCGGTGAACGTCGACGCATCGCCGCGCGAAACCTGGAGCTGTGTTTCCCGGAAAAGTCCGCCAAAGAGCGTAAACATTTGCTCAAGGAAAACTTTGCCTCCACCGGCATCGCCTTCTTCGAGATGGCCATGAGCTGGTGGTGGTCCAAGCCGCGCCTGGCGCGCCTGGCCCATGTCGAAGGGCTGGAGCACCTCAAGCAGGCGCAACTGGAAGGCAAGGGCGTGATCCTCATGGCCCTGCATTTCACCACCCTGGAAATCGGCGCCGCGTTGCTGGGGCAGAAGCACACCATCGACGGCATGTACCGCGAGCACGGCAACCCGCTGTTCGATTTCGTCCAGCGCCGTGGCCGCGAGCGGCACAACCTCGACTCCCTGGCCGTAGAGCGCGAAGACGTGCGCGGCATGCTCAAGCTGCTGCGGGCCGGCCGTGCGATCTGGTATGCACCGGACCAGGACTACGGCGCCAAGCAAAGTATCTTCGTGCCGTTGTTCGGCATTCAGGCGGCCACCGTGACCGCCACCAGCAAATTTGCGCGCCTGGGCAAGGCGCTGGTGGTGCCGTTCACCCAGGAACGCCTGGCTGACGGCAGCGGTTATCGCCTGGTGGTTCATCCTCCGCTCACCGACTTCCCCGGTGAAACCGACGAGATCGATTGCCTGCGCATCAACCAGTGGGTCGAAGCCTCTGTGCGCGAATGCCCCGAGCAATACCTGTGGACCCACCGCCGCTTCAAGAGCCGGCCGCCGGGTGAGCCTAAGCTGTATGAAAAACGCCGTCGTTGATCTGAAGTCCCCAAGCAACATGGAGTGATGCAATGCGCCCAGCTGAACCGGTCACAGGCTTGATTCTTTCCGGAGGCGGGGCGCGGGCCGCCTATCAGGTGGGGGTATTGGCGGCGATTGCCGAGTTGTTGCCGCCGGGGGCAGCCAACCCGTTTCCGGTGATTGTCGGCACCTCGGCCGGGGCGATCAATGCGGTGAGCCTGGCCAGCGGCGCGATGGATTTTACCGCGGCCATCCAGCGCCTGACCGCCTTCTGGCAAGGCTTTCGCAGCCACCTGGTGCTGCGCAGCGACTGGCCCGGGGTGATCAGCCAGGCGAGCCGGTTTCTTATCCACAGCCTGCTGGGGCTCGGCGCACAGGTGCCGGTGGCGCTGCTCAACAGTTCGCCGCTGCGGGACTTGTTGCGGGACAAGCTGCATCTGGAAGGCATCGAACAGTCGATCCGCGAAAAGCACCTGCATGCGGTGGCTGTGACGGCCTTCGGGTACGAGTCCGGGCAAGCCGTGACCTTCTATCAGGGCGGCGGCACCATCGATGCATGGCTGCGGCATCGGCGTATAGGCATTCCCACCCAATTGACCGTTGAGCACCTGCTGGCCAGTTCGGCGATTCCGTTGCTGTTTGCGCCGGTGAAACTCGATCAGGAATATTTTGGTGACGGTGCCGTGCGGCAGTCGGCGCCGATCAGCCCAGCGCTGCACCTGGGAGCCAGCCGTGTGCTGGTAGTGGGCGTGAGTGGCAACCCGCGCGGCAACGACCCTTCGAACCCGGCACGCACCTTCACCGGCCAGGAGCCGACGTTGGCGCAGATCGGTGGGCACATGCTCAACAGCACGTTCATCGACAGCCTGGAAAGCGACATTGAATTGCTCGAACGCCTGAACCAGTTCAGTCATGTACTACCTGCCGATGCGGCGATACAAGGTTTGGCGCCGGTGGAGGTATTGGTGATTGCACCGAGCCAGCCGATCGACGAAATCGCGGCGCGTCACCGTCAGGAATTGCCGGCGGCATTGCGCCTGTTCCTGCGTGGGCCGGGGGCGACCAAAACCAGTGGCGCGGGTGTGCTCAGCTATTTGCTGTTCGAGGCGGGGTATTGCAGCGAGTTGATCGAACTGGGACGGCGGGATGCGCTGGCCAAGCGCGAAGAGCTGAAGCGGTTTCTGGGCCTGACACCGAACTGAATATGGCGGGCTTGTGTGGGAGCTGGCTTGCCTGCGATAGCATCACCTCGGTGTAACCGACATACCGAGGTGATGCTATCGCGGGCAAGCCCGGCTCCCACACAAGCCCGATTCCACAGGGGATATGCGGTGTGGTTAGAAGTGGTACTTCACCAACAGGCTCGCCGTGTCCTGATTGGTCTCGAACGCGCCGCTGTCCTGGATGCCGTACTTGTTCTTCCAGTAGTCGTACTCGATACCGACATACAACTGCTTCTCGCCCCAATGCAACGCCTTGCCCAAGTCATATTTGATCTGTGGGTTGAAGTGCAGGTTGGCGTGGTAAGTGCCACGGGCGTTCTTGTCGTTGTCCACCACCCAGTCCATAAAGCCGTCGATCAGCACATTGGAGTTGCCCACCGGGATTGTGTACGACCACACCGGAGTGATCTGCCACACGCCGTCACCCGGGCGATTGCCTTCGGTCTGGCGCTGGTAGAAGTTCAGCTGGAAGTAGTCGAAACCAGGGATTGCCAAGTCGAAGCCCGGGCCCAGCAAGTACGATTCGTTATCGCCTTCACCGAACTCGTAAGTGAACGCCAGCAACACGTCCTTGATCGGACCGAACGACAAGTCCTTGTCGAAAATCTTGCCGAACGACAAGCGCGGGCTGAACTCACCGTAGTAAGTACTTGGGCCTACGTTGCCGTCTTCCTTGCCGTTGTAAAAGATGCGGTCGAGAAAGAAGAAGTTGTCACCGTACTTCCACGCGTCGGCGTGTTCGAAGGTCACGGTTTGCTGGATCTGCGGGTTAACAGTGAAGTTCTTGCCCCACAGATAAGTCAGGCTGTTGTTCTGCCACTGCAGCAGATCACCCGCCATGGCCTGGCCCCCGGCCAGCAGGGATCCTGCCAGCATCAGGCTGTTCACAGTACGTTTCATTCGGTTGCTCCCGAGGTAAAGGTTTCTGGTTTTTTTTCTAAGCGGACGCTCTGGTGTGGCGTCTTTTGGCTTGCCGCAAAAATCGTCTGTTCGGTCAGCTTTAATGCTTTTAGCAAGAGCTGCGCCAAGGTGTTTAAAAAGCCAAAAAATCCCCGTCGGCTGTGATGAACACAGTCGAATTCGGAGAGTTTTTGCACACATTGGCTGCGGACTTGGGGCCGGGATAAGTTGGCCTTGCAGTCAGCTTTTACATTTGCTGTTTTTTTTTGAGTCGATTTGAGCGGGCGCCGAGAATACTGACTCAGAGGCTGGTGCTCAAGTGCGCCGTTACAGAGCGCGCGGGGCGAGAATGGGGCACGGCGCGTGGCCGGCCCCGGGTGAATGGCGTGCATGGTGTATTCCCTGATCGTTATTGTTTTTGTTGTGACGCAGGAATCAATGTTGGTGAGCGTGTTCGCTTGCGGCAGCGCGTTCGGCGCCACCCAGAATGTTGAATAACAGGTTCAGCGACAGCGCACTGATCGTGGCCATGGCGATACCGCTGTGGGTGATCGGGCTCATCCACAGCGGCAGTTGCGCGAAGAACTCGGGACGCACCACCGGGATCAGCCCCATGCCGATACTCACCGCCACCAGCAACTGATTGCGGCGATCGGCGATGTCGGCTTCCTGCAGAATCTTGATCCCGGTGGCCGCCACCATGCCGAACATGGCAATCGCCGCTCCGCCCAGTACTGCGGGAGGAATCGAGGCCACCAGGAACGCGGCCTTGGGCAGCAGGCTCAGCACAATCAGAAACGCACCGGCCATGATCGTCACCGAGCGGCAGCGCACGCCGGTCATCTGCACCAGGCCGATATTCTGCGCGAACGAGGAGTGGGTAAAGGTGTTGAAGAATCCGGCAAAAAACGACGCGCCGGCATCACACAACAGGCCGCGACGCAGCATCTTCGGCGTGACGTCCTGGCCGGTGATCTTGCCCAGGGCGAGGAACATCCCGGTGGACTCGACGAAGATAATCACCACCACCAGGCACATCGACAGAATCGGCGCCAACTCGAACTTGGGCATGCCGAAATGCAGCGGCGTCACCACTTGCACCCACGGCGCCTGCGCGAGGCCGCTGAGGTCGACCATGCCGATCATGCCGCACAACCCGTAGCCCAGGGCCATGCCGATCAGCACCGAGATGTTCACCCAGAAGCCGCGCATGAAACGGTTGATCAGCAAAATGGTGGCCAGCACCAGTGCGGCGATCGCCAGGTAAATCGGTGAGCCAAACGTGGAAGCCGCAGCACCGCCGCCGGCCCAATTGACCGCGACGGGAAACAGCGAAAGACCGATGGCGGTGATCACGGTGCCGGTCACCAGCGGCGGAAAGAAGCGCACGACCTTGGACATGAACGGCGCGATCAGCATGCCGAAAAAGCCGGCGGCGATGGTGGCGCCGAAGATCCCTTGCAGGCCGATACCGGGCATGCCCGCCATGGCCACCATACTGCCGACTGCGGCGAAACTGGCGCCCATCATCACCGGCATGCGGATGCCGACGGGGCCGATGCCGAACGACTGCACCATGGTTGCGATGCCCGCTACCAGCAGGTCGGCGTTGATCAGGAAGGCGATTTCTTCACGGCTGAGGCCCGCGGCCTGGCCGATGATCAAAGGCACGGCAACGGCGCCGCCGTACATCAGCAAGACGTGTTGCAGGCCTACCAGAATCAGTTGCAAGAGGGGAAGCCGCACCATGGGAGGCGCGGCAGGAATCTGCGTTTCTAACTGGGACATGCAACACCTCGAATCTTTTTATTGTTGTGTTGTTCGGCATTCAATTGCCGGGTGGAACTCATTCGTCAAAGCACACCGCAACTCTCAACTGTAGGAGCTGGCTTGCCTGCGATAGCGGCGGTGAATTCAACATCGCTATCGCAGGCAAGCCAGCTCCCACATTGGGTCCTGCGTTAATCAGTCAGTTGGTACGCGCCCCCTGAGTGATCCAGGTGCCAATCAAGTCCCGTTCCTGCTGGGTCATCTGGGTGATGTTGCCCAGCGGCATGATCTGGCTGGCCACGGCCTGTGCCTGGATGCGCGGCGCCATTTGCTGGATCTGCTGCGGCGTATCGAACATCACGCCGGCCGGTGCCGTACTGAACAGCGGGCTGGTGGGCTTGGCCGAATGGCACACCGCACAGCGCTCCTGAATCACCCCGTGGACCTTGTCAAAATCAATCGACGCCTGGGCCGGTGCCGCTTCGGCGGGTGCCGGTGCAGGTGCTGCTGGCGCAGCTGGCTTAAGCCCGCCACCCAACGCCGTTTCCGGCAGCGGCTGGTACTCGATGGCTGCTGGCGCCTTGGCCACATCCGGTGCAGTCGCCACCGGTTTTGGGCCGGTCACGTAGGCCAGGCAAATCATCGCCAGCGCGCCCACAGGCAGGGTCCAGGCATATTTCTGGCTGTTATGACGGGTGTTGAAATAGTGACGCACCAACACCGCCGCCACCGCGATACCCGCCAGGATCAGCCAGTTGTATTGGCTGCCGTAGGTGCTCGGGAAGTGGTTGCTGATCATGATGAACAGCACCGGCAAGGTGAAGTAGTTGTTGTGACGTGAGCGCAGCAGACCCTTGGCCGGCAGCGCCGGGTCGGGTGTGCGGTTCTCCGCAATCGCCGCCACCAGCGCACGTTGGGCCGGCATGATGATGCGGAACACGTTGCCCACCATGATGGTGCCGATCACGGCGCCTACATGCAGGTACGCACCACGGCCGCTGAACACTTTGCTGAAGCCGTACGCGGCGGCAATCAACAGCACGAACAGGATCAAACCGAGCAGGGCAGGGCGCTTGCCCAGGGCCGAGTCGCACAGAAAGGAGTAGATGAACCAGCCGGCCAGCAACGAGCCGAGGCCCAGCAACACACCTTCCGGACCGCTGAGACTGCTGCCCGGGGCCAGCAGGTACAAGGTCGGGTTGGCGTAGAACACCACGCACAGCAGCGCGATGCCGGACATCCAGGTGAAATAGGCTTCCCATTTGAACCAGTGCAGGTTGTCCGGCATGGTCGGCGGGGCCAGTTTGTATTTTTCCAGGTGGTAGATACCGCCACCGTGGATCGCCCACAAGTCACCGGCGAGGCCGTCCTTGGGGTTGACGCGATTGAGGTTGTTTTCCAGCCAGACGAAGTAGAACGAAGCGCCGATCCAGGCGACGCCGGTGATCATGTGAACCCAGCGCACGCTAAGGTTCAGCCATTCCATCAAATGTGCTTCCACAGTCTTTACCTCTCGCCTGTCACTCTGTCGTCGAGTGATCAGACCTTCTCTTATTGGTGGGGGGCGAGGATCAACCGCTCATCCTCTTTGAAAAAATGCTCATCGCAGTTATTGCCTGTGCCACTGCGATCAACCACCAGGAAGTCATCCCGCTTTTCGATCGTCAGCACCGGGTGGTGCCAGACGCCGCGATGGTAATTAATGCCCTGCCTGCCGTTGGTAACGAAGGCGCGGACCAAGCCCGATACAGGTTCATCGCCAACGGGCGCGACCACGATCAGAAAGGGGTTGCCGAGCAGCGGAATGAAAGCCTGGCTGCCCAGCGGGTGTCGTTCCAGCATGCACACGGTCAGCGGCATGTCCTGCGCGTCGGCGCGGAAGATGCTGATGATCGCGTTGTCTTCTGGCGTGGCGGTTTGCACCGTCGCCAGTTTATGAAAGCGCATGGTCGACCCGTTGTTGATCATGAAGTGATCGCTGCCATCGGTTTCGATAACGTCTCCGAAAGGGGCGAAGGCTTCTTTGGTCAGGGGTTCGATCATCAGTGTGCGCATGGCTGTCTTCTTAATCTTTTGAATGATGTGATTTCTGTGTAGGAGTCCGGCTTGCCGGCGATGGCGTCCGTGAGACCGCCATCGCCGGCAAGCCGGGCTCCTACAGATTTCGGTTCGCCGCTTATTTCGCTACCTTACCGAGAACCCGCAGGCGGCTCACACCACCATCCGGGAACACGTTCAGGCGGATGTGAGTGATCGGGCCCAGCGCCTTGATCTGCTCGGCAAACGTGTGTTCAGCGTGCATTTCCAGTTTCTGCGCCGGCAGCAGTTCGCGCCAGAACAGCGATTGGGTTTCGATCTGGCTGTCGGTGCCGCCTTTCACGAACGCGCCCTGGATCGAGCAGGTGTCCGGGTAGTTGCCCTTGAAGTGCAGGGTGTCGACCACGATCTTCTCGATCTCGCCCGGGTGGCCCAGTGCGACGATCACCCAGTCATTGCCCGGCGTACGACGACGTGCGGTTTCCCAGCCGTCGCCCATGTTGATGCCACGGCCCGGGTTGAGGATGTTGCTCATGCGCCCGAAGTGTTCATCGGAGCAGGCCAGTGCACGGCCACCGTTCAGTGCCGCAGCCAGGTCAACCTGTTCGTTGTCGCCCACGGCCGACCAGTCGCGGAACGGAATGCCGTACACACGCAGACGGGCTACACCACCGTCCGGGTAGATGTTGAAACGCAGGTGGCTGAAGGCCTGGTCGTTGTTGATCTCGTGGAAGTGATGGCTGTTGCCTTGCAGCTCCACGGCCGACAGCACTTCAACCCACTGGGTGTTGTCATCCGGCTCGCCGGACGCCAGGAAGCAGGCTTCCAGGGACGCCGATGGCGGGAAGTTGCCGGTGAAGAATGAAGTGTCGATGTCCACGCCCTTGATCGAACCCGGTACGCCCAGGCGGATCACGGCGCTGTCGTAGCCTTCGAAGCGCTTGCGGCGCGACTCCCAGCCGTCCATCCACTTGCCGTTGTCATCGAAAACGCCCTCCTTCCACACGGCCGGGGTCGGCTGGAACAGGCGGTTGGCGTCGGCGAACCAGTCATCGGTCACCGAGATGATCTTGGTGCCCAGGCGTGCGTCGGCCAGGTTGACGAACTTCTCGAAAGGTACGGCGTAAGCTTTCATTCTTCTTGTCTGCCTTAAAGTAAGTGGCTTGGGATGCTCGCGAGGCCCTGGGCGTTCATGAACCGCTCGGGCCAGGTCTGCTAAAGGGTCAGTAATCGGAACAACGCGATTTTATTGATCTCGGCCAGCGCGCATTTGAACTCGGCGTCTACCGAGTTGTGAATGCGCGTTTCAAACGCGGCGAGGATCTGATGCCGGTTGCTGCCTTTTACCGCCATGATGAAGGGAAACTTGAACTTGGCCTTGTAGGCATCGTTCAGCTCGGTGAAGCGAGAAAACTCGTCGCTCGAGCATTGGTGAATCCCCGCGCCAGCTTGCTCATCGGTGCTGGCTTGGGTCAGTTGGCCCTGGACGGCCGCACGGCCTGCCAGGTCCGGGTGAGCGTTGATCAGGGCCAGTTGACTGGTGTGATCGGCGCTCAACAGGATGTCGCTCATGCGCTGGTGCAGGGTTTCGATCTCGTCGATCGACGCGTCCTGGCCCAGGTCGAAGGCCTTTTCGGCCACCCATGGCGAATGTTCGTAGATGTCGGCGAAGGCTGCGACGAATGCGTCGCGGCTCAGGGTCGACGGTTTCAAGGTCTGGAACGCAGTCATTTGGCGGCTCCCTGGAAAGGGTGTACGTCATGCCAGTGACGGGCGATGTCGACGCGGCGGGTGAACCACACCTGATCATGACCCTTGGCGTATTCGATAAAGCGCTTGAGGGCGGCCAGGCGTGCCGGGCGGCCGATCAGGCGGCAGTGCAAGCCGATGGAGAGCATCTTCGGGGCGTCCGCGCCTTCGGCGTACAGCACGTCGAACGCGTCCTTGAGGTATTCGAAAAAGTCGTCGCCCTTGTTGAAACCCTGGACCTGGGTGAAGCGCATGTCGTTGGTGTCCAGGGTGTAGGGGATCACCAGGTGCGGCTTGCCGGTCGGGTTGTTGGGTTCCCAGTAGGGCAGGTCGTCGTCGTAGGTGTCGCAGTCGTAGAGGAAGCCACCTTCCTCCATCACCAGCCGCCGGGTGTTGGGGCCGGTGCGTCCGGTGTACCAGCCCAGCGGGCGTTCGCCGGTGAGTTCGGTGAGGATGCGGATCGCTTCGAGCATGTGCTCGCGTTCCTGGGCCTCGTCCATGTATTGGTAGTCGATCCAGCGGTAGCCGTGGCTGCAGATCTCGTGGCCGGCGGCGACCATCGCACGGATCACGTCCGGGTGGCGCTGGGCGGCCATGGCCACGGCGAAGATGGTCAGCGGGATGTCGAATTCCTTGAACAGCTTGAGGATGCGCCACACGCCGGCCCGGCTGCCGTATTCGTACAGCGACTCCATGCTCATGTTGCGCTCGCCTTGCAGCGGCTGCGCCGACACCATTTCCGAGAGGAAGGCTTCCGACTCTTTGTCGCCATGCAGGATATTGCGCTCGCCGCCTTCTTCGTAGTTGAGTACAAACGACAGGGCGATACGGGCCTTGCCTGGCCAGTGTGGGTGAGGAGGGTTACTGCCGTAACCGATCAGGTCGCGTGGGTAGTCAGCGCTCACTGCAGTCTTCCTTCTTGTTCGTGGTAGCGGTGTGTGTGGCGGCCGGGCAGCGGAAAGACTGGATGGCGTCACGACGATGACTGATTGTATACAACTTGATGCGCACTTTGTAAGCCTGTATTTCTGCATTTTTTCCGCAGGGTCTTTGCAGGATAGCATTGCAAGAAACCTGCCTGACTGGTCAACTAAATTGAAAAAACCTCATTCACTGTAGGAGCGAGCTTGCTCGCGAAAAACCTGAGAACGCCTCGGTAACCCTCAAGTGCTGCGTTATCGTTGACGATCTTCGCGAGCAAGCTCGCTCCTACAGAATCGGCGCCAGCAACGGAAAACGAGCTTGTTGAATTTATTGTGTACAATTTTTTTGAAAAGTGTCTTAATCAGTCATCGCCGGCCTTTTCAGTGCCCTGAAAAGGTGCGGTCTTTCACTTTATTGACTTCGGGAGGCGCGCAGACGCTATGGGACGTTTGACCACACACGTATTGGACGCCGCGCACGGTTGCCCCGGCAGCGCGATCAAGGTTGAGCTGTACCGTGTCGAAGGCACGCAGCTTGAGCTGGTGGCCAGTACCTTGACCAACAGCGATGGCCGCTGCGATGCGCCTCTGCTGCAAGGCGATGACTACCGCAGTGGTGTCTACCAGTTGCAGTTCAGCGCCGGTGATTACTACCGCGCCCGCGGTGTGCAACTGCCCGAGCCTGCGTTTCTCGATGTGGTGGTGCTGCGCTTCGGCATCAGTGCCGAGCAGGATCATTACCATGTGCCTTTGCTGATTTCGCCTTACAGCTACTCGACCTATCGCGGTAGCTGAGTCGTCACCGCGCTTCACACCCCCAAAGCTCTTCGTTGGTTTTTCGCCCGCTCACACTGCGGGCTTTTTTTTGCCTGGTGATCGGCCTAACTATGTAAGGC
Source organism: Pseudomonas sp. BIGb0558 (assembly GCF_024807515.1). Lineage (NCBI taxonomy): Bacteria > Pseudomonadati > Pseudomonadota > Gammaproteobacteria > Pseudomonadales > Pseudomonadaceae > Pseudomonas > Pseudomonas sp. BIGb0558. The sequence goes on from NZ_JANUEW010000014.1 coordinate 44,334, forward strand.
CCTGTAGATCAAGGCGCTGCTTACCCTCGGTTTTTCATCTGGAACCGATGGCGACATGACTACCGACCCCGATTCTCCCCAACCTGACCCCGATGACGCCCTGGACGAGCTGGCACGCCTTCGTCACCGTCTGCCCCGCAGGATTGAATCAAGCCCCAGGCCCAGCCGGTTCATCAACCAGCTGCGGGGCGCCCAAGTGCGCTGCCGCGAGGCCAACAGGCAGCTGCGGCGGTTGCTGGAACAGGCGCCGAGTATCCATCGTGTGGTGCGCAAGGCGCTGCGTGAAGCGTTCGACCTCGACCCCGACCGCCTGCTGTTCAGCGAGCCGGTGACGCCGGGCGGGCCGCAGGCGGTGGATAGCCTCACCGACCGGGCACTGGGCCTGCTGGATAACCCGCAGTTCCCGATCAACATCAATCGCTACGCGACCCTGAGCCTTCAAGGTGATACCACGGGTACATTGCCGTTCAGCGTCAGCGACGTGTTGAACAAGGTCAATGCCCTGGGATTGCCCGGGCAAATTCAGGCGGCGATGTCCGGTTATTGGCAAGGGTTGGCATTTGGCAGCGCGCTGTCCCGGGAGGAGCGGTGGGTGCAAGTGCACCTCGAGGCCTTTGCTGAACGCGCGTACCTCGCCCATGCGCTGTACGACTTGTCGGATCATGGGTTTGCCATGGCGCTGGGCATTCTCGATGCGCCGACTCCGCAGGCCCGTACGCAGGCTGGCGGTGCCTGGGAGCGCTTGCAGGTCAGCCCGGTGCTGTGGCCGTCGGAGGCCGGGAGCGAAGTGCCCCTGGCCGGCGCGCTGCATATCTACCGCTCCGACGACGCCCTGGACAAACGCCAGGTGGTTTACCTGCCAGGGCTTGGCCAGGGGTTTCATGAGTTCGCCAGCCTGGCCCAGATGCAGGTCAAGTTGCCCGCACTGATCAACGGTGTACACCGAGCTACCCTCTGGCAGCAGTTGCCCCTGCGGCGTCGGCACGGGTTGGCGGAGGATTTCAGCGTACACCGTGGGCCGGCGCTGGCAGGGGATGCACTCAGGCACAGTGCGTTGGCGCAGTTGTACCTTCAGCGGAACAACGAGTGGGAGTGCCTGCTGGCACGTCATGCGTCCAGGGTGAGTGTGGATAGGGCAAGCGTCTCGTGGAGCGCGTCCCAACGATTGCGCCGGGTTGAACAGGCCCGGCGTCGGTCGCCTGCCGACGAACTGTTGCGCGTAGCCGTGGAGCAACTGCTGGAGTGGGACCGCCAGCGCCGGGCGTCGCAAGTCATCTGCGCAGCACTGGCGCCGGGCCTGGCCATGGGCACCGCCGAGGCGGTGGTGCGGCGTCATGAGCAAGGGTTGTTGGCGTTGCTGAACCCTTCGGACCTGAGCCGGGACTTCCGGCCTTTCAGCGAGGTTGAAACCTTGCAAAGGCAATGGCTTGAAGGCGTAGAGACGCTGCACGGGATGCTGGACGGCCAGGAACATCGGCTGGGTGACAGGGCTTTCTGGCTGGAAAAAGAGCCCGGCTCGATCGCCAGTCGGGGCGTACAACGCCTCAATGCCCAGCGTTTGGCCTTGATCAAAGACGCGCACCTTTACTATCGGCTGGGATTACTGGATGAGGTCGAGCGCACGTTGCTGACCGAGGTGTACACAGCGCCACTCGCCAGCGACCGGGCGGCCAGCACCACCCGGGTCCTGCAACTGTCCATCGGGCGCGCGCGGCAGCCGCTCTACCGATTGCTCGGGGTGCTGGTCGTCACCACCCGGGAAGCCGTCAGCCAGGCTGATCGCCCGCACCCTGTAGTGCTCCAGGTGCCTGGAAAGTACGGTGGCTTTCAGGCCTTCGGCTCGCTGGATGAGTTGTCCGCCAGCCTCGATGCGAGCCTCAGGAGCCCGGACGGTTCGATGCTCTGGCACTGCATCCCGCAGGATCAACGGCGCGAAGCCCGCGAGCTGATCCGGGCACTGGCGGCCAGCGAGCCGACACTCGTGTACTACGAGGCGATGGAAGGCAACGTGTTGTCCGATCCGTTCAAGGAACAGATCAATCGCTACGCGCAGACCGACCGTTGGGTAGGCCAGGGCGGGCGACCGTTCAGCGAGGTCACCGACCTGGCGCTGACACGCACCTTGCTCGCCCGCGAGCTGGCCGACAGCCTGCGCCTGCCCCTCAGCACCGCGCGTGCCCAGGCGTTCGCCAATATCAGTGTGTTGCGCCTGGCGGTGGCCCAGGCCAACACATTGCCGGCGTGGCTTGCGAGTGCTTCGCGCCCGCTGCGCAAGCGCTATCAGCGTCTGCACACGCATTACCTGGCCAGTGCCAGTGCTCTTGAGCAGGAACTGGGGCGTGTGCTGCCGAGCCTTGAGGCATTCGCCCGCAAGACCCTGGTCGAGGCATTAATTCGCGAAGGGTTGCCCTTGCAGCTGGATATCGCCACGCCGTTCCTAGATATGCCCGACGATGTCAGCACCCATTGGGAATCTCATCCACAGCGTCCAGCCGGGGATTCCGGGGTTCGGACGGTGGTCAGCCAGGAGCGGCATACCTACAGCCTGTTGCAATTGGCCTTGCACAACCTGGATGCCGACGCGCCCTGGACGCGCCAGCGCCTGCACTACAGCCGCTACCTTGAGCCCTTGTGGGCGCAGCATCTGCCGGCTGAGGACTTGACCCGGCTGATCGCCGGCCTGGACCTGGGGGGCCAATACGAGCGATTGATTGCCCGCACGTTCTATCCGGATGCCAGCGGGGCACCGGCCAGCTTGTCCACTGCGCTGCTGGAGCGCCCGTGGTTGCAGCGTGCGCGGCGGGATCATTTCAGCGCTCAACAGCAAGGCTTGAGCGAGGGTGCGTTGAGTGCGTTCTCCACGGCCCTGGCGGCCAGGACGCCCGAGGACTTGAAGAAAAATGGTCATCACTTACAACTGTGCTGTGTGCATCTGGCGGCACTCACCCTGGAGCAGCCGCGGCATGTCGCCGGGGTGCTGGTGATTGATGACCGAGTGCTGGGCAAGACACTGCTCTACTGGCCGGCGGTGAAGGGCTATCCACCGCTGACCGAGCACGACAGTGTGGCAGCGGCGCGGCAAGCATTAATGACGGCGGCGCTGAGCCCTGGAAACCTTGAAGTACTGGCTCAATCCATCGCTCCCGGCTGGGAGGCACAAGCCCTGGAAAGCTACCCGGTGGCGGTTCGGCCTACCCGTGGCAAGCCTGACCGCAGCTATCAGGTCTTGTCGGCGTGGGGCGCCATCTGGCCCTTTTCCTATGCCTCCCTGTGGACCATGGCGCAAGTGCTCCGGGGTTGGTTCGGGGTGCGTCGGGCGCAGCCGGCGGTGGCATTGGGGGAGATTGAAAAAGAGATTCGCGAACAGATCGAACAGGCGCCGCAGCAGTGGCTGGGCATTACCCCGACCACCGGCTGCGACCTGCTGCGCATGCTGACCCACGCCCGGGTACTGGCGATGCAGCGCGATGTACAGGCGGTTGCCAACTCCGCCAGAAACCTTGTCAGTTATCGGCAATTGCGCCTGGGCGAGCAATCGGCGGCGCGGGTACGCGGGCTGTTGTCGTTCATCCCCGGGGTGAGTATCGGGGTGAATCTCTACGAGGTGCTGCTGGCCGCCCGGCGTTTTCACCACCGCGGTGACGCTCGCGATGGCATCGCTACCGGCTTTGCCGCATTGATCTTGATTGCTGACGTCGCGCTGACGGCATTCCCGCTGGCCAAAGGGGCTCCCAAACCCGGGTTGCCAGTCAGGCGGGTCTCGATGTTGTCGGCCTTGAACGTGATCCGCCGCCCGCAACGGGCCTATGGCATGAGTTCCGGATTACCGCCTGTAGCCCGAGGCTTCAAGGGGTTTGAGGGCTATCGCAAGGACCTCACGCCGGAAGGCGCGGTGGCCTTGCACGGGCCTATCAACAAAGGCAGCCATGTGAAGGGCGGCGAGCAGTTCGTGGTCGAGGGCAGCCATGCCTATCCGGTTTATCGACGCCGGAACGAGCCAGCATTGCGCTTGAAAAATGCCGGGGACAGCGGCCAGAACGAACTGTTGCTGTCCATCGAGGAGCCTGGCGAATGGCTGCTGGGCGCCGATGCGCCGCCAGCGCCTCGTGCAGGCCCAAGCTCCGGTATACGGCGTCCATGGGAAGCGCCGGCGGGTGGTACAGAGTGGGTGGCGCCATCGGCCTCCCCTGTCGAACGGGTGGAGCGGCAACCACCATTGGCCTCCACCCACTGGCACCCCTGGGGCCGCCACCTCAACGAGCAGGCGGTACTGGATATTTCGGCGTCACGCCGCTTGCATCGGGTACCGGGTGCGCCCGGCTACGACGCGGTAAAACTGGGTAGCCATTACTACGAACTGCTGCCCACTGGTTCGACGGTACCGGACGGCGTGATCTTTTTAAGAGCTCCCGAGTTGCCCTACGCTCCCGCCCGGGATGAGCTGGGCCGCTGGTTGATACCTGGCGTGGTCAGCGAGCAACCCATACCGGCCACCTGGGGCGCGGATCAGGTGTGGGTCCCTCGCGAACCGTTGTTCAGCCATCCCTTGTCAACGTCGGTGGGCATGGCGTTCCCCGGCTTGACCCAGGCCAGCCAGCGCTTTGTGACGGAGCGCCTGATTGAGTTGGCGGATTCCGGACGCTCGATGACTGCAACCCGGATCCTCAATATCCGCGCCACGCTGGATGACTGGCTGCCACCTGCGCCCGCACTGGCTGGGCAAACGGATGATTTGTTACGCCTGCTCAGGCCTATTTCAAGAAGGCGCCAGGTCAGTGTCAATATTGGTCATGCAGGGCAAGCGCCGGGCCTGGAGCGTGTGGACTTCCAGTTGCCAACCGCCCTTGATCCGAGGTTATTCGCCCATACGGCGAGGGCACTGGACAACGCCCGGCCCCTTGCGGCGCAAGCCGCTGTGAGGTCAGTGCTGGAGCGGCAGGGGTTTGTGCTGCAGACGCTGCGCAAAGGCAGCCCGGCCACCCTGGTCAACTTTGTCTGCACCCATCCGAAGTCGAACAACCTGTATTACGTGCTGACGCGCTGGACCGAAACACCGAGCATTGCCCTGGGCTCGGGACGCCTGGTGCAACTCTCCGACGCCTGGCTGCGCAGCAACGCCGGGTCGAAGGTCCTGGGGCGGGCGCAAGCGCACCAGTCGGTCCTCCGGGCGCTGGCAGAGGGGCGCCTGGTCAGGATCGTCGCGGGCATACATCATGACACCCGCTCCAACAGCGCCACGGTGTACTTCGTCAAACTGACGGACCTCTAGCGGCTCAACAACGAGGCCGCCCCGGCCCCGGAAAAAAGCCCCGCGCTGATCCGGTTGAACCAGCTCTGGCCCTTGCCGCTGCGCAGGTAACGCGCGGCGCCATGGGCACCGAGGCCGTAGGCCAGCTTGCACAGCAGGTCGAGCACGGTCCAGGTGGCGATCATGATCAGCAACTGCGGGAGAAAGGCCTGCTGGGCGCTGAGAAATTGCGGCAGGAAGGCGGCAAAAAACAGAATGTCTTTCGGGTTGCTTGCACCCAGTACAAACGCCCGGCCAAACAACGCGCCAAAACGCGGAGTGGCGGCCACTTGCGGCACGTCGGCGCCGTGGGAGGGTTGCCGGGATTGCTGCCAGCTCTGCCAGGCGAGGTAGAACAGGTACACCGCACCGACGATTTTCAGTGCACTGAACAGCTGTTCCGACGCCAACAGCAAGGCCCCAAGACCCAGCGCCGACGCGCTCAACAGGCAGATCGAAGCAATCACCCCGCCGAGAAAGGCCGGGTACGAACGGCGCAGGCCGTAGTTCAGGCTGTTGCTGATCATCAGCAAGGACAGGGGGCCGGGGATCAGGATCACCACCAGCGCAGCGCCGCTGAACAGCAGCCAGGTTTCCAGACTCATTGCATTCCTCCATTCGTACAAAAGCCCCACCCGACGGGGTGAGGCGGGGTGAAACGGGTTGGCCTACAGGAACGCGAACTTGGCGATAAAGATCGCGCAAAGCACCCACAGGCTGATGGAAATTTCCTTGTGTTTACCGGTGCCGGCTTTCAGCGCCACGTAGGTGATGAACCCCAGGGCGATACCGTCGGCGACCGAGAAGGTCAGGGGCATCATGATCGCGGTGACGATCGCCGGAATGCTGTCGGTGGCGTCATCCCAGTTGATATGGGCCATGCCGCTCATCATCAGCATCGCCACATAGATCAGCGCGCCGGCAGTGGCATAAGCGGGAATCATGCCAGCCAGCGGGGCGAAAAACATTGCTGCGATAAACAGCACGCCCACGGTGACGGCGGTCAACCCGGTACGGCCACCGGCGGCCACACCGGCGGCACTTTCCACGTAGCTGGTCACGGGCGGTACGCCGACCATCGCGCCGAACACGCTGGAAGCACTGTCGGCTTTCAGGGCGCGGGAGAGGTTTTCGATCTTGCCGTTGGCATTCACCAGGCCTGCACGCTGGGCCACGCCCATCAAGGTGCCGGCGGTGTCGAACATGTGCACAAACAGGAAGGCGAACACCACGCTGATCATGCTGACGTTGAACACGCCCATCACGTCCATGGCCATCCAGGTCGGTGCCAGGCTTGGCGGGGTGGCCAGGATGCCGTGGTATTCCACCAGGCCCAGGCCCCAACCGGCGAGGGTCACGGCGATGATGCTGATCAGGATCGCGCCGAATACCCGGTGATAGCTGAGGATTGCAATCAGCAGGAAGCAGATGGCCGCCAGCAGCGGGGCGGGTTCATGCAGGGAGCCGAGCTTGATCAGGGTGGCCGGGCTTTGCACGATGATGCCGGCGGTTTTCAGGCCGATCACCCCGAGAAACAACCCCACACCGGCGCCCATGGCGTGGCGCAGGCTCACCGGAATACTGTTGAGCAGCCACTCGCGGATGCGTGAGAGCGTCAGGATCATGAACAACACACCGGAGATAAACACCGCACCCAGTGCGGTCTCCCAGTTGTAGCCCATGGTGCCGACCACGGTGTAGGTAAAAAATGCGTTCAGGCCCATGCCCGGCGCCAGTCCTACCGGCCAGTTGGCGTAAAGGCCCATCAACAGGCAACCCAGTGCCGCAGCGATGCAGGTGGCGACAAACGCCGCGCCATGGTCGATGCCGGCGTCGGCCATGATGTTGGGGTTGACGAAGATGATGTAGGCCATGGTGATAAAGGTCGTGAGGCCGGCGATCAGCTCGGTCTTCACTGTGGTGCCATGCAAGCGGAGTTTGAACAGGCGTTCCAGCCAACCGTTGTGGGTTGGCGAGAGGTCGAGCGTAGGGGCTTCGGATTTGCGGCTTTCCACAGCAAGTACTCCTCAAGAGTTTTATTGTTATTTCCAGCGCCGGACACATGAGTGGGCAGCAGCGCTTTGAGGTACCAGCGGGTTTTGTTGACCAATAGGTCAGGAACTCGCACGAAGCGAATTATGCTTTTGTATACAAATAAAGCAAATAATGTTTTCTATTTTGTGTGCGAAAAGGATGAAAGGCAATTCAGGATTGGCCACTGAGTGCCTTGTTCACCGCCAGCCAGCCCTCAACTGCAGTCTCGCCAGCCCCGGCAAACGCCCGTTGCAGCAGCTTCACCTGCTCGCGTCGCAAGGACTGTTCGAAACGTCGCCCTTCCTCGGTCAGCTCCAGCAAACGCTTACGCTTGTCGGTCTCGGACGCCACGCTGTCCACCAAGTGCATTTCCTGCAATTGGCGCAACGGCATGTTCAACGCCTGCTTGCTCACCCCGAGCAGTTCCAGCAGCTCCTTGACGCTCAAGGCCGGGTAGCGCGCGATAAAAAACACGATGCGTTGGTGCACCCGGCTCAAGCCGCGGCGCTCGAGCATTTCGTCGGCCTTGGCGGTGAACGCCTGGTAGCCGAAGAAGAAGGCTTCCATGGCGGTTTGTTGGCTGGTCTGGTTTTTAAGGTCAAGCATATTGACGTATCTGCCCAAGTCGTCGTAATTTCGGTCAAGCAGTTTGACGTATTTTTCCCTGGCTTTGCTACCGGTGACCCTTATGGCCTTCTCAGAACGTGTTTCGCGTCTTAAAAGCTCCTTGATCCGTGAAATCCTCGCGGCGGCGCAAAAGCCACAGGTGATGTCCTTCGCCGGTGGCCTGCCGGCTGAAGTGATGCTACCCAAGCTGGATTGGACGGATATGCCCTTGAACATCGGCCAGTACGGCATGAGCGAAGGCGAGCCGCAGTTGCGCGAGCTGTTGGCGGCCGAGGCGCGAGTGCTGGGCATTCCTTGCCAGGCCAGCCAGGTCATGGTGGTCAGCGGGTCCCAGCAAACCCTGGATTTGGCGGCCAAGCTGTATATCGACAAGGGCACCAAAATCCTTCTGGAAGGCCCGACCTATCTTGCGGCGTTGCAGATTTTCCAGCTGTTCGGCGCCGATTGCCTGACGGTGCAGCTTGAGGCCGATGGCCCGAACCTTGCGGCGTTGCGCAACAGCCTGGAGCAGCATCGGCCGTCCTTCGTGTATCTGATCCCGACCTTCCAGAACCCGTCGGCCGTACGCTACAGCGATGCCAAGCGCGAGGCCGTCGCCGCGTTGCTGGACGAGTTCGGCGTGACCCTGATCGAAGACGAACCCTACCGCGAGCTGACCTTCGACGGCGCCAGCGCGCAGCCCATCGTCAGCCGGTTGAAAAAGGCCAGCTGGATCTACACCGGCACCGTGTCCAAAACCCTGTTGCCGGGCTTGCGGGTCGGTTACCTGATCGCCAGCCCCGACCTGTTCCCGCATCTGCTCAAGCTCAAGCAGTCGGCCGACCTGCACACCAACCGTGTTGGCCAGTGGCAGGCCATGCAATGGATCGGCACCGAAAAATACCAGCACCACCTGGTGGAGCTGCGCAGTTTCTACCGCGGCCGCCGTGATGCGTTCCAGGCGGCACTGGAGCGGCATTTCAGCGACCTGGCTGACTGGCAAATACCCCAGGGCGGATTATTCTTCTGGCTGACCTTGAAACAACCGCTCGACACCCGCACCTTGTTGGCACCTGCGCTCGACCAGGACATCGCGTTCATGCCCGGTGAACCGTTCTTTTCCGAGCCGGATAACCATCACGGTCACTTGCGGCTCAATTTCAGCCATATCGACCCGGCGCGTTTGGACGAAGGTCTCAAGCGTCTCGCTGCGGTGGTCCGTCAAGCACAGCACGCGCAAGCGGCATAAGGGGAGCCTCCATGTATAAGGTCTACGGCGATTACAAATCGGGCAACTGCTACAAGGTCAAACTCATGCTCAGCCTGCTGGGCATCGACTATGAGTGGATCGATGTCGACATCCTGAAGGGCGACACCCAGACCGCCGAGTTCCTGGCCAAGAACCCCAACGGCAAGATCCCGGTGCTGGAGCTTGAAGACGGTACCTGCCTGTGGGAATCCAACGCGATCCTCAACTTCCTGGCCGACGGCAGCGAGTTCCTGCCGACCGAACCGCGCCTGCGCACCCAAGTGCTGCAGTGGCAGTTTTTCGAGCAGTACAGCCATGAGCCGTACATCGCGGTGGCGCGGTTTATCCAGTTTTACCTGGGGCTGCCGGAAGATCGTATGGAGGAATACAAGAAGCTGCACAAGGGCGGTTACAAGGCCCTCAAGGTGATGGAGCGCCAGTTGCAGTTGACGCCGTACTTGGTGGGCGACCAGTTCTCGATTGCCGATGTGGCGCTGTATGCCTACACCCACGTGGCGGATGAAGGTGGCTTTGACCTGGGCGCTTATCCGGGCGTGCAGGCCTGGTTGAAACGCGTGGCCAGCCATCCAAAGCATGTGGCAATGCTGGGCTGATCACCGAAACCCTGTAGGAGCCCGGCTTGCCGGCGATAGCGCCCTCAAGGACGCCATCGCCGGCAAGCCGGGCTCCTACAAGGGGCGCAGTTCTTCATTCAGCAACTCAAAACAGCGCTGCGCCGCCGGGCTCAATGGCTGCCCACTGCGGCTGATCAACCCGATCTCCCGGTTCACCCCCGGATGATCAATCGTAATCCGCTTCAACCCCTCCAGGCTGTCCGCCGCCGACTCCGGCAAGATACTGATCCCCAATCCCTGTCGCACCAGCGCCAACACCGTCGACATGTAATTGGCCTCCATCCCGGCTTGCATCGTCACCTGTCGCTCATCGAACAACGCGTCCACCTGTTCGCGCACGCTGCTGTCACGCCCGGTGAGGATGATCGGCTGGTCGGCCAGTTGGGGCAGGGTCAGCCGGCCATGGCGCGCCAGGGCGTGATCCAGCGGCACAAACGCACACAGCCGGTCATTCAGCACCGGCACAAACGCCAATCCGTGGCTCAGCCGCGCCCGTACACCAATGCCGAAATCCACTTCACCCGAACGCACTTGCGCATGAATCCGATGGGCCACCAGGTCGTGCAGCCGCACCTCGATCCCGGCAAAGCGCTCGCGAAACAGGCGCAGGGCCGGCGGCAAGGCGCCGGCGCACACCGAGGGCAGGGCGGCGATGGTCACCACGCCCCGGCGCAAGGCCGCCAGGTCGCGGGAGCCGGTGACGATGTTGTCCAGGTCCAGCAACAGCTTTTCCATCGGCCCGCGGGCGTCCAGCCCGGCGGCGGTGATGCTGACGTGGCGCGGGCTGCGGTCGAGCAGGGCAACCCCCAGCCACTCCTCCAGTTGCTGTACCTGTACCGTCAGCGCCGAGGGCGACAGGTGCAGTTCGTTGGCGGCCTTGGTAAAGCTGCCCGTGCGGGCCACGGCGAGAAACGCCTGGATATGCTGGATCGAATTTTTCATTTTTATTTTGCTCGAGCGTTTTGTTTTTTCGAATATGGAGTGCCGAATATTCCAATTTACAAAGCCTAACGCGATTCCAATACTCCAGGGAAAACAATAACCGGCCGAAAACGCCGTTCTGGAGCTACCCCATGCTCGCTACCCTGGGTGTCATCACCATCTTGTGCCTGCTCACTGCCGTCATGAGCAAGCGCCTCTCGCCACTGGTGGCCCTGATTGCCTTGCCGATCATCGCCGCGCTGCTGGGCGGGTTCGGCCTGCAAACCAGCGCCTTTATCATCACCGGCATCAAGAACGTCGCCCCCGTGGTGGGCATGTTTGTGTTCGCGATCCTGTTTTTCGGGATCATGACCGATGCCGGCATGCTTGACCCCATCATTGATCGCATCCTGCGCACGGTAGGGACGCGTCCTACACGAATTGTCGTCGGTACGGCGACGCTGGCGCTGCTGGTGCACCTGGACGGCTCCGGCGCGGTGACCTTTTTGGTGACGATACCGGCGATGCTGCCGCTGTATACGCGGCTGGGTATCGATAAACGCATCCTGGCCTGCGTGGCGGCGATGGCGGCCGGGGTCAACTTCCTGCCCTGGACCGGCCCGGTGCTGCGCTCGTCGGCGGCACTGCATGTGCCGGTGGCGGACCTGTTTCAGCCACTGATCCCGGTGCAGATCGTCGGCCTGGTCTTTGTGTTTGCCTGCGCCTGGTGGCTGGGCCATCGCGAAGAAAAACGCCTGGGCCTGGGCGCCGGTTCCAGCGTGGACGCGGTGCCGCAACGGGTGCTCAGCGACGATGACATCGCCCTGCGTCGCCCGCGGCTGTTCTGGGTCAACCTGGTGCTGACCGTGCTGGTGATGGTGGTGATGATCGCCGGTTGGGTCGACCCGGTGGTGATGTTCATGCTCGGCACCGTGGTCGCGCTGTGCATCAACTACCCGAATGTCGACGCCCAACGCGCGCGGATCGACGCCCATGCCAAAACCGCCCTGACCATGGCCAGCATCCTGCTCGCCGCCGGGGTGTTCACCGGCATCATGCAAGGCACCGGCATGCTCAAGGCCATCGCCGAAGTGGCGGTGGCGCAGATTCCGGCGGGCCACGGCAAGCTGATCCCGGCGGTGGTGGGTTTCCTGTCGATGCCGTTGAGCATGCTGTTTGATCCCGACTCCTACTATTTCGGCGTGATGCCGGTGATCGCCGAAGTCGGCAAGGCTTTGGGCGTCGACCCGCTGCAAGTGGCCCAGGCCTCGCTGCTGGGGGTGCACACCACCGGCTTCCCGGTCAGCCCGCTGACGCCCGCGACCTTCCTGTTGGTGGGCCTGTGCAAGATTGAACTGGCCGATCACCAGCGCTTCACCATCCCCTTTCTGTTTGCCGCGTCGGTGTTGATGACCCTGACGGCTTTGCTCCTGGGAGTGATTTGAGATGAAAACCTTGCGCATCGGTTCCGGCGCCGGCTACTCCGGCGACCGTATCGAACCTGCGGTGGAATTGGCCGAACAGGGCGACCTGGATTACCTGGTCTTCGAATGCCTGGCTGAACGCACCATTGCCCTGGCGCAACAGGCACGCATCAGCGACCCACAAGGCGGTTACGACCCGCTGTTGAGTGAGCGCATGCGCCGCGTGCTGCCCTTTGTCGGCCAGCCTGACGGGCGCCGGCGCTTGCGGGTGATCACCAATATGGGCGCGGCCAATCCGGTGGCCGCGGCGGTTGAAGTGCGGCGGATCGCCAGTGAACTTGGGCTTACCCTCAAGGTACTGGCGGTGGTGGGGGATGACGTGCTTGAGGTGTTGCGCCGCGAGCCGGAGCAGTTGCTGGACAATGGGCAGACCCTTGGCTCATTGGGCGAGCGGCTGATTTCCGCGAATGCCTACTTGGGTGCCGAGGGCATTATCGAGGCCTTGCACGCCGATGCCGACGTGGTGATCACCGGCCGGGTGGCCGACCCGTCGTTGTTCCTGGCGCCGCAGATGTTCGAATTCGGCTGGGCGGCCGATGATTGGCTGCGCCTGGGGCGCGGCACGTTGGTGGGGCATTTGCTGGAATGTGCGGGGCAGGTCAGTGGCGGTTACTTTGCCGACCCGGGCTTCAAAGATGTGGACGACCTGGCGCGCCTGGGTTTTCCGTTGGCCGAGATTGACGCAGACGGCGAAGCCTTGATCACCAAGGTCGCAGGTTCCGGCGGGCGCGTCAGCCGTGCCACCTGCACCGAGCAACTGATCTACGAAGTGCACGACCCGGCGGCGTACCTCACGCCGGACGTGTGCGCGGATTTTTCCCGGGTGTCGTTTACCGAGGAAGCAGTGGACCGGGTGCGGGCCGGCGGCGCGAACGGGCAGCCACGGCCTGAGCAGTTGAAAGTCAGTGTCGGATATCTGGACGGCTGGATCGGCGAAGGTCAGATTTCCTACGGTGGCCCGGGCGCGGTGGCCCGAGCGCAGTTGGCTCGGGATGTGGTCCTCAAACGTCTGGAATTGACCGGGGTGCGAATGCAGGACGTACGCGCCGAATTGATCGGCATGGACTCCCTGCATGGGCCGCGCAGCACGGTGGAACCTTGGGAAGTCCGGCTGCGGGTCAGCGCCCGCTGCGAAGAGCGCAGCGAAGCGGTGCGCGTCGGCAATGAAGTGGAAACCCTCTACACCAACGGCCCGTCCGGCGGCGGTGGTGCCAGCAAAAGCCTGCGCCAGGTGGTGGCGGTGGCGTCGCTGTTGCTGCCCCGTAACGCGGTCAATCCGAGGATCGAGTCATGAAGCTGCACACCCTGGCCCACTCCCGTACGGGAGACAAGGGCGACACCTCGAACATCTCGATCATTGCGTATCGGGCCGAGGACTATCCGCTGCTCTGCGAACAACTGACGGCCGAGGTGGTGGCGGCGTTTTTTGCGCCGTTGCTGGAGGCGGGCGCGGCATCGGTGCGGCGTTACGAGCTGCCCAATGTGCAGGCACTGAACTTCGTGTTGCCGGGGATCCTGCGGGGTGGAGTCACGCGGTCGCTGGCGCTGGACGCCCATGGCAAGTGCCTGGGCTCAGCATTGCTGGACCTGGAAATCCACCTGTAGGAGCCGGCTTGCCGGCGATGAGGCCCGAAAGTCAGTCAATGATCTTTCGGCCGCCATCGCCGGCAAGCCAGGCTCCTACAGAGAATGTCGCCTATCAGACCGCCGCAAACCGCTTGTCCAGGTAATCGATGATCACCTTGGAGTCGTACATCCAGGTGGTCTGGCCGTTCTCTTCAATACGCAGGCACGGCACCTTGATCTTGCCGCCTTGCTCCAGCAGGGTCTGGCGGTCCTGTTCGTTGTTCTTCGCATCCTTCAAGGCCACCGGCACGTTCAGGCGGTGCAGGGTGCGGCGGGTCTTCACGCAGAACGGGCAGGCGTGGAATTGATACAGGGTCAGGTCCTTGGCCGCTGCGTTCACTTGCGCCTGTTGTTCGGCAGGGCGCTGCTTTTTGCGCGGGCGGGTAAGGAAGTCGCCGGCGATGATGACGTGGCCGAGGCCCACTCGAAGTGCTTTGACGAACATGGCTGAAACCTCTTGCCCATGAAGAAGGGGCCGCAGCTTACCTTAATTCTGCGGGCGAAAAAAAACCGGCGATGAACGCCGGTCTTTTCCCTGGCAGCCTGTTACTTGATCAGGCTGAGAAACTCGCTGCGGGTCGCCGCGTTTTCGCGGAACTCACCCAGCATCACCGAAGTGATCATCGACGAATTCTGCTTCTCCACACCGCGCATCATCATGCACATGTGCTTGGCCTCGATCACCACCGCAACGCCCAAGGCGCCGGTGACCTGCTGGACCGCGTCGGCGATCTGGCGGCTGAGGTTTTCCTGGATCTGCAGGCGACGGGCATACATATCGACGATACGCGCGACCTTCGACAGGCCCAGCACTTTGCCGCTCGGGATATACGCGACGTGTGCCTTGCCGATGAACGGCAGCAGGTGGTGTTCGCACAGCGAGTACAACTCGATGTCCTTGACCAGCACCATTTCGCTGTTGTCAGAGCTGAACAAGGCACCGTTGGTGACTTCTTCGAGGGTCTGTGCATAACCGCGGCAAAGGTACTGCATGGCCTTGGCGGCACGTTTTGGCGTGTCGAGCAGGCCCTCGCGGGAAACGTCCTCGCCGAGCTGGCCGAGGATCGCGGTGTAATTCTGTTCCAATGTCACAGGACTGTATTCCGTATGGGTTTCAGAGCGGTACGGTTTCTGCCTGTACCAATTTTGTACCATTCAGGCTTTGCTCCAGCTTCCCGAGCTCGCTCCAATCTTCGCTGGAGTTGATCCATCGGGCGTAGGTGGACAGCAGCATCTGCACGCTGTGGCCAAGCTGGTTCGCTATGAACCCAAGGTTCATGCCTGCCATTAGGCACATAGTAGCGTACGTGTGCCGACAGTTGTATTGCCGGCGGCCACGGATCTTCAATTCTACCAGGGCCGCCTGGAAGTGTTTGTCGGTCACGCTCGCCTGCTGGATGAACTCGAAGTTCTTCGTTGGCGGGAACACATACGGCGAATCCTTGTGCTGCCTACGGCTCTGGCCCGCCCGTAGCGCCGCGATTTTTTCGGCTTCTTCGATGGCGTTCATCGCTCGACTGTTGAGCATGACGCGCCGAGACTCACGGGTTTTGGTCCGCTCTTCGATCTTGTAGTCCGCCACAATCCTGCAAACGTTGGCCACCTTGGCCTCCTTATCTACTTCCTCCCAGCGCAATGCCGCTATTTCCCCAGGCCGCATGCCGGTGTAAAACGCAAACTCAAAGTAGGCTGCGTACACCCGCATTGAACCGGTCAGCACCTGATACAGGTGGCCAACAATCCGATCCGCCTCCTCAACCGTAAATGGATCCACCGCCTTTTTTGCCTTCGCTGGTAGCTCAATTGAGTTCGCTGGGTTGCGGGTGGGCCCCAGTCGCAAAATTCTTCGACATTCTCCAGGAACATCAGGCGAGGCCGGGTGGCATGCGCCCAGCGAACAACAACCCAGGCCAACCCGCGCACGCCCCGGTCGCGCGGTGCACCGCCTTTGGCCTTGCTGTGATGGCGGCAGTCCGGCGATGCCCAGAGAATGCCAACGGGCTGACCGCCGGTGGCCATGACCGGATCAACCTCAAATACGTCGGCAACGTAGTGCGCGGTCTTGGGGTGATTGGCACGGTGCACGGCCAGGGCAATCGGGTTGTGGTTCACTGCCACGTCCGGCTCCCGGTACGCCCGGGCGATACCGGTGCTTGCACCGCCGCCGCCGGCGAACAGATCCACCACCAGTTCTTTCTGGAATGGCAGGCCCATGCTCGGCTGTCCATGGATGAATTGGGGTTTCTTCTGGTGTGCGGACATAGGGGATCCTCGCCGGCTGGCGTGATTCGTTGATATGGGGTATTACGGGTGACCGGCATGGAGCCGGATCAAGGAGATCGAAATGTCGTTAGTAGACCGCCCATATCCAGTTGACTATGAGCATCGAGGCGTTAAAGCAAAGATTGATTTTATTTGGGGGGCAGATAACGATCCTGTCCCTAAAGGCCTCAAAATCACCTTTGATAGGGTTGACGACCCCGTTATTGCTCTGCGTGAAAAGGCTCACTACAGCTCATTCGAGCAGGCCAGAGACCAAGGAATAAAAATAGCAAGAGCTGATATAAATCGGGTTCTTGGCCCTGACCCCGACGCGTAATCGATTGCAACGAATAGGGTGGGCTATGCGGGTTCGATGCCGGTCTTGCGAAACTCTTCAAGCTGTCGCGACTGCTTTTCAGATACGACTATTTTAGGTCGCGACATGGTGGCGTAGAGGGCGGATTGCTCGGCGGGCGCTGTTGCCAAGTTGATCAGGAAAGTCGATACCGTTTCCTGCCATTCCTCAAAGTCGTGGCGCTCGCCCAACACCTGAAGCGCATCATCGAGCGCTTTCGAGACAATCAGCGCACGCTTCTCGGCGCCGATCCGGTCGAGCAGTGTCTTCTCTTTCGCACGCTTGTCCCGCTGGATCTGCGCGTTGTCCTTGGCCATGGCCTACCTCTTCGATTTCATGTGCTGGCAAATCAAGCCATGCCTGCCGACGGCGTTGGCGCACCTGGTTACTGATGCGCTTCACGGGCTGTCGGCGAACTTGAAGCCGTTTTCCTGAGCGATCAGCCTGGCCCGCTTGCTGTCGGTGCCAGTTTCTCTGGCTGCCTCAATGGCGGACAAGCCGGCTTCTGCAAGCTCTTTCAGCCTGGGCGCCTCTTTGTCGCGGGCAGCCTTCAGCTTGATGCTGCGGGTGCTCTTGATAGGCCCGCCGACTTCACCGCTGACGCCGCTGGCGATCTGCTCGGCCTTTTTGCCCGCGCCGAAGAAAGCGTCCATCTGGCGATGCAGATCGGCGATCACCGCGTCTTTCGGGTTGGCCATCGGTACGCCGATCATTGCTGCGCACCGTAGTAGGCGAACACCACCAGCAGTGCCGCGAAGCCGATCGTCCAGCGAAGAAGGCGAGCCCCGAAGCGCCGCGATGTGGCCTTGGCAGCGCCGAAGAAGTCAGCGTTGCGCTCGAGCTGGTCGGCGTACTGGCAGGCGCCGTCGTGGCCGGTGCGGGCACCACGAGAAACGCCGGTGGAGCGCTCGACCACGTCGAACAGATTCTTGCCGAGCGGTACCACGTTGAAGCGCGGCACCTTCACAGGTTCTTCGCGACCGATCATCACGTACATCTCCGAGGTGGACAGTGCAAACCGATCCCGCAACGCCTGCAGGACCGCTTGTTTTTGGCGAATGGTTTGGTTCATCACGATTCCTTATGGTGGGTTGCGTTTATTCGTCAGCAGCCTGACCGCCTGCTGGTTGCCGTTGGGCGCAGGGGAGGGGGCTGACGGATAAAGGCGAGGCGTAAAAAAGCCCGGGGGTTGCCCGGGCTTTCGGTGCGTTACATATGCCCCCATACGTGAACGCGGCCCAGGCCCGCTACTGGCGACGGCCTGGGTTTATTGCATCAAGTTGTTCTTGTGCGCTGGGTTGGGCCTGCCAGTGCCCTGGCTGATGCGCGGTGACATCGTCGACCCCATTTACTGCGAGCGAATATTCACCCGTATTTTACGCAGACGACGACAACTACGCGCCCGCCGCGGCGTAGAAACCAACCTTCCAAGGCCCGCCGCTGAGCGGGCTTTTTATTGCCTGGAGAAAAGCATGCCTATTACTGAGCAGCAGTTGCTGCAGATACTCCCGAACGCCGGCCGCCAAGCCAGCGTTTTTGTTCCTGTGCTGAATACGGCGATGACCAAGTACGGAATCGTCACTCGACTGCGCATTGCCGCGTTTATTGCCCAAGTCGGGCATGAGTCGGGACAGTTCCGCTGGCTGAAAGAGTTGTGGGGCCCCACGCCGCAGCAAGCTGGGTACGAAGGTCGTTCCGATTTGGGCAACAAAGTGAATGGCGATGGCTTCAAATACCGTGGCCGTGGTCTGATCCAGGTCACTGGCCGGGCCAACTATGCGGCGTGCGGCGAGGCCCTGGGCCTGGACCTGATCAATCAGCCGGAACTGCTCGAGCAGCCGCAGTACGCCGCAATGTCGGCGGCGTGGTTCTGGTCCTCCCGCGGGCTGAACACCCTGGCGGACCAGAGCGATTTTCTGAAGATCACCCGCCGAATCAATGGCGGCACCACCGGACTGGCCGACCGCCAGGCGCTCTACGACAAAGCGCTGAAGGTGCTGGCATGACGCCGGTGCAGAAACTGGCCGGCTTGGCAGTGCTGATCCTGGTGCTGATGGCGGCCGCCACGGGTGTGACCTGGCAGGTGCAGGATTGGCGGTATGACGGGAAGCTGGCAAAGCAGGCGGGGCAGTTTCAGACGGACCTCGACGCGATCGGCAATGCCGCGACCGCCCAAGTCCGTGCCGAACAAGACAAGCGCCTGTCCACCGAGCGGCAACTGGCCGCCTCCGACCAACAACACACCAAGGAATTATCCGATGCCCAGCGCAACCAGGCTCTGCTGCGTGACCGCCTTGCTACTGCTGATGTGCGGCTGTCAGTCCTTCTCGACGCCACGGATTCAGCCAGTGGCTGCGACGTGCCTGCCACCCCCGGCGCCGTCGGCTTGGTTCATGCAGCCCGTAGAGCCCAACTTGACCCGGCGCATGCTCAACGAATTATCGGCATCACCGACGCCGGCGACCAAGGATTGATCGCGCTGCGGGCGTGCCAGGCGTACGTCAGGGCGATTGCTCGCTGATTGCGATAAAATGTATAAACGGTAGGTCTTGACAGGATAGAAAATACTTTCTCCAAAAAAAAGATAAAAACAATATTATCAATAGCTTGCGCAACTCCTTTATAAAATTACTGTATGAATGTACAGTTGATCGGTGCCGATTTGGCGCAAAAAATAGAAGAATTAAGAGAGATTTAATGCCGATTTATAGAGATACCCCTTACGTATTCACCCCGGACCCCGAGAACGATAATGGCCCGCGCATCCAAGCCCTGCTGAAAGCTGGTTAT
This sequence comes from Pseudomonas sp. BIGb0558, assembly GCF_024807515.1. Taxonomy (NCBI): domain Bacteria; kingdom Pseudomonadati; phylum Pseudomonadota; class Gammaproteobacteria; order Pseudomonadales; family Pseudomonadaceae; genus Pseudomonas; species Pseudomonas sp. BIGb0558. The sequence continues at coordinate 63,583 of NZ_JANUEW010000014.1, forward strand.
CGTTGGCTCCAAATCAACGGAACCGATTGCCCGATCGGCACCACCGTTCTTCTGAATCGTGACGACAACTGGCCGTATAGCGGGCAGATTATTGAGCCAGCGCCAGGCATCGACAAGGTGACAATCGACTGCACTGGTGTGGGCAGGCACCCAGATCAGCCGTCAAATCCGAGCTATGCGGCTATCGACTACCAGGGCAATGTGCGCCCGGCCAGCTACCTAACCGCCATCGCTCATGTGAACACGACTCAGATCTTTGTCGGTGACTCGTCGCAGTACACCAACGGCGACTGGATCGTGATTTCTGACGCGTCGACCGACTTCCCAAATATGCCGCTTCCTCTGGATGGGCCTATGGAAGTCCGCCAGGTCATCTTTGTGCTGGCCGGATCGTTGATCATCAACCGCGTGATCAAGCGTGAACACCCACTGGGCGCCATCGTCGCCAAGTGCACGCCAATCCAGAACGTCTACATCCGTAACCTGGAGTTCACCGGTAACGCTACTGTCGGGCTGCACATGCACTACGCGCAGCAGTGCGTACTTGAAAACATCACGTCGGTGGATTGGACCGGTCGCTGCATGCTGCTGCTCGACAACGGCGGTGAGAACAACCTGATCCTGAATAGCTACTGCACCGGTACCGAAGCCGGCGTAGGCCCTGAGCAAAATGCCTGGGGGGTGGTTGTAGAGGGGCAGGACTCGACCAAAATTGTTAACTCTGGCGGCGAGCGGTGCGGCAACGGTGCGGCGATGACCTACAGTATCGACACCGTGTTCGTAAACACCCGGGCCAGGCTGAATACGGTGAACGCCGCTGTAACGTTTGCATCTATTCGTAGCGGATTCTTGAGGCCAGAAATAGGCAGTCCGCTCGCCCTCGACACATACATCAGTGACGATAGTGTCGATTGTTACATCGTTAATCCACAGCCGTTTTCCTAAAAACAGGCAAAAAAAAGCCCGCATTGTGCGGGCTTTTTTATGTTACAGCGGAACGTGCCGCAGGTTTTTAGGACCGTCGATTGATCTCGCGATCTTCTTGCCAAGGATATGAGTCGGGTTTTCGATGGCCTTGTGTATCAGCCAAGATAACAAGATCGTTACGGCTGTTTGAGTAATCAATGCCGGAATTTCGCTGATGCCTTGGTCGATCATGATGCGCATCCCTACGATGCCAAAGGCGCCATGGCATGCATACAGCGGATAACTGATATTCGCGAGGAAGTCGAACACCGGGCCGCCACTCCAGTCCTGGGCCAGCAGGTAGAAGGCCGTAAACAGTGCAAAGGCAGCACAGTAGGAAACGATAACCTCGATCTGCCACCCCTCTGTGAGACAGCTGTAACCGAAGACGCAAAGCATCCCTGCGGAAATGGCAAACAGCCGTTCAAGACTCAGCAAGCCTCGGAAGTGATAGTTAAACGCCACGCCGATCAGCATGAAGAAGATGTATTTGATCGGGTAAACAAAGGCGGCAAGCGGTCCAGTCTGGTAGATATTCCCCGGATAGAGGTTCGCGGCCATGATGGTTGCGATACCAAGGGCGAACAGAGGAAAGAGCTTGCCCCTGCCAATCATTGACCAACACAGAAGCACGACTAGGTAGAACTTGATTTCCACTTCAAGCGTCCACACAACCCCGTCCAACGGTGTCGAGCTGCCGAACCAGTCACGGAACAACGACATCTGCATCAGGACTTGTGGTGCAGTGTATGAGGTTGTGTAACCCATGTAGCCCGCAGCAACCTCAAGCGCGCCGAGCGTGATCAGCAGCCCGACAATGTAGGTAGGCCAGATCCTGAACAATCGACCTATGACAAACTTCGTTTTTGCGAGCTGCTTGTCTTGCAGGCTGGCGACTGAGATTGGAATCACCAGGCCACTGATCAGGAAGAACAAAGCAACACCGAACGCGCCCATGTTCAAGTTGTCGAGCGGGTTGAAGACGCTGATCATCATGCTTGGAAACGGGTTCTCTGTAAGTGCCGGAAGGCCGCCAAATTCGCCGCGGAGATAGTTGAACATCAGGATGTAGTGGGCAATGACCACACAGATTGCTGCGATGCCGCGTAATGCGTTCGCAAAGGCGATCCGTTGCATGTTTTTTCCTTTTTTATTTCTGGCATGTTTCAATTTCGTGTCGAATTCTATACAAATTGCACACGTAAAGCCAAAAGCAGATGTCATTTTGCCTGTGCTGTGATTTTCTTTAGTTCCTTCAGCAGCCGCTGGTTCTCCTTGAGCAGGTAGTCGCGCTGCTCGGCAACAAGCTTCATGCTTAGAATGGCGTGCTCTATGGACGTTCGCTTTAATTCGCCGAGTTCCATCAGCGCTGCCTTCAGTGCGCTCTCTGCGTTGCCCTTACCTGCGGCCAGCACATCATTCATCTGCACCAGGCCGGATATGTTCGCCCGTGCTTTGCGGAGTTGCACCTGCAGATCGGCTAGCTCATCTTCGATCATCGAGCAGTGGTGTTTGTACACTTCCAGGGGTGTAGGGCATCCAAGCCACTCGCAGGTGTCTTCGTCGATGTTCATGAGGTGGAGTTCCGAAAGCTGTGTTTACATACAGTATTCGAGATTTGGCCAAGGGGAAGGCTTGAGGCGACGAACTGCAGGTTTGCCCGACGATCAGTCAGGCGCCATCAGCACGGCCAGGGTCAGCTTGATGAACTCTTCGTTCTCATCGATGGTGTGCAGAGCGCCGCGCACGTTTTCGGCCACGTCAGCGGAACCGCGCAGTTCGACCCAGTTCGATAACTCCATAATCGAGGCTTCAAGGGCCAGCTGTTTTTCTACAGCTTGGAGAGCAGAGAAGGGAGCAGGTCTGAGTTGGGCATCGGCGTTCCTCTGGTGGAGTGAACAGCTTAGCAGTGGGGCTTAGAGCAGTGGGCTAAGGATTGTTTTGTGTGCGCTCTGCAGGATACCGGGGAGGGGGAAGTGCAATCGATTCGCCTGCATTAACGGGATCTTTGCGGTAGCCTCGATAAATCAATCCAAGAGGTGGCAATGGTTATGGCAAAGTCGTTGTACGGCGTTTACTTTATTTTCACTCTAGGAGTTGTCGGAATGGGCTATTCATTTTTTCGGCGTCCCATGACGTTGAGCAAGACACTCTCGCATGCCTGAGGCTGCCGCAGATCGAGATGGATAAATGCATGGATCTTATGAGCCGGCGAGCTACCAATCTTCGTAAAGCAGCTGGGTTTTTTAGTGGACAGAACGACTACTAGGGTAATGTTCACCCGGACGTTGGGCCGGCTCAAAATGCATGGGGTGTTGTCGTAGAATGGCAAGATTCAACGCGCATCAACAATAGCGGCGGTGAGCGATGCGGGAATGTATCGGCGATGAATCACTGTATCGACACCGTGTCTGTGAATGCGCGAGCCAAGTTTAATAACGTAAACGTTAACACTAACTTTGGCTCGATTATCAGGAGTGGCTTTCTCAGGCCGCGAATAGGTAGCCCAGCGGTATTGACTGGGTCATTGGTGCTGACTGTGTTGACTGCTGCGTGGTTTCGCCTCAGCCGTTCTGCCCCCGCTCCAGAACCCTGGCCGGGTTGCCAACGACCGTTGTATTCGGTGCAACGCTCTTGGTGACCACGGCGCCCATCCCAACGATAGCGCCGGCGCCGATCACGATGGGGCGGTCTGGGGCGCCTTGCTTGATGACTGCCCCAGTACCGATATAGGCGTGATCCCCGATCACCACGGCGCCATTGCAATGGACGCTTGGCGCGAACGTCACAAAGTCACCAATGACGCAGTCGTGCGCGACGTACGAGTATAGATTGGCATGGAAGAATCTGCCGATCTTGGCGTTCGATGTCACCATCGAGAAGGGACACATGATCGCGCCTTCGCCAATTTCGTTGTTGGTGAGGCTCAGCGTGTTGCTGGCAGATATGGAGAATGGCTTGGCGCCCGCGGCGATCATGCGATTGGCGATCGTCTCGCGTACCTGGCTGCCGGCAATTGCGATATTGAAGAACCGGTCGCCATCCAGGCCAGCAAACTCGTCGCCTGAGATCACTTCAAAGCCGTTGACGCTGGTTCCTGCAAGTCGGTCATCAATGAAGACCAGGCGCGAACCGCGAATAGTTGAAGCTACCAGAGGCATGATCTCACGGCCAAACCCGCCAGCACCGAAAATTGCAAACGTATCCATACGCATCCTTTTGTGTTGTTCGGTCCAGCGGTGATCATAGACCACGCTCGGCGAGATGGAGTGTTGTGTTCAGTCGGCAGAACGCCGGGAAGTGGGAACCACTGTAGGAATATACAACGCTAAGTTATTGATTCTTATAGGGTGAAGCTGGGACTTCGGTAGCTTTCTAAAGAGCGTACTTTCCCTTATGGATCAATCGGTTACAGATGTTCAGGGGTCACCTTGACATGGTGGTTCTCAAGGTGATCTAGGCCAGTTGTGCGATAGGACCTTATCTAGGGTGCATCTGGCGGATGATGCTCTCAAACTCATCTTCTGCTTTGTGAAGCGAAGCTCGAGCAGACAGCCAAGCATCTAAATCTTCTAAAGTGGGCGCCGGCTTGTCTTGGATTAGCTCCCATTGCTCACAGTGTCGATCATAGGCAAGGTTTGCTTTCTCTCTGGCGCGATCAAGGTATTCAGTAGTGTTTGGCATGCCTGTATTCCTTACCTTGTCGAGCTGGTTGTAAGTCTTCCAGCTGAGAGTTGGGAGCGCCGCGGCTCGTACCACTTTTTGTACCAATGACCGTGTTTGGCAGGGTAAATCCGGGTGCTGCTGGGTAAGCAACCCCCCGGAAACATTGGCTTTCGCTACTTACCACTACCCTCTGAAAATCGCGGTGTAATTCTGTTCCAGGGACATGAAACTACCTGTGGGATTTTCGCAAACGGCAAGGGTACGGTGGCCGACACATCGCTGCAAGCCTGACGATGGCACTTGTTACTCGTCGCGGCCTTCCATCATGGTGCGCTTGAGCATCACATACACCGCGCCAGCGCCGCCGTGGCGCGGCTGGCACGAGGTAAAGCCGAGCACTTGGGAATGCTGGCGCAGCCAGGTGTTGACGTGGCTTTTGATCATCGGCCGCTTGCCGTCCAGGCGCACGGCCTTGCCGTGGGTGACGCGCACGCAGCGGATTTCGAATTTGGTGGCTTCGGCAAGAAACGCCCAGAGGGTTTCGCGGGCTTTTTCGACGTTCATGCCATGCAGGTCAAGGCTGCCCTCGAACGGGATCTGGCCGACCTTGAGCTTGCGCATCTGGCTTTCCTGCACGCCGTCGCGGGCCCACATCAACTCGTCTTCGGGACCTACATCAATAACGAATTGGTCCGACAGGCCGTCCACGGTGGTGGCGTCCGTGCGCACGGTCGCCGCCTGGCGCAGCTTGGCGATCTGGGCGCGGTCGGTCTTGGGTTTGCCGGTTTCGGCGCGATCGTGCTTGATCGGCTTGACGCCGCGCAGCTCGTTCTTGAACAGGGAAAAATCGTCGTCTTGCATGTCAGCCTCCGCGAAGGGCGGGCAGTTTACCTAATCGCGGCGGCTTGATGCGCAACAAACGCTATCTGTGCGCCATCAGTCGTGCTTTTTCATCAGGTGCGAGGCGATGTTCAGTGACAAGGGTTGGCGCATGCGCCGACGGCAACGGCGCCACAGCCATAGGCCGAACCACAGCACCAGCAGGCCGATCACCAACAGTATGGCAGAACCGCCAGGGCTGGCATTCAGCTCGCCCAGGGCCGGTGAGTGTCCAAACAAACCAGCGGCGCCGGCAATTGCCAGCAGCACACCCGCTATCGCAAACAGCGCGGCAAAGCCGGCGCCGATGCGCAGACGCCAGTTGCTCGGGCCCTTGGGGCGCAAGCGACGTGCATCAAAACCATCGGATATCTTCATTCCGACCTTTCCTCCAGGGTATCGGCCCTTCGACCGGAAGATACACAGGTTGTTCCGGGTACAGAGGCAATTGCAGCAAATGAGAGGCTTTTGCGGATGAGCGGGTGGCTACCCGCTCATCGAAGGTCGATCAGATCAGATCTTTGGTCAAGGCGAGGGTGGCGAAGTTGTCAGCCATGATGGCCATTTCGGTCTGCTGCACGTGGTCGGCGCTGAGGATGCCGCCTTTGTAAGGCAGGTCGCGGGTGGCGCAGGCGTCTTCCACCAGGGTGCAACGGAAACCCAGATTCTTCGCCGCGCGCACGGTGGTGCTGACGCTGGAGTGGCTCATGAAGCCGCAGACGATCAGGTCCAGGGAGCCGAGGTCTTGCAGGTGCTTTTCAAGGCCGGTGCCGTGGAAGGCGCTGGGCAGCAGCTTGCCGATGATGGTTTCGTCAGCCTGGGGTTCAAGCCCCGGGATGAATTCACCGCGCTCGCCCTGGGGATCGAACAGCCCGCCCACCGTACCGAGGTGGCGCACGTGCACGATCGGGCGCCCGGCGTTGCGCGCGGCAGCGGTCAGTTGCTTGATGTTTTCGACAGCAGAGTCCATGCCCGACAGGGCGAGGGGACCACTGAGGTATTCCTTCTGGGCGTCGATGATCACGAGGGTCGCATGGTTCAGGTTCGCCGCTGCGTAACCACGACCGCTGAGTTGAAACATCGTCTTTGGAACGGACATTCTGGGGCTCCTGTGAGTGGGGCTTTTGTGACATTGTCCTCTGGCTGAGCGCTTCTGTGAATCGCTACCATCGTAAGGTACGCCGTTGTTGGCGTGTAGCGATGTCAATAGGGCACTACGTTTAGGCAAAAAGCCCAATTAAGATGAAATCCGACGTGCGGCAAAGGGTTTTTTCGTACATCGTCGGTACAGCTTAAGGCTGTTAGAATCGCCGGTCGTTTTTTCCAGGAGCTTGCCCCCGTGATCACTTCTCGCCTGCGCACCTTGCGCGACCATATCCGTTGGGCCGTCAGCCGTTTCCATGGGGAAGACCTGTTTTTCGGCCATGGCACCGACAACGCCTGGGATGAAGCTCGGCAACTGGTGCTCGGCGCCTTGCACCTGCCATGGGAAATTGCCGACAGCTACCTGGATTGCAACCTGGAAGAAGAGGAAATCTCCCACGTGCAACGGTTGCTGCACCGCCGCATCCACGAGCGCGTGCCGACCGCCTACCTGTTGAAGGAAGCCTGGTTCTGCGGCATGTCGTTTATCGTCGATGAGCGCGTGTTGATTCCACGCTCACCGATTGGCGAACTGATCGAAAACCGCTTCGAACCGTGGCTGGGCACACCGCCGGCGCGCATCCTTGACCTGTGCACCGGCTCCGGTTGCATCGGTATTGCGTGCGCCTACGAGTTCCAGGACGCCGAAGTGGTATTGGGCGACCTGTCTTTTGAAGCGCTGGAAGTGGCCAACCAGAACATCGAGCGCCATGGCGTCGACGAGCGGGTGTACACCGTGCAGGGCGATTGCTTTGATGGTTTGCCTGGCCAGCGTTTTGACCTGATCGTGTCCAACCCGCCGTATGTCGATGCCGAAGACTTTGCCGACATGCCGGACGAATATCAGCACGAGCCGGAATTGGGCCTGGCGTGCGGCGATGACGGGTTGAACCTGGTTCGGCGGATGCTGGCCGAGGCGGCAGATCACTTGACCGAGAAGGGCTTGCTGATTGTCGAAGTGGGCAACAGCCAGGTTCACGTCGAGGCGTTGTACCCGGAAGTCGACTTTGCCTGGCTGGAGTTCCAGCGTGGTGGGCATGGTGTGTTCATGTTGACGGCTGAGCAGTGCCGGGCGCATCAGGCGGTGTTTGCCGCCAGGGTCTGATCTAACGGCAGGAATGCGGTCAGTGTAGGAGCTGGCTTGCCTGCGACAGCGGAGTGTCATTGCCGGGGATGCCGGCTGATACACCGCTATCGCAGGCAAGCCAGCTCCCACATTGGTATCCGGTTTCTGCAGAAGGATTACCGATGCGTCGCAATCCAGATCAACAACCCCGCCTGAAACACGGTAAACGCCACCAGGCAGGTAATCGTGAAGCGCAGCCCGCTGTCTTCGCGCTTGAACTTGGTGACCTTTTCCTCTTCCTTGCGCAGTTTCACTTCCTGCTCGGCCAGGTTCTGCTCGGCCTGTTGCAGCATTTGCGCCGCTTCCAGAATCTCCACGAACTGCAGTTTTTCAGTGTTCCAGCTGTCCAGCACGTCACTGACCTTGCCCGGCTGCACGTTGCCCTTCAGATGCTGGACATCGGCATACGCCACATCAAACCCCTGAATGCGCAGGAAGTGATCCCGGCGCAGGCGCGTGGCTTCGTTGAGCGCGTCCTTGTTGGCCAGGTCAACGCCGTCGACACGATAGTGCGCCCACTTCTTTTTCGCCCAGGCAGCGCCCTGGGCTACCAGGAAACGGCCGATACCGCGGTTCGCCGGTTCGATCTCCAGGCTGTTGCCCGGGCCAAAGTGCACCCGCTGGGTGGCGTGATCGACCCAGATATCCAGGTGATTCTGTTCCCGGCGTACCCGCTGGCCAGGCAACTGAATGACCATGCGCAGCAGGCTGTGGTCCTTGTTATTGCGTTCGGCCCAGCCAAACTGCACAAAGCGCAGTGGCCTCACGCCGGTGGAGCGATCGGTGGCCAGAGGGGCCAGGCGCAGCATCTTGAAATGTTCGGCCTGGACCTCCGCCCACGGTAACGCGGCCGATGCGGCGGCTTCGGTTTCAGCCGTGCTCTCGGCGGTAGATTCGGGTGTTGCTTCGGTGTTCGTCATTCGGCGCGATCCTGTCCAAGCTCTGCGGGCCGACAGGCTTTTTGCTGTCGACCCATGGCTTATCGGCCGTTTTACTCAGGACTGGAGGGGGAATACTCGCTTAACTGGCGCGAAGTCCGTCGATAAAGCGAACCAGGCGCGTGCCCAGTTCGGCAGCCAGCGGCAACTGAGGGTCGTTATAGGATTCCAGTTGCTGCTTCACGTCATTGGGCACGATCCGCATCACGTGGTTCATGCCCTCGATCACCGTCAGCTCGGCGTCGGGCTTGGCCTTCTGCAGTTGTTGCGCGTCGGCCACGCCGACCTGCAGGTCATTGGTGCCCTGGACGATCAGCGCCGGCATCTTCAGTTTGGCAAACGCTGCCGACGGATCGGCGCGGAACAGGCTGATCAGATAAGGCTGCACGCTGGGTCGGAAAATGCCCTCAAGCGGCGTGGGTACGTCGGCATCCACCTGGCCGGCCTTGAGGTGGTCGAGAATCTGGTTGCTGCGTAGCAGCAGCGCCGGTGGCATGTGGTCGGCCAGTTGCTGGCGGATCACCTGGTCCACCGGGCGCGCACTGCCGGACAGGGAAATCACCCCGGCCGGGTTGAGCTGCGGGGCGGCGAGGGCGGCGACCAGTGCGCCTTCACTGTGGCCCAGCACAATCAGCGGGCCCATGCGCGGGTCGGCCTTGAGCAGCTTGCCCCAGGCCACGGCGTCGGACACGTAGGCATCCAGGGTCAGGTTGCGTTCATCGGGGGTGGCGGCAAGGCTGGCGGCTACACCGCGCTTGTCGTAGCGCACGCTGGCGATGTTGTGTCTGGCCAGCACCCAGGCCAGGCGCTTGAGGCTGTCGTTGCGTGCGCCATCGGCGCTGTTACCGTTGCGGTCGGTGGGGCCGGAGCCGGGAATGATCAGCACCACCGGCACTGGCTTGTCGGATTTGGGCAACAACAGCGAGCCAAACAGCTCGCCACTGCCGGTGTCCAGGCTGATAGGCCGTTGCAGCACGACAGGGGAGGCGGCGAAGCCAAGGCTGGAAAACAGGGTGAGGGTCAAAAGCAGAACTCGCAGCATCATCGCGCCATCATGAGGAAGGTGCCGGTTGGACCAACGTCTACCGGTAAGGTTTCGAGGATGAACTAGTCGGTTAGCCTGCGTATACTGGCCGCCTTAAGTTATTACGGTTGACTTGATTCAACTGATTTCACGGAGCGCCCTGCATGTCCGGCAATACCTACGGCAAGCTGTTCACTGTTACCACCGCGGGCGAAAGCCATGGCCCGGCGTTGGTCGCCATTGTCGACGGCTGCCCGCCGGGCCTCGAGTTGTCCCTGGAAGACCTGCAGCGTGACCTCGACCGCCGCAAGCCCGGCACCAGCCGCCACACTACCCAGCGCCAGGAAGCCGATGAAGTCGAAATCCTCTCCGGCGTGTTCGAAGGCCGCACCACCGGGTGTGCCATTGGCCTGCTGATTCGCAACACCGACCAGAAGTCCAAGGACTACTCGGCGATCAAGGACCTGTTCCGCCCGGCCCACGCCGACTACACCTACCACCACAAGTACGGCGAACGCGACTACCGTGGCGGTGGCCGCAGTTCGGCGCGGGAAACCGCGATGCGCGTGGCGGCGGGGGCGATTGCCAAGAAATTCCTGGCCACCCAGGGCATCGTGATTCGCGGCTACATGAGCCAGCTCGGCCCGATCGAAATCCCGTTCAAGACCTGGGACAGCGTCGAAGACAACGCCTTCTTCTGCCCCGACCCGGACAAGGTGCCGGAACTGGAAGCCTATATGGACCAGTTGCGCCGCGACCAGGATTCCGTCGGCGCCAAGATCACCGTGGTTGCCGAAGGCGTGATGCCGGGCCTGGGCGAGCCGATCTTCGACCGCCTCGACGCCGAACTGGCCCATGCGCTGATGAGCATCAACGCCGTCAAGGGTGTGGAAATCGGCGCCGGCTTCGCCTGCGTGGCCCAGCGTGGCACCGAGCACCGTGACGAGCTGACCCCGGAAGGTTTCCTCAGCAACAACGCCGGCGGCATCCTCGGTGGCATCTCCTCCGGCCAGCCGATTGTTGCGCACCTGGCCCTCAAGCCAACGTCCAGCATCACCACGCCGGGCCGTTCGATCGATGTGCACGGCAACCCGGTGGACGTGATCACCAAGGGTCGTCACGACCCGTGCGTGGGCATCCGTGCCACGCCGATTGCCGAAGCGATGATGGCTATCGTGCTGATGGATCACCTGTTGCGCCATCGCGGACAGAACGCCGATGTGAAGGTCAGTACGCCGGTGTTGGGCCAGCTGTGACGGTGTGTGGCGAGCGAGCTTGCTCGCGCTGGGCTGCGAAGCAGCCCCAAAGCCTGCAACCCGGTGTTACCTGGAAAAATGCGGCGCTTCTATCGGGGCCGCTTCGCGACCCAGCGCGAGCAAGCTCGCTCGCCACAAGCCACTTATGCTGACGGGAGCACTCCCGTACTGGCGACTCTCCAGCTTCTACCTGTTCTATTTCGCCCTGCTGGGGGCGACGGCGCCGTTCCTGGCGCTGTACTTCGATCACCTGGGGTTCTCCAGCGCGCGCATCGGCGAGCTGGTGGCCATCCCCATGCTGATGCGCTGCGTGGCCCCCAACCTGTGGGGCTGGCTGGGGGACTACACCGGCCGGCGCCTGGCCATCGTGCGCTTTGGCGCGGTGTGTACCCTGGTGAGCTTCTCGCTGATCTTTGTCAGCAAGACCTACGCCTGGCTGGCGCTGGTGATGGCGTTGCACGCGTTCTTCTGGCACGCGGTGCTGCCGCAGTTTGAAGTCATCACCCTCGCGCACCTGCAGGGCCAGACCTCACGCTACAGCCAGGTGCGGCTGTGGGGCTCCATCGGTTTTATTCTCACCGTGGTGATCATGGGGCGCCTGTTCGACTGGCTGAGCCTGGACATCTACCCGGTGGTGGTTGTGGTGATCATGGCGGGCATCATCGGTGCCAGTCTCTGGGTGCCGAATGCGCAGCCGTTGACCCAGGGCAATCGCCTGGCCGGTGACGGCTTTCTGCGACAACTGCGCAGCCCCGGCGTGCTGGCGTTTTACGCCTGTGTGGCGTTGATGCAAATGAGCCACGGCCCGTACTACACCTTCCTCACCCTGCACCTTGAACACCTGGGCTACAGCCGTGGGGTGATCGGCATGCTGTGGGCGTTGGGCGTGGTCGCCGAAGTGTTGATGTTCCTGGCCATGAGCCGGGTTCTCACGCGCTTTTCGGTACGCCGGGTGCTGATGGCGAGTTTCCTGCTGGCGGCCGTGCGCTGGTTGCTGCTGGGCTCATTCGCCGAATTTTTCTGGGTGCTGTTGTTGGCGCAAGTGATGCACGCGGCGACCTTCGGCAGTTTTCACGCGGCGGCCATCCAGTTCGTGCAACGCAGCTTTGGCGCTCGCCAGCAGGGCCAGGGCCAGGCACTGTATGCCGCACTGGCCGGTACCGGCGGCGCATTGGGCGCACTCTATTCAGGTTACAGCTGGAACCTGCTGGGGCCGACCCTGACCTTCAGCATTGCCAGCCTTGCGGCCCTGGCCGCCGCCATAATCATTGGCATTCGATTGCAAGAGGAGAGGCCATGAGCCTTTCCCGTGACAGAGGAAGAGTTTGATGAGCTATCTCGCGGTTTACCCCGTCTCCACCCCCGACACCCCGAACAAGGTGCTGACTCACCTCGACGATATTGCCTCGACCCTGGCCGAACTGGGCGTGGGTTTCCAGCGCTGGCAGGCCGCCGCCCGGCTTGAGGCGGGTGCCAGCGAGGCTGAAATCATTGCCGCCTATCAGCAGCCCATCGACCAACTGATGACCGAGCGCGGCTACACCCACGTCGATGTCGTCAGTATCAGCAACGACCATCCGCAGAAAGCCGAACTGCGTGCCGAACGGCTCGACGAACACCGTTTGGCGCAGGATCACGTACGCTTCTTCGTCGCCGGACGTGGCCTGTTTACCCTGCACATCGAGGATTATGTGTACGCGGTGTTCTGCGAGAAAAACGACCTGATCGCCATCCCGGGCGGCATCGCCCATTGGTTCGACATGGGGGAAAACCCGCATTTTGTGGTGATCCGCCTGTTCAACGGCGAAGAAGGGCTGGCGATCAACCTGACCGGCGATACCATTGCCACAGGATTTGCGCGCCTGGAGGACTGAGTCCGAAGGGATGTTGAGGAAACAGCCTCGGTAGTTGAGGCTGTTTTAAACTTCAACCCATATGCGTTGGAAAATGTTGTGGGAAGAAACTTAAAGGTCTGTAAGTAACAGATGTTTATCGCGGCACTGACTTAATATTTCCACTCTTTGTGTAACTCTCTCTCCCCTAATTATTTGAATGCCTGTCAATAGGAGGAATCCGAATGTCGGCGCTACAAAGGCCTATGGAAGTGGGGGAGGCAGAAATGAGCGGCCCAAAGCAGCTGGAACGACCGTCCACTGAAACAGATCACACGCCCATTGCCGTCAAAAGCAAGGCACGCACGGTATTGTCAGGCAAACCCCTGACACCTAAGGAACTGGAGATTCTGCGCTGGGCAGTCGAGGGTAAGACAGTGTGGGAAATCAGCAGGATTCGCTCAATCTCCCAAGCCACGGTGAAGTTTCACCTGCGCAACATCTACGGCAAGTTGCAGGTATGCAATCGGGTACAGGCCGTGAACGAGGCGCTCAAGCTGCAGTTGTGTCAATAAAAAGGCCGTGATGCGTCAGCGCATCACGGCCTTATTCATTGCGGCAAAACTATCAGGCCGAATGGTAAGTCGGCAGGGCAAAGCGGTTCTGGCTTTGCAGCATCGAAATCTGCGGCAGATCGCTGGCTTGTTCAGCCAGGTCACGGCGAATGGCGCTGATGACCCAAGTGAGTTGGTCGGCCGTGTGCAACTGCTGATAAGAGATCGAACGTTTGATCTGCTTGCCTTCGCTGTTACGCAAGGTCAGCAGGATGCCGCCATCCGGACGCGCCTGGGTGGTGACGTCGAAATTGGAGAACACAGAAGAAAACTTATCTTGGATCAGGCTCATGTCTATCAGCTCCGTTAGCTCGTGTTTTGCAGCGTGGAGTGATAGGTGCAGTGATTGTGCCAGTACTGGTTATCTTAAAAAATCGTTATAAATCAGTGATTTGAAAAATTTTAAGATTTTCAGTTTCGTGCAATTTGCATGAATGGCCATCGTGCATCCTGCATTTTGCGTGGTTCTGCGTAAGATTTATCCGCAGGCGCGCAAGGCAGGTCTTCCATAGTGACCGCGAAACGGGCGGTTAAATTCCTTTTCCTTATGGGATACAAAACTTTTCAAATCCTGCATGTACAGCCAAAGAATGGCTGGCGTATTTTCCTGCAAGGCATCCGGCGCCAGTCTTACGGTGCAAAGGGTGTTTGAGGGTCATACGAACAATAAGAAAAAGGACGTTCCCACCATGAACCACCCGCCAAGTGACATGATCACCTGGGGCATGATGCTGCGTAAGGTGCCCACCATTGTCCGTGCGTTGCCGCGATTGGTCCGCGGTATCCGCGTTGCCAACATCACCGACCCCGACCAGCCATGCGGCCTCGGTTGGACCTTCGAGCAAGCCACCCAACGCAACCCTGATGGCGCCGCACTGCTGTATGGCGACAAGGTGCTCAGCTACCGCCGGGCCAACCAGCAGGCCAACCGCATGGCCCACTACCTGCAAGCGCAGGGCATCGGCAAGGGCGACGTGGTGGCGTTGTTTATCGAGAACCGCCCCGAGTTGTTGCTCAACGTGCTGGCCGTGGCCAAGGTCGGCGGCATTTGCGCGATGCTCAATACCGCGCAAACCCAGGCCGCACTGGTGCACAGCCTCAACCTGGTGACGCCGGCGGCGATCGTGGTCGGTGCCGAGTTGGTAGGCGCCTACGAGGTGGTTCGCAGCCAAGTGAGCATCCAGGCGGATAAAACCTGGTTTGTCGCCGATCAGCAGCCGGACAACGTGCCGGCGGGTTATGTCGACCTGATGGCCGCAAGCGCTGACCATTCGCTGGAAAATCCCGCCAGCACCCAGCAGATCTACTTCAACGACCCTTGCTTCTATATCTACACCTCCGGCACCACCGGTTTGCCCAAGGCCGGCATTTTCAAGCACGGCCGCTGGATGAAGTCCTCGGCCAGTTTCGGCACCATCGCCCTGGATATGGGCCCCGAAGACGTCGTCTATTGCACCTTGCCGCTGTATCACGCCACCGGCCTGTGCGTGTGCTGGGGTTCGGCAATTGCCGGGGCGTCGGGGTTTGCCATTCGCCGCAAATTCAGCGCCAGCCAGTTCTGGGACGAGGTGCGCCGCTTCAACGCGACCACCCTGGGCTACGTCGGCGAGCTGTGCCGCTACCTGATCGACCAGCCCGCCAGTGAGCTGGACCGTGACAACCGGGTGACGAAGATGATCGGCAACGGCCTGCGCCCCGGCGTCTGGGCCGAGTTCAAGCAGCGCTTTGGCGTCGATCACATCTGTGAGCTGTACGCCGCCAGCGACGGCAATATCGGCTTCACCAACGTGCTGAATTTCGACAACACCATCGGCTTTTCTCTGATGCACTGGGCACTGGTGGACTACGCCCACGACAGCTGTGAGCCAATTCGCGGCAGTGACGGTTTCATGCGCGAAGTGCCGAAGGGCGGCCAGGGCTTGTTGCTGGCCCGGATCGATGACAAGGCACCTTTCGACGGCTACACCGACCCCGAGAAGAACCGCAAGGTGGTGCTCAGCGATGTGTTCGAAAAGGGTGACCGCTACTTCAACACCGGCGACCTGCTGCGCAATATCGGTTTCGGTCACGCCCAGTTCGTTGACCGGCTGGGGGACACCTACCGCTGGAAAGGCGAAAACGTCTCCACCACCGAAGTCGAGAACATCTTCCTGCAGCACCCGCAGATTTCCGAAGTGGTGGCCTACGGCGTAGAGATCGAAAACACCAATGGCCGCGCCGGCATGGCGGCCATCACGCCCGCTGAATCCCTGGCATCCCTGGACATGCGCGAGCTGCTGACGTTTGCCCACGGGCAGTTGCCGGCGTATGCGGTGCCATTGTTCCTGCGGATCAAAGTAAAGATGGAGACGACCGGCACCTTCAAATACCAGAAGGTAAAACTCAAGGAGGAGGCATTCGACCCGGACAAGGCGGGCGATGATCCGATCTTTGCCTGGCTGCCGGGATCGGACAGCTACGTGCCGGTCACCGGGCAACTGCTGGCGGACATCCAGGCGGGCAAGTTCCGTTATTGATTCTGGCTATCGCCGCTTTTGGGAAAAAAGGCATGACAGTGGGGAACTCCGTCGCGAGACTGGACGCCTTATGAAACACCAGACAAGGAGCCCCACATGTCAGACCAAGCCAAACAAATGACCGAAGACGAAGCCGCCGAATTTGCCGAGCAGGTGTTCGACGTGGCGCGCAAGGGCGACGCCGCGATGCTGGCTGCGTTGCTGGCCAAGGGCTTGCCGCCGAACCTGCGCAACCACAATGGCGATACGCTGTTGATGCTGTCTGCCTACCACGGCCATGTCGATGCCGTGAAAGTGCTGCTGGAATTCAAGGCCGACCCACAGATTGCCAATGACAAGAACCAGCTGCCGATTGCCGGCGCGGCGTTCAAGGGCAACCTGCCGGTGGTCAAGGCGTTGATCGAAGGCGGTGCGTTGGTCGAGGGCGCGTCTTCCGATGGCCGCACGGCCCTGATGATGGCGGCGATGTTCAACCGTACCGAAATGGTGGATTACCTGATCAGCCAGGGCGCCAACCCCAAGGCCACCGATGCCCAGGGCGTGACCGCGCTGGCAGCGGCCCAGACCATGGGGGCGGTGGATACGGCGGCGCAGTTGCAAAAACTGGTGTAGGCTTTGCGCCCTCAAAATCAGCCCCGCCACAGGACCACCCCATGAAAACCGCACTCGTCGAACTCATCAGCAAAATCAGCTCCGGCTGCATGAGCGAATCCGAGATCGCCAAGGTGGCTGACGAAGCGGCCCAGGCCTACGCCGATCCTGACGCTTTCCTGGCCGCCAACCCAGACATCAACTACGACGACACTTTCCCGATTCCCCTGGGCGAGTGGATCGTCGTCGGCAGCCTGCCCGACACCGTGCTGTTCCAGGCCGACACTCACCTGGACCTGTTTGCCCAGATCGTCGCCTCCTTCGGCCCCGGCGTGGCGTTCAACCTCAAGCCCAAGCAACTGGCCAAGACCGAAGCCCTGACCGCACTGAACCGCATCCAGATCCAGATGAGTGCCCTCAACCCGGAAAACGGCGGCTACGTGCTGGTCAACTTCAGCCAACTGCTGGACGACGAGATTCAGGCCGTGCTGGTCTACGGCAACGACGTGCCACGGGTGCTGGAGTTGTGCGCTGAAGTCGGGATCAAGGGCGAACCGTCCCTGGAAGCCCTGCGGGTTGCGGTGCACGTCTGAAATAAAACGGAACCCCTGGCCACGGCTGACTATCCTAAGCAGGCAAGCCCTCACTTAGGAGCGATACCATGGGTTCCACTTTTAATGGTCTGATCGGGTTGATCATCCTCGCGCTGGATATCTGGGCGATCATCAACGTGTTCAAAAGCGGCGCGGGTACCGGCGCCAAAGTGCTGTGGATCCTGCTGATCCTGCTGCTGCCGGTGTTGGGCTTGATCATCTGGGCGATCGCCGGGCCGCGCGGCAACGTGCGGATCTGAAGATCTGCGTAGCAGCTGTCGAGCCTGAGCGAGGCTGCGTCTGCGGTGTGTCAGGCAAACCGCGAACGCAGCCTCGCTTAAGCTCGACAGCTGCTACGCGGGTACCCCATTGTGGGTTAGATCAACCAGCTGCCTTCCAGCTCCAGCAACTTCACCTTGTTTTCAATCCCGCCGCCAAACCCCACCAATGTTCCATCGCTGCCCACCACGCGGTGGCACGCAATGATGATGGATATCGGGTTGGCGCCATTGGCCGTGCCCACCGCGCGGATCGCCTTGGGATTTTCCAGGTACTGGGCCTGTTCGCCATACGTCCAGGTGCGCCCGTACGGGATCTGCAACAACGCCTGCCAGACCTGCTGCTGAAACGGCGTACCCACCGGTGCCAATGTCAGGTCGAACACTTCCCGCTTGCGCGCGAAATACTCATCCAGTTGCCGACGCACTTCATCCAGTTCATTAGTTGCCGGGATCCAGTCCGCCTGCACCGGGCATTGATGCACGTCCATATACAACAGGCGCAGCCCTTGTTCATCCGCCGCCAGTAACAGCGGCCCGAGCGGACTTGGGTGATAGCAATAAAACATCATCGGGGCGATCCAAAAGGGCAGGGGGCAAAGATACGGCCGTAAGTTGGCCGCTACAATCCCGTTGTTTTTTGTGTGTCGAGATATTCGCTGTACAAAATTTTCACATTCCATCCAAGACAATTCGCCGGCTATTTTCCTGTCCGAGTGCTCTAAGACGAGTGCCAACAAACGGCCGGAGTGAGTAATCAATGGCGTTGCCGGCGTTGATCGGGCACCATTTGCGCCATTGCGTTCACCGTCTACCCCAGCCAGCCTGGGCGAGGGCGGGGCGCCGCTGTATTCATTCGCAACTTAAACTTCCAATGGGTCCTAAAACGACATGGCAAACCCGGACGCCCTGAATCAGCAGCGAGCTTCTAATCGCTTGCTGCAACCGACCGTCAAATCCCATCTGGCGTACACGCTGCTTTGTGCCTTGATCATGATGGTGATGTTCTCCCTGCTGCGCCTGGCGCTGCTGGTCTACAACCGCGAAATGATCCTCGACACACCGGCCTCGACCTTCCTTGAAGCATTCGCCAACGGCCTGCGCCTGGATATCCGCCTGGTGATGTACGTGTTGGTCCCGCTGCTGCTGGCCTTGTTCAGCGTGCGGGCCATGGCGGCGCGCGGGTTCTTCCGCTTGTGGCTGACGGTCGCGTCGAGCATCGCGCTGTTCCTGGGCCTGATGGAGATGGACTTCTACCGCGAGTTCCACCAGCGCCTCAACGGCCTGGTCTTCCAGTATGTGAAGGAAGACCCGAAAACCGTGATGAGCATGCTCTGGTACGGTTTTCCGGTGGTGCGCTACCTGCTGGCCTGGGCCGTGGGCACGCTGATCCTGAGCATCGCCTTTAAAGGCGCCGACCGTGCAACGCGCCCACGCGGCCCGTTCAGCGGTGGCAGCATCGGCACCCGCCAGGTGGCGCCGTGGTACACACGCATCGCGGTGTTCGTGGTCTGCCTGCTGGTGGCCGTGGTCGCCATCCGTGGCACCCTGCGTCAGGGCCCGCCACTGCGTTGGGGTGACGTGTACACCACCGACTCGAACTTCGCCAACCAGCTGGGCCTCAACGGTACGTTGTCGCTGATCTCGGCGGCGAAATCGCGCTTCTCCGAAGAGCGTTCGAACATCTGGAAAGCCACCCTGGAGCAGCCTCTGGCCACCCAGACCGTGCGCGACATGCTGGTGCTGCCGACCGAAAAGCTGGTGGATACCGATACCGCTGCCGTGCGTCGTGACTTCACGCCGCCGGCCGAGAAGACCCTGCCGATCAAGAACGTCGTGGTTATCCTGATGGAAAGCTTCGCCGGTCACTCGGTGGGCGCCCTGGGCCGCCCGGGCAACATCACGCCGTACTTCGACAAACTGTCCAAGGAAGGCCTGCTGTTCGACCGTTTCTTCTCCAACGGCACTCACACCCACCAGGGTATGTTCGCCACCATGGCCTGCTTCCCGAACCTGCCGGGTTTCGAATACCTGATGCAGACGCCGGAAGGCAGCCACAAGCTCTCGGGCCTGCCGCAGTTGCTCAGCGCCCGCAAGTTTGACGACGTGTATGTCTACAACGGCGACTTCGCCTGGGACAACCAGTCGGGCTTCTTCAGCAACCAGGGCATGACCAACTTCATCGGCCGCAATGACTTCGTCAACCCGGTGTTCTCGGATCCGACCTGGGGCGTGTCCGACCAGGACATGTTCAGCCGTGGCCTGGAAGAGTTGAAGGCACGTGAAGGCGGCAAGCCGTTCTACGCGCTGCTGCAAACCCTGTCCAACCACACGCCGTACGCGTTGCCGACGCCATTGCCGGTTGAGAAAGTCACTGACCGTGGCAGCCTCAACGAGCATTTGACGGCCATGCGCTACTCCGACTGGGCCCTGGGCCAGTTCTTTGAAAAGGCCCGCAAGGAGCCGTACTTCAAGGAAACCCTGTTCGTGATTGTGGGCGACCACGGCTTCGGCAACGAACAGCAGATCACCGAGATGGACCTGGGCCGCTTCAACGTACCGATGTTGATGATTGCACCGGGCATGCAGGAAAAATTCGGCGAGCGTGACCACACCGTCGGCACCCAGATCGACATCGTGCCGACCATCATGGGCCGCCTCGGCGGCGACACCCTGCACCAGTGCTGGGGCCGCGACCTGCTCAACCTGCCGGAAGGCGACAAGGGTTTCGGCGTGATCAAGCCGTCGGGCAGCGACCAGACCGTGGCCTTGCTCACCGGCGACCGTGTGCTGGTACTGCCCAAGGAAATGCCACCGAAGCTGTGGGAATACGAACTGGGCGCCAACCCTACCGGGAAAGTGATTCCAGAGTCGCCGGACGAGGCTGCGTTGAAGCAGAAGCTCGAATCGTTCCTGCAGACCGCTACCAAGAGCCTGCTGGATAACACCGCAGGTGTGGTGGACGGCAAGCCGGACTAAACACCCGCGCATAAAAAAAGAGGCCTTCAAGGCCTCTTTTTTTTGCGCTGTTAAACCGGTTATATCTTGCCGAGCAACAACAGAATCAGCAGCACTACCAACACGGTACCGAGAATACCCGATGGCCCGTAACCCCAGTTGCGCGAGTGAGGGAACACTGGAAGACCACCGACCAGCAGGAGGATCAGAATAATGATAAGAATGAGGCTCATGTTTTGTTTTCCTTATTGTCTTCTGAAAAGACCTGATATTTAACGAGTAAGCCCGACAGCTATTACGGACGCCTTAATAACTCCGACCGGTGCGTTCGTCAGAAAATTCCGTGTTTTTTTAAAGCATTTTGCTAACTTGCTTATTTCCTTTAAGCGCGTTGCAACTATTCATCCTTAGTTTAAATAAATTGAACTTGGCGGGTTTCCCGCTATCCGACCCGGCCCACGGTTTGCCTGGGGCATTCAGCACTCTGATGGTGCGTGGGTGGCGCAAAAACCTTCGCTACACTGCGGCTCACTTCTTCCGTGAACCACAAGGCTACTTTCCTATGCAAAATCGCATGATGATCACCGGCGCCGGGTCTGGCCTGGGGCGCGAAATCGCTCTGCGCTGGGCCCGCGAGGGTTGGCAGCTGGCCTTGTCGGACGTCGCCGAAGCAGGCCTGCAAGAAACCCTCAAGCTAGTGCGCCAGGCCGGCGGTGAAGGTTTCACCCAGCGCTGCGACGTGCGCGACTACAGCCAGCTCACGGCTTTCGCACAGGCCTGTGAGGAAAAGCTCGGTGGCATCGACGTGATCGTCAACAACGCCGGTGTGGCGTCGGGCGGGTTCTTCAGCGAGTTGTCCCTGGAAGACTGGGACTGGCAGATCGCAATCAACCTCATGGGCGTGGTCAAGGGCTGCAAGGCGTTCCTGCCGCTGCTGGAAAAGAGCAAGGGCCGCATCATCAACATCGCTTCCATGGCTGCGCTGATGCAAGGCCCGGCCATGAGCAACTACAACGTGGCCAAGGCTGGTGTGGTGGCGCTGTCCGAAAGCCTGTTGGTGGAACTCAAACAACAGGAAGTGGGCGTGCATGTGGTGTGCCCGTCGTTCTTCCAGACCAACCTGCTGGACTCGTTCCGCGGGCCGACTCCGGCGATGAAGGCCCAGGTGGGCAAGTTGCTGGAAAGCTCACCGATTACCGCTGCAGAGATCGCCGACTACATCTACCAGCAAGTGGCTGAGGGGCAATTCATGATCCTGCCCCACGAGCAGGGGCGCATGGCCTGGGCGCTGAAGCAAAAGAACCCGCAGCTGCTGTATGACGAAATGACCGTGATGGCGGACAAGATGCGGGCGAAAGCTCAGTCGCAGGCGGTGAAAGGTTGAATTTCAGGTGAGCACCTGATGTGGCGAGGGAGCTTGCCGTGGCAAGGAGCTTGCTGTGGTGAGGGAGCTTGCTGTGGCGAGGGAGCTTGCTGTGGCGAGGGAGCTTGCTCCCGCTGGGGTGCGAAGCGCCCCCAACAACGTCAATGCATTCTTTCAGGAAGACTTGGGCGGCAGGTTTTGGGGCTGCTTCGCACCCCAGCGGGAGCAAGCTCCCTCGCCACAGCAAGTTCTCTAGCCACAGAGATCGCCTGCAAATATGAACATGCCGTTTAGTTCTTGGATGCTATTCGCGACTATTCACTGCCTGTCTGTAGGGTAATTTACCCTGGCGTGTAAGGCATGCCTGTTTAACCTGAAGGTCATTGATGGTGACAGGCGGGTAGCGCAAGGTCGGCGTCCGGTAATTCAAAAAGGACGAATCCCATGCTGGTACTAAGCCGCGCGGTAGGCGAAATAATCTCGGTGGGTGACCAGATCACCTTGCGCATCCTGGAGGTGAGCGGCACCCAAGTAAAATTGGGTGTCGAAGCGCCAGTGGGGGTCAATGTGCATCGGGCGGAGGTCTATCAGAAGATTCTCAGCCGGCAGGGGCAGCCCGTCCCCAACCCCTGATAGTTCTCAGTCAAACAGATGCTTGGGCACATCGTGCTTGAGCATCAACTGGCACTGCTCGCTCTCGGGGTCGAAAACGATCAGGGCCTGGCCCTTGGTCAGTGCCTGGCGCACGCGCAGCACGCGGGTTTCCAGGGGCGTGTCGTCGCCATTGTCGGTGCCGTCGCGGGTCACGAAGTCTTCGATGAGGCGGGTCAGGGTGTCGACTTCAAGTGCATCGTAGGGAATCAGCATACAAGCCTCAGCTAAGGAATCCCGGCGATGCTACTGCGCCGGGATCCCAGTTGCCAGTCTCAGGTTTTCTGGCCCACCAGGCTGTCCACCGACGGCACGCGGGTATCGCTCTCCATCTGTGTGTCGTGTTCGATCTGGTGGCTGAACCGGTCCAGTGAGCCTTTGGCCGGCTGGGCATCGCTGGCGAACACCGGCGGGCTGAGGATGTAGGCCCCCAGCAGGCGACTCAGCGCGGCCAGGCTGTCGATGTGGGTGCGCTCGTAGCCGTGGGTGGCATCGCAACCAAACGCCAGCAGCGCGGTACGAATGTCGTGGCCGGCGGTCACCGCCGAATGCGCGTCGCTGAAGTAATAGCGAAACAGGTCGCGGCGCACCGGCAACTCGTTCTCCGCCGCCAGGCGCAGCAGGTGGCGTGACAGGTGATAGTCATAGGGCCCGCCGGAATCCTGCATCGCCACGCTCACCGCGTGTTCGCTGGAATGCTGCTCGTGGGCCACCGGCGCGATGTCGATGCCGACGAACTCACTCACATCCCACGGCAAGGCCGCCGCTGCGCCACTGCCGGTTTCTTCGGTGATGGTGAACAGCGGGTGGCAGTCGATCAGCAACGGCTGGCCGCTGTCGACGATGGCCTTGAGCGCCGCCAGCAGGGCGGCAACCCCGGCTTTATCGTCCAGGTGGCGGGCGCTGATATGGCCGCTTTCGGTGAACTCCGGCAGCGGGTCGAAGGCGACAAAATCCCCCACGCTGATCCCCAGGGAATCGCAATCGGCACGGGTGGCGCAGTAGGCGTCCAGGCGCAGTTCGATGTGGTCCCAGCTGATGGGCATCTCGTCCACGGCAGTATTGAATGCGTGACCGGAGGCCATCAGCGGCAGCACGCTGCCACGGATCACACCGTTATCGGTAAACAGGCTGACGCGGCTGCCTTCGGCAAACCGGCTGGACCAGCAGCCTACCGGCGCCAGGGTCAGGCGGCCGTTGTCCTTGATCGCCCGCACGGCGGCACCGATGGTGTCCAGGTGCGCGGAGACGGCGCGGTCGGGGCTGTTTTTCTGGCCCTTGAGGGTGGCGCGAATGGTGCCGCGCCGGGTCATTTCAAACGGAATGCCCAGCTCTTCGAGGCGCTCGGCAACGTAGCGCACGATGGTGTCGGTAAACCCGGTGGGGCTGGGGATGGCGAGCATTTCCAGCAGCACTTTTTGCAGGTAAGCGAGATCCGGTTCGGGGATGGTTCGGGTCATGGAAACTCCTGATGAGTTGAGGGCATCGATGGTTTCGATGAGTGGGCGATTGGCTAGAGAATCATCGACTGTTCCGACCCCATCGCGGGCAAGCCCGGCTCCCACAGGGGAATGCATTCCACAGGTGGGAGCGGGCTTGCCCGCGAAAGCGCCAGTCAAGGCAACGCATTTCTCAAGCCGTCGGTTGGCTATGCGGGAACAACAGATCCACAAACTTTTCAGCCGTCGGCTGCGGTTCATGGTTGGCCAGCCCGGCCCGTTCGTTGGCTTCGATAAACACGTAGTCCGGTTGGTCGGCGGCCGGCACCATCAGGTCCAGGCCCACCATGGGAATGTCCAGGGCGCGGGCGGCGCGCACAGCGGCGTCCACCAGGGTCGGATGGAGGATGGCAGTGACGTCTTCCAGGCAACCGCCGGTGTGCAGGTTGGCGGTGCGCCGCACGGCCAGGCGTTCGCCACGGGGCAGGATGCTGCTGTAGTCGTAGCCGGCGGCGTGCAGGGTGCGTTGGGTCTCGTGGTCCAGGGGGATTTTGCTTTCGCCGTCGGTGGCGGCCTGGCGTCGACGGCTCTGGGCTTCGATCAACGCGCCAATGGAGTGCTGGCCATCACCGGTGACTTCTGCCGGGCGGCGAATGGCGGCGGCGACCACTTCAAAACCGATCACCAGGATCCGCAAATCGAGGCCTTCGTGGAAGCTTTCCAACAGCACGCGCGAATCGAACTGGCGTGCGGCCTCGATAGCTTTTTGCACGTCCTCGATCGTCTGTAAATCCACCGCGACGCCCTGGCCTTGCTCGCCATCCAGCGGCTTGACCACGATGCGCTGGTGCTCGTCGAGAAACTCCAGGTTGTCGTCGGCACTGCCGGCCAGCTGTTGCTGCGGCAGGTTCAAGCCGGCGGCCTTGAGCACTTTGTGGGTCAGGCTCTTGTCCTGGCACAAGGTCATGCTGATGGCGCTGGTCAGGTCGCTCAACGACTCGCGGCAGCGCACGCGGCGGCCACCGTGGCTCAGGGTGAACAGGCCGGCATCGGCATCGTCCACCTGCACATCAATCCCGCGCCGATGCGCTTCCTCGACGATGATCCGCGCATAAGGATTGAACTCCGCCTGCGGGCCGGGGCCGAGAAACAGCGGCTGGTTGATGCCGTTTTTGCGCTTGATGGCGAAGGTGGTCAGTGCGCGAAATCCGAGCTTGGCGTAGAGACTCTTCGCCTGACGGTTGTCATGCAGCACCGACAGGTCGAGGTAGCTCAGGCCACGGCTCATGAAGTGCTCGATCAAGTGACGCACCAGCACTTCACCCACGCCGGGGCGGGTGCATTGCGGGTCCACCGCCAGGCACCAGAGGCTGCAACCGTTCTCCGGGTCGTGGAAGGCTTTCTGATGATTGAGGCCCATCACGCTGCCGATCACCGCGCCGCTGTCTTCGTCTTCCGCCAGCCAATACACCGGGCCGCCCTGGTGACGCGGGGTCAGCAACGCCGGGTCCACCGGCAACATGCCGCGCCCCTGGTACAGCTGGTTCACTGCTTGCCAGTCCGCCTCGCTTTGCACCCGGCGAATCCGGAACCCGCGAAACACCCGGGTCGCCGGGCGATAGTCGGTGAACCACAGGCGCAAGGTGTCGGACGGGTCGAGAAACAACTGCTGCGGGTCAATCCCCAGGATCTGCTGCGGCGCCGCCACGTAGAGGGCGATGTCGCGCTCGCCGGGCTGCTCGTTGAGCAACTCCAGGGCCAGGCTTGCCGGGTCCGGGAAGGTGTGGCCGATCAACAGCCGGCCCCAGCCGCAATGCACGGCAATCGGCGTGGTGTCCAGCGCGCTGCCGTCTTCGGCGAGGCGGGCTTGCAGGCGCTCGTAAGAGGGCGCCTGGCCCCGCAGCAAGCGTTGGCTGTAAGCCGTGGCATGAGGTTTCATGAATCAGATTCCTTGTTCGCTGAGCCACAGGTTCAGCGCCGCCAGTTGCCACAGCTTGGAGCCGCGCAACGGGGTCAATTGGCCTTGGGGATCGGTGAGCAGGCGGTCGAGCATCGCCGGGTTGAACAGGCCGCGATCCTGGCTCGGGTCCAGCAGCAGGTCGCGCACCCAGTTCAAGGTGTCGCCTTGCAAATGCTTGAGCCCGGGCACCGGGAAGTAGCCTTTCTTGCGGTCGATGACTTCGCTGGGGATCACCCGGCGTGCGGCTTCCTTGAGCACCTGCTTGCCGCCGTCGGGCAGCTTGAATTTACCCGGCACCCGGGCCGACAGTTCCACCAGGCGATAGTCGAGAAACGGCGTGCGCGCTTCCAGGCCCCAGGCCATGGTCATGTTGTCGACGCGCTTCACCGGGTCGTCCACCAACATCACGGTGCTGTCCAGGCGCAGGGCTTTGTCCACCGCGGCATCGGCGCCAGGCTGGGCGAAATGTTCGCGCACGAAGTCACCGGCGGCGTCATTGGCGGTCAGCCATTTGGGCGTGACAGTGGCGGCATAGTCGTCGTAGCTGCGGTCGAAAAATGCATCGCGGTAAGCGGCATACGGGTCGCTCGCGCCGTCCACCTGCGGGTACCAGTGGTAACCGGCGAACAGTTCATCGGCGCCCTGGCCGCTCTGCACCACCTTGCAATGCTTGGCCACTTCCCGGGACAGCAGGTAGAACGCGATGCAGTCATGGCTGACCATCGGCTCGCTCATGGCACGAAAGGCCGCCGGCAGTTGCTCGATGATTTCGCTTTCGGCGATGCGCAATTGGTGGTGTTGGGTGCCGTAGTGCTTGGCGATCAGGTCCGAGTACTGGAACTCGTCGCCGCGCTCGCCACCGGCGTCTTCAAAACCGATGGAGAACGTCGACAGATCCTGCACGCCAACTTCGCGCAACAGGCCCACCAGCATGCTCGAATCGACGCCGCCCGAGAGCAGCACGCCTACATCCACCGCCGCTCGTTGACGAATCGCCACGGCTTCGCGGGTGCTGTCCAGCACGCGGTCGGTCCAGTCTTCCAGGGTCAGGTTGGCTTCATCGGCGTGGGGGCCGTAGGGCAGGGTCCACCAGGTATTCTGCTCGACGTTGCCGCTGGCGTCGATGCGCATCCAGGTGGCCGGCGGCAGCTTCTCGATGCCCGCCAACAGGGTACGTGGGGCAGGTACCACGGCGTGGAAATTCAGGTAGTGATTGAGGGCCACCGGATCGAGGATCGGGTTGATATCGCCGCCCTTGAGCAACGCCGGCAGGCTGGAGGCAAAACGCAGGCGCTGGCCGGTGCGCGACAGGTACAGCGGCTTCACACCGAGACGGTCACGGGCGATAAACAGGCGTTGGGCGTCACGCTCCCAGATGGCAAACGCAAACATGCCGTTGAGCTTGGGCAGCAGTGCTTCGCCCCAGGCGTGGTAGCCCTTGAGCAGCACTTCGGTGTCGCCACCGGAATAGAAGGCATAGCCCAGCGCTTCAAGCTCCTGGCGCAGTTCGGGGAAGTTGTAGATCGCGCCGTTGAACGCCAGGGACAGCCCCAATTGGGCGTCGACCATCGGTTGGGCGGAGCCGTCCGACAGGTCCATGATTTTCAGGCGACGATGGCCCAGGGCAATCGGCCCTTGGGCATGGAAGCCCCACGCGTCGGGGCCTCGGGGGGCGAGGTGATGGGTGATTCGTTCCACGGCTGCCAGGTCGGCAGGTTGGTGATCAAAGCGTAACTCGCCAGCTAATCCGCACATAGATTCCTTACCGGTTTTTCCGTTGGGGAGGGGTAAAAACAGTCGCGCCAAAACGGCGGGTACCTGGAAACTGACACGGGTGAATCCGTGGAGTTTTAGACCGATCGGTTATAAGCAAGCTGTCCGGGAGCGGCGTCACATAGTTATGGGATCGCGGCGGCGAGTGCTGGCTATGGTGCGCACTTCATTTCGCGCCAAAGGATATTGCCGATGCCGGACGACACTTCCGCCTCCGTTCAACTCACCCCGGACCAATTCTCGGCCACGCTGCTGGAACTGACGGGCGACCTGGACAAAGCCGATGTATTGCAACAATGCATTCCTCCCTGGCTACTCAAGGCCAAGCCCGAATTGCTGGAGCAACTGGAGAAGGTTCATGAGTTGGCGGGGCTTCACGAACCCAAGGTCAAGGCGATCCTGGAACGCATAAAAAGCCTGGATACGTTTTGCGCCGAAGAGCTGACCCAGGGTCTCAAAAGCCGGTTTGGGGTGACCCTGGACGTCAAGCACGATTATCTGCATCTACCTTGGGTCTGGATCGACCCGGCGCCTTCGCCTCTGAGCCTGCACCAGCCGCAGGTGGTGGTCGAAACCCGCACGCTGCTGCAGGCGGCGATGCAGAATTTTTCCGAGGAGGAGGCACAGGGCGGGCGGTTCCCTCGGGACAGCGACGTGCATCGCAGTGACACTGGCGCTTTGGTGCCTGAAATCAGCGTCCCGGCATTCGCCACCTTGTGTCGCGAGCTGGACCTCGGGCAACGTTACCAACTGCACTTGCGGGCGGCGGTGAATCAGGCGCTGCCGCTGGCTGACGAGAGGCTGCACAACCCTGATGCCAGTGAAATAAAGCAGCTGAAAGTCTATGACATGGCGGTGGACGTCTACCTGGCGTACCTGCGCGGCGACATCGGCGAGCCCGTGTTCAAGCTGTTATTGGGTCTTACTCGCCAAGGGCCGAACGTCACCCAGTCAACCATTGCCAGCCTGACGCTCGATGACCAACCGCTGCTGTGTCAGGGCCTGAGTGTGCATGATTGCTGCCTGTGGGGCGTAGTGGTGTTCAGCCTCGCGGCGATTGATGAACACCCCGCAACCCGCTGTATCGTCTATATGCCGGGGGAGCCGCATCGCCCGATTTTCGAATACCCGACGTTTGCCGAGTTCCAGCTCTACCTGAGGTTGAAGCTACACGTGAAAAGCTATGCGGATTTTTTTGTGCGGTATCTCGACGAAGCTTCACGCAAAGACTTTTTCAGCGGGTTTACCACCCATAAATCCTTGGGGTTGATCAAACCCCTGGCGATCAATAGCGGGTTGTTTCAGTTTTTTTTCAACAGCATGGTCGGCAAGCTGCAAAAAGACAGCCGGGTACTGGCGGTGCCCACGGCGGATTTTGATCAGGCGGTGCGCGACCAGCGCTGGCAATACTATGAATCCCTCGGATTGGACCTGCTCAATCTCGCCGGTTTTTTTGTGCCGGTTATCGGTCAGCTGATGATGGGCGTGGCGATGGGGCAGATGCTCGGTGAAATCTACGAAGGGGTACAGGACTGGCGCCATCATGACCGCAGCAGCGCACTCTCGCATTTGCGCGCGGTGCTGGAGGGCGTGGCGTCCATGGCCGCGTTTGCGGCCGGGGGCAAAATTGTCGGCGCGGTACGCCGTGCTGCGCGGGATCACGTCGCGGCATTCGATGACGTCGAGGCGATCGAAAACACCGACGGCCAGCCCCGCTTATGGCGCCCCAGCCTCAAGCCTTACGCGCAGCCTGTCGCCGTTAAAGAGCCGGATGCCCAGGGATTTTTCCGGCAGGCGGGCCAGCAGTTGATCAGCATTGATGGCCTCGCCTACGCGGTACGTTTTGACCCGTTAAAGGGGCAATGGTGTATCCGTCATCCCAGCCGCCTGCAGGCTTACTCGCCACCGGTGGTGCATAACGGGGCCGGCGGCTGGCGCTCTTTCCATGAGCGCCCGCAGCAGGCCTGGAACAGCAGCCTCTATGGCTTGCGCCGCCTGGACCCGAGCCTCACCGACCTTGCCGATGGGCGCCTGGAACAGGTACGCCAAGCCAGTGATGTTCAGTTGTCCCAGGTTCAGCAGTGGGGCCAGGAAAACCTCAAACTGCCGGCCAGTTTTCAGGACAACATCCAATGGTTTGCCCTGGACCAAAAAATCAATGACTTGATCTGGCGCCTGGAAAAACGCCAGCCGTTCACGCGCGAAAGTCTGGACTTGCAACTGGAGGCCGTGCCGTTGATGCCGGGATGGCCCCGTGGACGCTACCTTGAGGTGCTGGATGCCGAGGGCCACGTCACGGCAACGTTCCCGGCTGACGCGCGTATCGACAATGAATTGAGCGTGGCCATCACCCACGATCAACTGGAGGAAGGCGAAGTCCTGCTGGGCGTGGCCGACGGCTTGTACCAGCGCGAACTTGACGTGCTGATGGGGGAAACGCCTGCCATGACCGGCGAAACTGCGGGGGAAGCGTTGGCGCGGCGACTGGCATACACCTTGAAGATCGACTGCAAGCCCTTGCACCGACGGCTCTACGCCGCTTACGACCGGGCTCTGGGACCGGAGCAGGCCCGGCTGATCGAGGAGGTACCGGGCCTGCCCGCGAAAATCGCCGGGGAACTGATTGCCAACGCCAGCAGCGTCGACCGGGTTCACCTGCGCAACGAACGCCGAGTGCCGTTGGCGTTGGCCCAGGCGGCCCGTGAGGCCACGGCACAGATCCAGCGTGAGCGGTTGATGGCCAGTTTCCATTTGCCGGAACTGGCGGATGCCCGGGCCCATGGTTTTTCCTTGCGTCTTTTGCAGCAATTGCCGGAATGGCCGTCGGGGTTGCAGTTGCAACTTCGCGAGGGGTCGATCAGCGGGAATGTGCTGGAAGAGGTCGGTGCTGCGATTGCCACGCAGAGCCGCACGGTGGTCAAGGACGGTGAGCAATACGCGGCCTTCGAGCGCGACGGGCGGGCGTTGGGCGAATCCTTCAGTGGCCCGCAAGGGTTCTATCGAGCAACGTTACAGGCGCTGCCTGTCAGCATGCGCACGGCCCTGGACATTGGCGGCAGCGGCTTATCGGATGCCCAGCGGTTGCGGTATCAGTTGCTCGACCAGGCACTGGCGGCCCGCGGCAAGGTGCCTGCCGAGCCGGTCTCGTCAATCGCCGCCTGCCAGGTTATCGACCCGCCGCCGCTCCCGACCCCGACACGTGTACCGCGCGTGATGGTGCGCAAAGTCATGACCCTGTATCCGTTCTTCAGCGAGCGTGAGGCCCGCCAAATGATCGAGGGCCTGGGGGCGGATGATGTGTCGCGGGCCACCATGGTGCGCCAGCGCGAGCAGCAGTTGGCCAGGCTGGAGGCGGTGCTCAAGGCCTGGGTCCAACAGGATGCAGAAATGCGCAAATTGCCCGGCCACCTGGAAGACTATCGTCATAGCCGCCAGCAAGTCGCCGACCGTTTGCGCAGTGCCTGGCGGCACCAGACCCATTTGCCGGGCGCGCGTCGTGCCGCGGTGTATGGCCTGAGTCTGGACAACATGCGCGTCGGCAAACTGCCGACATTGCCCCCCGACATCGAGTTTGGCCATGTACAACGTTTGTCCTTGAAAAACATGGCGCTGGACAACGATGTGGCGTATTTCCTCAAGGCGTTCAAGGGCCTGCATTCGGTGGAGCTGGACAATAATCTGCTCACCTGGCTGCCGGAGGTGCTGTCCCACATGCCGTCCCTTGAGGTGCTGAGTCTGGCGCAAAACCGGATTAATCTGACCCATGAGACCACCCGGAAATTACAAGCCATGAACGGGCTGCGCGGCCTGGATTTGAGCAGCAACCCGTTGGGTGAAACGCCCTCGGTCAAGCAAATGGATCAATTGCGCTCGCTGAACCTGCGTGACACCCGAGCGAGGGAGCTGCCCGAAGGATTGCTCACACGCCTGCACCTGGAAGACGCTAATTTGCGGGAAAACAACATTGTCGAGTTGCCCCCCGAATTGTTCACGGCACCGGTTGCGGTGACGGAAAAAATCAACCTGCGGCTCAATCCGATCTCGGTCCAAAGCCGTATGGGCCTGGATGAATACCGGCGCCGTACCGGAGTGGGCATGGGCTTGCAGGACGACGACATTCCCATGCTCAGTGAACTGCGTTCCCGCCAGTCCTGGCTTGAAGGGGAGACCGCCGATACCTATCTCGCACGCCAGGCCAAGTGGGAGTTGCTCAAGGACGACTGGCGGTCCGGGGATTTCTTCGGCGTATTGCGGCAAATGGTCAATACCCCGCAATACAAGCAGGTGCGCGCTGACCTGATTCGCCGGGTGTGGCAGGTCATGGACGCCGCCATCGAGAACAACGAACTGCGTGATCTGTTGTTCAGGCTGGCCGAGGGTGAACCCAATTGTGTCGATGCGGCGGCCTACAGTTTCAGTGAAATGGAAGTCACGGTGATGCTCAACAAGGCCATGAAGGAGGCCGGAGTGACCAAGCCCAGTGTCGCGACGTTGCTCAAACTGGGGCGCGGGCTGTTCCGCCTGGAACAGGTGGACAGCATTTCCGATGTGTTCAGCCGCCGCAAAAACATCGCTGATCACCTGGCGGTGCGCCTGGTGTATCGCAGCGGGTTGGCCAAGACGCTGGACTTGCCGGGGCAGCCGGAAAGCATCACTTACCGCGAAGTGGGCGGTGTGAGCCAGGAGGATCTGACCGAGGCAATTGCCCAGGTCACCACGCGGGAAATAAGTTCTGACCTGGCGCGCTTTCTGGCGCGCCAGGGGTTCTGGGTGGAGTACCTCAAGCATCAGTTCGCGGCCGAGTTCAGCAGCGTCAGCCGGGTTTACGATACCCAATACACCGCGCTGGACTCTGCCAGCGGCACCTACCTGGCCCAAGCGCTGAAACTGCAGGCCGACCATCAGCAAGCCCGCGATCAACTGGTAGAACGCCTGACCCGCACGGTGCTGGCGGATGCCGATAAACCCTTGATGCTGGAGTGCCCGCTTTAGCCCTTTCCGCGAATCAACGTGCGCAGCGCAAACCGGTTCGGATGGCAGGCCTCGGCCACGCTGCGGGGCAGCGGCAGCGGCTCGTTTTCCAGCCAGGCGGCGAGCAGCTCCCCGGACAATGGCGCGGTAATCAGTCCGCGGGAGCCATGGCCGCTGTTGACGTATAAACCGTCGAGCCAGGGGCAGGGCGCGTCCGGCACCTGGCGCGCGTCCTTGCCCAGTACGGCGTAGGCCTGGGCAAACAGGTGCGGGTCTGCCAGCGGGCCGACGATAGGCAGGTAGTCGGGGCTGGTGCAGCGGAAGGCGGCGCGGCCCTGAAGCTGTTCGGGTTCGAGGGCGTCGGCGTGCAGGCGCTGGCGTAGGTCAGGGGATATTTCCTCCAGCAGTGCCAGGTTGCCCGCGTGGTCGGCGGCGCTGGGCGTGAGGTCGAGGCTGTTGAAATCGAAGCTCGCCCCCAGGGTGTGTTGGCCCAGGCGAGCCGGGGCCACGTAGCCCTCGGCGCAGACCACCGTGTTCAGGGCCGAGCTGGCCGGTGTTTCGGCCAGCTCGGTGATTTGCCCGCGAATGCGTTTGAGCGGCAAACCTGCGCTCGGCGCAAAGCGCTTGATCTCGGCGGCCCCGGCCAGCACCACCACCGCCGCGCCGGCCAGCAGACGCTCGCCGTCCCAGGCCTGCCACTGGCCGTCGACCTTGCGCAGTTCCAGCACCTCATGGTGGGTCAGCACTTCAATCCCCGGTTGCCCGGCCTGCCACTGGCACAGCGCAGGCGGATGCACCCAGCCGCCTTCGGGGAAAAACAGCCCGCCGTGATCCAGGGAAACACCTGCGCGGGCCTGCGCCTGTGGCTGATCCAGCCGGTGCAGCAAGTCCGGCGCGAAGGCCTGGGCCAGTTGCGCCTGACGCTCGGCTTCCTTGGCATTGAAGGCCAGTTGCAGGACGCCGCAGCCGTCCCAGTCCGTGCCGCGTTGCAGGTGTTCCAGCAGGCGCCGGGTGTGACCGAACCCACTCACAATCAGTTGCGACAACGCCGTGCCATGGGCCGACAGCTTGAGGTACAGCACGCCCTGTGGGTTGCCGGAGGCTTCCCGGGCCAGGCCGTCGTGACGCTCCAGCAGGCTCACGTGCCAGCCGCGCGCCGCCAGGCTGGCGGCACTCGCGCAACCGGCCAGGCCGCCGCCGATCACCAGTGCACGACGCTCACCGCTGATGGCCGGCGGGCGGGCGAACCACGGTTTGGCGGCGAGGGAGGGCGGTGCCTCGGCGGGCCAGCCCAGAAACTCGCCCCGCAGGATTTCCCACTTATGGCCAATGCCCGGGGTGCGTTTCATCTTGAACCCGGCCGCGTTGATCAGCCGCCGCACCCAGCCGGTGCTGGTGAAGGTGCTGATGGTCGAACCCGGCGCCGCCAGCCGCGCCAGTTCGGCAAACAGCTCGGCGGTCCACATGTCCGGGTTTTTCGCCGGGGCAAAACCGTCGAGGAACCAGGCATCAATCTGTGCGTCCAGTTGCGGCAATTGTTCCAGGGCGTCGCCGATCAACAGGGTCAGGGTGACGCGGCCGTTATCCAGGATCAGCCGCTGGAAGCCCTGATGGATCGCGACGTATTGCGCCAGCAACTGCTCGGCGAAGGGTGCCAGTTCCGGCCAGAGGGCGAGGGCGCGTTGCAGGTCGGCGTGGCTCAGCGGGTACTTTTCCACGCTGACAAAATGCAGGCGTGCGTCCGGTACG
The DNA here is from genome assembly GCF_024807515.1 of Pseudomonas sp. BIGb0558. NCBI lineage: Bacteria > Pseudomonadati > Pseudomonadota > Gammaproteobacteria > Pseudomonadales > Pseudomonadaceae > Pseudomonas > Pseudomonas sp. BIGb0558. The sequence goes on from NZ_JANUEW010000014.1 coordinate 97,869, forward strand.
GCGTGTTGTTCAAACAGCTGCCAGGCACACAGGAAATTCAAGCCGGTGCCGAAGCCGGTTTCACCGATCACCAGCCGCCCGCCCGCCGGCAAAGCGGCAAAGCGCTCCTGCAAACGGTTTTGCTGGAGGAACACATAGCGGGTTTCTTCAAGGCCCGACTGGTCGGAGAAGTACACGTCGTCGAACACCCGCGAGTGCGGGCGGCCTTGGTCATCCCAGTCGAGCTGGGCGTGGGATACGGGGTTCATGGGCGGCTCGGTAAAGACAAGGCGGCCATTCTAGCCGATCAACCGGGGTGTCATTGATCCATGACAACCGGGCGTGGAATTTCCTCCGGCGCAGCGCCGTCCAATCCGCTAGTCTTGCCTCATTCTGAAACGGAGCCGCCCATGTTCGAATCTGCCGAAATTGGTCACGCCATCGACAAAGAAACCTACGACGCCGAAGTGCCCGCCTTGCGCGAAGCCTTGCTGGAAGTGCAGTACGAACTGCAGCAGCAAAAGCGCTTCCCGGTGATCATCCTGATCAACGGCATCGAAGGCGCCGGCAAGGGCGAAACCGTCAAGTTGTTGAATGAATGGATGGACCCGCGCCTGATCGAGGTGCGCACCTTCGACCAGCAGACCGACGAAGAACTCGCCCGCCCGCCGGCCTGGCGCTACTGGCGCCAGCTTCCGGCGAAGGGCCGCATGGGCATCTTTTTCGGCAACTGGTACAGCCAGATGCTGCAGGGCCGTGTCCATGGCGAGATCAAGGATGCGCGGCTGGACCAGGCCATCGCCGGCGCCGAGCGCCTGGAAAAGATGCTCTGCGACGAAGGCGCGCTGATCTTCAAGTTCTGGTTTCACCTCTCCAAGAAGCAAATGAAATCCCGGCTCAAGGCCCTGCAGGATGACCCGCTGCACAGCTGGCGCATCAGCCCGCTGGACTGGCAGCAGTCCAAGACCTACGACAAGTTTGTGCATTTCGGTGAGCGGATCCTGCGTCGCACCAGCCGTGACTATGCGCCGTGGTTTGTGATCGAGGGCGTGGATGCGCATTACCGTGGGCTGACCGTGGGCAAGATCCTGCTCGAAGGCCTGCAAAACGCCTTGAAACTGCCCAAGGGCAAAGCCAGCGGGATGAACCCGGCACCGCTGCCGTCGGCGGTTGACCAGATGAGTTTGCTCAACAGCCTGGACATGAGCCTGAGCCTGGATAAGGACGATTATGAAGAACAGCTGATCACCGAGCAGGCGCGGTTTTCCGGGCTGATGCGCGACAAGCGCATGCGCAAGCACGCCCTGGTGACGGTATTTGAAGGCAACGACGCGGCAGGCAAGGGCGGGGCGATCCGGCGTGTGGCGGCGGCCCTCGACCCCCGGCAGTACCACATCGTGCCGATTGCCGCGCCCAGCGAAGACGAGCGCGCCCAGCCTTACCTGTGGCGGTTCTGGCAGAAAATCCCGTCGCGGGGCATGTTCACCGTGTTCGACCGCTCCTGGTACGGCCGGGTGCTGGTGGAACGCATCGAGGGCTTCTGCACGCCCACGGACTGGATGCGCGCCTACGGCGAAATCAACGACTTTGAAGAGCAACTGCGGGACGCCGGGGTGATCGTGGTCAAGTTCTGGCTGGCGATCGACAAGCAGACGCAGCTGGAGCGGTTCCAGGCCCGCGAAGAAATCCCGTTCAAACGCTTCAAGATCACCGAAGACGACTGGCGCAACCGCGAAAAGTGGGACGACTACCGGGCGGCGGTGGGTGACATGGTGGATCGCACCAGCACCGAGATTGCGCCTTGGACGCTGGTGGAAGCCAATGACAAGCGCTGGGCCCGGGTGAAGGTACTGCGCACCATCAACCTGGCGCTGGAAGAGGCCTTCGACAAGTCGGACAAGCACGACAAGAAGGACAAGAAGAAGTAACGCCATGCTTTTGCATACGCGGGATGAATGATTGTCGCGGTTGAAGAGGGCTGGATCTATGCTCGGTCCATCTCTCAACAACCACAACAATCGAGGTGGCCCATGCGTGAAGTAGTGATCGTCGACAGCGTGCGAACCGGCCTGGCCAAGTCCTTTCGCGGCAAGTTCAACCAGACCCGTCCTGATGACATGGCTGCCCATTGCGTCAACGCGCTGCTGACCCGCAATGGCATCGACCCGGCCACGGTCGAGGACTGCATCGTCGGCGCCGGCTCCAACGAAGGTGCCCAGGGCTACAACATCGGGCGCAACGTGGCGGTGCTGTCGCAACTGGGCACCGGTACGGCGGGCATGACCCTCAACCGTTTCTGTTCCTCGGGCTTGCAGGCGATCGCCATTGCGGCCAACCAGATTGCGTCCGGTTGCAGTGACATCATCGTTGCCGGGGGGGTTGAGTCGATCAGCCTGACCATGAAGAGTGTGAACACCGACAACTTGATCAACCCGTTGCTCAAGGAGCAGGTGCCGGGCATCTACTTTCCCATGGGGCAGACGGCGGAGATTGTCGCGCGGCGGTATCACGTCAGCCGTGAAGAGCAGGATCTGTATGCGCTGCAAAGCCAGCAGCGTACGGCCCAGGCTCAGGCTGACGGGTTGTTTGACGATGAAATCGTGCCGATGGTGGTGAAGTACAAGGTTGAGGACAAGAACACCGGGGCGGTGCAGGTGTTGGACGGGGTGGTGGATCGGGATGACTGCAATCGTCCGGATACCACTCTGGCCAGCCTTGCGGGGTTGAAGCCGGTGTTTGCCGAGGATGGGTCGGTGACGGCGGGGAATTCGTCGCAGTTGTCCGATGGGGCTTCGATGACGCTGGTGATGAGTTTGGAAAAGGCGCTGGAATTGGGGTTGAAGCCGAAGGCGTTTTTCCGTGGGTTTACGGTGGCCGGGTGCGAGCCGGATGAGATGGGGATTGGGCCGGTGTTTTCGGTGCCCAAGCTGCTCAAGGCTCGGGGGCTGGAGGTGGCGGATATTGATTTGTGGGAGTTGAATGAGGCGTTTGCTTCGCAGTGCCTGTATGCGCGTAATCGGCTGGAAATTGATAATGCCAGGTACAACGTTAATGGTGGGTCGATTTCCATCGGGCACCCTTTTGGGATGACTGGCTCGCGGCAGGTGGGGCATCTGGTGCGTGAGTTGCAGCGGCGGAATTTGCGTTATGGGATTGTCACGATGTGCGTTGGCGGTGGGATGGGGGCTACTGGGTTGTTTGAGGCGGTGCGGTAGTTTTTGAGGGGGGGCATATCCGTTTCTTCGGTAACGGCCACCTATGGTTTCGCTCTTACAGCGACTCACTTTGGAAAAGCCGGAATGCCGGCCCAGCCCAAAGTAAGCAAAGGGCTCTGCCCCGCCTGTCGGCACCTCGCTTAGGCTCGGTGTTCCCTCACTCCGGGCTGAATGGGGCAGTCAGATCAAGATCAAAATCAAAAGCACGGCGGCCTGAAAGCCGACCTGAGTGTGGTGAAGCAAAGGCAAAAGCTGCTTTTCTGTAGGAGCTGGCTTGCCGGCGATGCAGGCGACTCGGTGCATCAGATACATCCAGTTGATGCCATCGCAGGCAAGCCAGCTCCTACAGTGGACCGTGGTCGCTTTAGATTTTGATGTTGCCTTTGCTTCACCACACTCAAGCCGGCCTGTAGGCCGCTGTGCACTTGATCTGCTTTTGATCTTGATCTTAGGCGCCCCGTTAAACCACGCTGCCTGCGTTCGGGCACACCGAGCCTTAGCGAGGTGCCGAGTGGTGGGGCAAGAGCGTTTTGCTTACTTTTGCGCTGTTCAAAAGTGAGCCGCCGTAAGGGCGGAACCCATTTCAGCAACACCCGAAAAAACGGATATACACCCACCCCCGGCATCCCCCTAGAATGCAGCTCATCCACCTCTGGCATTTGGGGCACTCATGCACATCTCTTCCGGCCGCTGGGTCTACGGTTTATCCCTGGCCCTGCTGACCGCGCTGCTCTGGGGCATTCTGCCGATCAAACTCAAACAGGTGTTGCAGGTGATGGACCCGGTCACCGTGACCTGGTTTCGCCTGGTGGTCTCCGGCAGTTGCCTGTTCGTCTACCTCGCCGCGGTCCGGCGTTTGCCCAATTGGCGCGCCCTCGGCCCCAAAGGCGGCTGGCTGGTGGCAATCGCCGTGTGCGGCCTGATGGGCAACTACGTGCTCTACCTGGTGGGCCTGAAGCTGCTGAGCCCTGGCACCGCGCAACTGGTGGTGCAGGTGGGCCCGATCTTCCTGATGATCGCCAGCGTCTTCGTGTTCAAGGAACGCTTCAGCCTCGGCCAGGGCGTGGGCCTGCTCATATTGATCACCGGTTTCGGCCTGTTCTTCAACCAGCGCCTGACCGAACTGCTGACCTCCCTGGGCGCCTACACCGCCGGCGTACTGACGATCCTGCTCGCCACCACGGTCTGGACTTTCTACGCCCTGGGGCAGAAGCAGTTGCTGACTGTGTGGAATTCGGTGCAGGTGATGATGGTGATCTACCTGTCCTGCGCGCTCTTGCTGACACCCTGGGCGCACCCGATGGAAGCGCTGCAACTGAGCCCGCTACAAGGCTGGCTGTTGGTCGCCTGCTGCTTCAACACCCTGGTTGCCTACGGCGCATTCGCCGAAGCCCTGGCCCACTGGGAAGCCTCGCGGGTCAGCGCCACCCTGGCGTTGACGCCACTGGTGACCTTCGTCGCGGTCGCCGTGGCGGCGTGGATGTGGCCCGACTATGTTCACGCCGAAGACATCAACGCCCTCGGCTACGGCGGGGCCGTGTTGGTGGTGTTGGGGTCTGCGACGGTGGCGCTGGCGCCGTCGTTGTTCGCCGGGCTCAGGGCCCGGCGTGCACGGTTAGCGTCTCAATGACCGGCTTCCAGCATGTTTTCCGGACGCACCCACTGGTCGAACTCTTCATCGGTGAGGTAACCCAGCTTGAGCGCCGCTTCCCGTAGGGTCAGCCCTTCGGCATAGGCCTTCTTCGCAATCTCGGCCGACTTGTCGTAGCCGATGTGTGGGTTCAGCGCGGTCACCAGCATCAGGCCGCGCTCAAGGTGCGCAGCCATTTGCTCGGCGTCCGGTTCCAGCCCGGCTATGCAGTGCTCCTGGAAGTTGCTGCAACCATCGGCCAGCAGTCGGATCGACTCCAGCAGGTTGTGGATGATCACCGGCTTGTACACGTTCAACTGCAAATGCCCCTGGCTCGCCGCGAAGCCGATGGTCACGTCGTTGCCCAGCACCTGGCAGGCCAGCATCGACAGCGCTTCGCACTGCGTCGGGTTGACCTTGCCGGGCATGATCGAACTGCCGGGTTCATTTGCCGGCAGCTTGACTTCCGCCAGCCCGGCACGCGGCCCGGAGCCCAGCAGGCGCAGGTCGTTGGCGATTTTCATCAGGGCCACGGCAAGGGTTTTCAGCGCGCCGTGCAGGGTGGTCAACGGTTCATGGCCGGACAGCGCGGCGAATTTGTTCGGTGCGGTGACAAACGGCAGGCCCGACAGCGCTGCCAGCTCCGAGGCAATCGCCTCGCCAAAACCGTGGGGCGAATTGAGCCCGGTGCCCACCGCGGTGCCGCCCTGGGCCAGTTCACACACGGCGGGCAGGGCGCTGCGGATGGCGCGTTCGGCGTAATCCAGTTGCGCTATAAAGGCCGACACTTCCTGGCCGAAGGTGATCGGCGTGGCGTCCATCATGTGGGTACGGCCGGTCTTCACCAGCTTCATGTGCCGCGCCGACAGTTCCGCCAGGCCGCCGGACAGTTCGCGGATCGCCGGCAACAGCTTCTCGGTGACGGCCTGCACGGCGGCGATGCTCATGGCCGTGGGGAAGCAGTCGTTGGAGCTTTGGGAGCGGTTTACGTGATCGTTGGGGTGCACCGGGCTCTTGCCGCCACGGGCCTTGCCCGACAGCTCGTTGGCGCGGCCGGCGATCACTTCGTTGGCGTTCATGTTGCTCTGGGTGCCGCTGCCGGTCTGCCACACAACCAGCGGGAACTGGTCGTCGTGCTGGCCTGCGAGCACTTCATCGGCGGCTTGTTCGATCAGCCGGGCGATGTCGGCGGGGAGGTCGCCATTGCGGTCGTTGACCCGGGCCGCGGCCTTCTTGATCAGGGCCAGGGCGTGCAACACGGCCAGGGGCATGCGTTGGTCGCCGATGGCGAAGTTCACCAGCGAGCGTTGGGTCTGCGCACCCCAGTAAGCGTCATCCGGGACTTGCACTTCTCCCAGGCTGTCGGTTTCGATACGGCTCATCGGGCACACTCCTTCAGGTTCGTTTGCGCAGTTTAGGCCTTGATCGTCCCTGGGGGTTCCCTTAAAAGACTTTTCATCGGATTAAGCCCCGCAAAACCAGGCCCCATAAGGCGTGGGGTTGAGCCGCGGCGTTTTTTAGGCGCAGAATGGGCGCCCTTGGGGTCTTACCTCGCCTGCTAGAAAAGGAAACTCGATGACTCGTCTTCGTGCCATCTGTACCGCGGTTGCTCTGGTATGTGCCAGCGGCCAGGTTTTTGCCGATACCGCCAGCCACAACGCCAGTGCCGAAGCCTTCCTTACCCTGGCCCATGCCGACAAGCTGGGTACCCCGGTGTACATGCAAGTGCAGCAAATGTTCGCCCAGCGTTTCGAGCAGACCAAGGCGCCTGCTTCCAAGCAAACCGTCCTGGACACCTACCAGGCCAAGGCCAACACTGCCCTGGACCAGGCCATCGGCTGGAACAAGCTCAAGCCGGACATGATCAAGCTCTACACCGACAACTTCAGCGAATCCGAGCTCAAGGACCTGGTTGCGTTCTACCAGTCGCCACTGGGCAAGAAAGTCCTGGAGAAAATGCCTCAGCTGACCCAGCAATCGGCCCAGATGACCCAGGCCAAGCTGGAAAGCGCGGTACCTGTGGTGAACAAGCTGCTGGAAGACATGACCAACGAGCTGACGCCAAAAGCCCCAGCCCCGGCCAAGAAGAAGTAAACAGGAATGACCATGCAACAGCGTATCGAATCGGCACTCGTCGCCCTGAGCCCGGAACACTTGAGCGTGCTGGATGAAAGCCATATGCACAGCCGTGGGTTGCAGACCCACTTCAAGGCCGTGCTGGTCAGCCAGCAGTTCGAGGGGCTCAATCGCGTCAAGCGCCACCAGAAGGTCTACGCCACCCTGGGTGACCTGATGAGCGAATTCCATGCGTTGGCGCTGCATACCTACACGCCCGAAGAATGGGCGAAAATCGACGCAGCCCCGGCCTCGCCGACCTGCGCCGGCGGTCACTGACACTGTGGCACATTGGCTTGATGTGGTGAGGGAGCTTGCTCCCGCCGGGCTGCGCAGCAGCCCTTGCGCCAATCACCGCGATCTTTCTGAAAGGTTGCAACTGCCTTGTTGGGGCCGCTTCGCAGCCCAGCGGGAGCAAGCTCCCTCGCCACAGTAAAAAAGAGGCGGTCCATAATCGTCGCCATTTTTGTTAGAATCCGCAACGCGCCGCACAGTCGGCGCGTTTTTTTTGCATCCGGTTCACCCTTTACGAGGGTAGCCACCTGGAGAGAACACCCATGACTCAACCGATTGTCGTGGCGGCACTGTATAAGTTCGTCACCCTCGAAGATTACGTCGCCCTGCGCGAGCCACTGTTGCAGGCAATGGTCGACAACGGCATCAAAGGCACCTTGCTGATCGCCGAAGAAGGCATCAACGGCACCGTTTCCGGGAGCCGCGAAGGCATTGATGGCCTGATGGCCTGGCTCAAGAACGACCCGCGCATGGACGACATCGACCACAAAGAGTCGTACTGCGATGAGCAGCCGTTTTACCGCACCAAGGTCAAGCTCAAGAAAGAGATCGTGACCCTGGGCGTCGAAGGCGTCGACCCCAACAAGAAAGTCGGCACCTACGTTAACCCGCAGGACTGGAATGCGCTGATCAGCGACCCGGAAGTGCTGTTGATCGACACCCGCAACGACTACGAAGTGTCCATCGGCACCTTTGAAGGCGCGATCGACCCGAAGACCACCAGCTTCCGCGAATTTCCCGACTACATCAAAGCCAACTTCGACCCGGCCAAACACAAGAAAGTCGCCATGTTCTGCACCGGCGGCATTCGTTGCGAAAAAGCTTCGAGCTATATGCTCAGCGAGGGTTTCGACGAGGTGTATCACCTCAAGGGCGGCATCCTGAAGTACCTTGAAGAGGTGCCGCAGGAAGAAACCAAGTGGCAAGGCGACTGCTTTGTGTTCGACAATCGCGTCACCGTGCGCCACGACCTGAGCGAAGGCGACTACGATCAATGTCATGCCTGCCGCACACCGGTCAGCGTAGAAGACCGTGCATCCGAACACTACGTGGCTGGCATCAGTTGCCCGCATTGCTGGGATAAGCTTTCAGAGAAGACCCGTCGCAGCGCGATCGACCGCCAGAAGCAGATTGAACTGGCCAAGGCCCGCAATATGCCGCACCCGATTGGCTACAACTACAAGCAATCTCCATCCTCCGAGGCCTGAGCCATGTCCGCGCGCCTGCTCTATGTAATGGATCCGATGTGCTCCTGGTGCTGGGGTTTTGCCCCGGTGGCCAAGGCGCTGGTTGAGCAGGCCCAGGCTGCAGGCGTGGAACTGCACCTGGTGGTGGGCGGCTTGCGCACCGGCAGTGGTGCGGCGCTGGAGCCGACCACCCGGCGCTACATTCTCGAGCATTGGCAGGCCGTCACCGACGCCACCGGCCAGCCCTTCAAGGTCGAAGGTGCGTTGCCTGAAGGGTTTGTCTACGACACCGAGCCGGCTTGCCGTGCCGTGGTCACCGCCCGCAGCCTGGCACCGGATTGCGCGTGGAAACTGCTGGGCCTGATCCAGCACGCGTTTTACGTCGAGGGTCGCGACGTGACCCGCGCCGATGTGCTGGTGGAGCTGGCCGAGACGGCCGGCGTGCCGCGTATCGAGTTCGCCGAAGCCTTCGACCGGGCCGACCAGCACGCGGCCACCGCGGCGGATTTCACCTGGGTCCAGGATCTGGGCATCGCCGGCTTTCCGACCTTGCTGGCCGAGCGCAACGGGCAACTGGCGTTGCTCACCAACGGCTATCAGCCGCTGTCCGAGTTGGCGCCGCTGCTGAGTCGCTGGCTGGAGCGAGCCGCCTGTGCATGATCAGCCCGATCCCGTTGAACAACCCAAGCGCGTCGACCGGCTGACCTGGGCGGAAGTCCGCCGCCTGGCCCTGCGTCACAAGAAATCCCTGTGGATCGCCAACGGCGTTGCCGTGCTGGCGACCCTGTGCAGCGTGCCGATTCCGTTGCTGTTGCCGTTGCTGGTGGACGAAGTGCTGCTGGGCCATGGCGACGCGGCGCTGAAAGTGATGAACCACGCGCTGCCCCTGGGCTGGCAGAAGGCTGCCGGTTATATCGGCCTGATGCTGCTGGTGACCTTGCTCCTGCGTTGCGGTGCCCTGGTGTTCAACGTGCTGCAGGCGCGGTTGTTTGCGCGGCTGGCCAAGGACATCGTGTATCGGATTCGGGTGCGGCTGATCGAGCGCCTCAAGCGTATTTCCCTCAGTGAATATGAAAGCCTGGGCAGCGGCACGGTGACCACGCACCTGGTCACCGACCTGGACACGGTAGACAAATTCGTCGGCGAGACCCTCAGCCGGTTCCTGGTGGCGATGCTGACCCTGGTGGGCACCTCCGGCATCCTGATGTGGATGCACTGGAAGCTGGCGCTGTTGATCCTGTTGTTCAACCCGCTGGTGATTTACTTCACGGTGCAGTTGGGCAAGCGGGTCAAGCACCTGAAGAAACTGGAAAACGACAGCACCTCGCGGTTTACCCAGGCCCTCACCGAAACCCTCGATGCGATCCAGGAAGTGCGCGCCGGCAACCGCCAGGGCTTTTTCCTCGGGCGCCTGGGCCAGCGCGCCCAGGAAGTGCGGGACTTTGCGATCAATTCCCAGTGGAAAAGCGACGCCTCCAGCCGCGCCAGTGGCTTGCTGTTCCAGTTCGGCATCGACATCTTCCGTGCGGCGGCGATGCTCACGGTGCTGTTTTCCGACCTGTCCATCGGCCAGATGCTCGCGGTGTTCAGTTACCTGTGGTTCATGATCAGCCCGGTGGAGCAACTGCTGAACCTGCAATACGCCTACTACGCGGCGGGCGGGGCGCTGACGCGGATCAACGAACTGCTGGCCCGCGCCGACGAACCGCAATACGCCGGCGGTGCCGATCCGTTTACCGGGCGTGAGACCGTCGGCATCGAGGTGCGCGGCCTGAACTTCGGTTATGGCGAAGAGTTGGTGCTCGACCAACTGAACCTGAACATTGCCCCGGGTGAAAAAGTCGCGATTGTCGGCGCCAGCGGCGGCGGCAAAAGTACCCTGGTGCAGCTGTTGCTGGGGTTGTATACGCCCCAGGCCGGCAGTATCCGTTTCGGTGGTTTGACCCAGCAGGAAATCGGCCTGGAGACTATTCGCGAGAATGTCTCCGTGGTGCTGCAACACCCGGCGCTGTTCAACGATACGGTGCGCGCCAACCTGACCATGGGCCGCGAACGCAGTGACCATGCGTGCTGGCAGGCGCTGGAAATTGCCCAGCTGGATGCGACCGTCAAGGCACTGCCGCTGGGCCTGGACAGCGTGGTCGGGCGCTCCGGCGTGCGTTTTTCCGGTGGGCAGCGCCAGCGCCTGGCCATTGCGCGGATGGTACTGGCGGAGCCGAAAGTGGTCATACTCGACGAAGCCACCTCGGCCCTGGATGCGGCGACCGAATACAACCTGCATCAGGCGCTGGCGCGGTTTCTCAGTGGCCGGACCACCTTGATCATCGCCCACAGGCTGTCGGCGGTGAAACAGGCGGATCGGGTACTGGTGTTTGATGGCGGGCATATTGCCGAAGATGGCGACCATCAGCAGTTGATTGCCGACGGTGGCCTGTACGCCAAACTTTACGGACACTTGCAACAAGTGCGGTGATTTAGCCTACGCTGAGCTATCAGGAGCGGTTTTCACTCGCGTGCGTATTTTAGTTGTGCATGTGCAAGGGACCTCATGAAGCAAAAGCAGACTCTCGGAACCCCTCGGTTATTGGGCATCGTGTGGCCTTTTATCGCCGTTGTACTGTTCCAGGCATTGTTAGGCTGCGTCAGTCTCTACGTGCTCTCGGCGGTGCGCGGCTACGTGGCGGGCGAGAGCCTGTGGTCCAAGGGCCAGAAAGACGCGATCTTCTACCTGACGCTGTACGCCGACAACCGCGACGAAGCCACCTTCCTTAAATACCAGAACGCGATTGCCGTGCCCCAGGGCGGGCATGAGCTGCGGGTGGCCCTCGACCGCCCGACCCCGGACCTGACCGCCGCACGCCTGGGCATCCTCAAGGGCGGCAACCACCGTGACGACGTTTCCAGCCTGATCTGGCTGTACCTCAACTTTCGCCATTTCAGTTACCTGGAAAAAGCCATCGAGCTGTGGACGGTGGGCGATGGCTATCTGGTGCAGCTGGACGACCTGGCCCAGGAGATGCACCGGGCGATCCTGGTCAATCAGGTCAGCAGCGGCGACGTGCACCGCTGGAAGGAACGGATCTTCGCCATCAACGATGGCGTGACCCCGGCCGCAAAAGCCTTCAGCGATGCCTTGGGCGAAGGCTCGCGGGTGATTCTGCGCCTGCTGCTGGTGACCAACCTGACCACGGCGCTGGGCTTGATCGTGCTGGCGCTGTTGCGCACCCACAAGCTGCTGGCCCAGCGGCATGCGTTCGCCGATGCCCTGCAACTGGAGAAGGAGCGGGCGCAGATCACCCTGGAGTCGATTGGCGACGGGGTGATCACCACCGACGTCGACGGCGCCATTGCTTATATGAACCCGGCCGCCGAAGCCCTGACTCATTGGAAAGCCGCCCAGGCCCAGGGGCTGCCGCTGGCGGCGCTGTTCAACCTGCTGGACGAAAACGCCCAGGCCGACGGCTTTACCCTGATCGAACGCATCCTGGGCGGCCAGCTCGGCGGGGGCAGCGAGCATTCAAAGCTGATCCAGCGCCTGGATGGCACCACCGTATCGGTCACCCTGGTGGGCGCGCCAATCCGCAGTGCCGGCAAAGTCGTCGGCGCGGTGCTGGTGCTGCACGACATGACCCAGGAGCGCCAGTACATTGCCAACCTGTCCTGGCAGGCGACCCATGACGCCTTGACTGGCCTTGCCAACCGGCGCGAGTTTGAGTTCCGCCTGGAACAGGTGCTGCATAACGTCGGGCGCCAGCAAACCGGGCGCCACGCCTTGATGTTCCTCGACCTGGACCAGTTCAAACTGGTCAACGACACCTGCGGGCATGCTGCGGGGGATGAGCTGTTGCGGCATATCTGCGCGCTGTTGCAGTCCGACCTGCGGGAAGGCGACACCCTGGCCCGGCTGGGCGGCGACGAGTTCGGCATTCTGCTGGAGAACTGCCCGGCGCCGGTGGCGGAAAAGATCGCCGAAAGCCTGCGCCATACCGTGCAGAGCCTGCACTTTGTGTGGAAGGGGCGGCCGTTTGTCACCACCGTGAGTATCGGCCTGGTGCACATCACCCAGGCGCCGACCACCCTCGAGACCTCGTTGCGGGCCGCCGACATGGCGTGCTACATGGCCAAGGAAAAGGGCCGCAACCGCGTGCAGGTGTATCACGCCGATGACTCGGAATTGTCCCTGCGCTTTGGCGAGATGGCCTGGGTGCAGCGCCTGCACATGGCCCTGGAAGAGAACCGTTTTTGCCTGTATGCCCAGGAAATCGCGCCCCTGGGGCACACCGAACATGGCGATGGGCACATCGAAATCCTGCTGCGCCTGCATGACGAGGCGGGGCGGATCATCCTGCCGAACAGCTTTATTCCGGCGGCCGAACGTTACGGGTTGATGACCTCCCTGGACCGCTGGGTGGTGGAGAACGTGTTCAAGATCATCGCGGGCTGCATGCGTGAGCGCCCGGGCCGGCCCATGGCCATGTGTGCGATCAATCTGTCAGGCATTACCATCGGCGATGAAGACTTTCTCGGGTTTTTGCGTGAGCAATTCAGCGCCTATGGCATCCCGCCAGAAATGATTTGTTTTGAAATTACAGAAACCAGCGCTATCGCGAATTTGGGCAGTGCAATTCGTTTTATCAACGAGCTCAAAGAGTTAGGGTGCTATTTCTCCCTGGATGACTTCTGCGCCGGGATGTCCTCGTTCGCATATCTTAAACATTTACCTGTAGACTTCTTGAAGATCGATGGAAGTTTCGTAAAGGATATGCTGGACGACCCGATTAACCGCGCTATGGTCGAAGTGATCAATCACATCGGTCATGTCATGGGTAAGCGCACAATTGCCGAATTTGTCGAGACACCCCAGATCGAACAAGCCTTGCTTGAGATCGGGGTCGACTACGCTCAGGGATACCTGATCGAGCGTCCGCAGTTGTTTACCTTTGATAGTTTGCAGTGTCGACCTGTGCGACCGCAGCCTCTGTTATTCAAGGCGCCTGGCACGTTCCGATGAAACATTTGCTGGTCTGTACATATCACACATCAAAAGGAGCCCGACAGTGATCGACACATTCAACAGAACCGGCCCGCTTATGGAAGCCTCGAGTTACCCCGCCTGGGCACAGCAGTTGATCCAGGCCTGTAGCGAGAGCAAGCGCCGCGTTGTCGAACACGAATTGTACCAGCGCATGCGCGATAACAAGCTCAGCGCCAAGACCATGCGCCACTACCTGATTGGTGGTTGGCCCGTGGTGGAACAGTTTGCGTTGTACATGGCACAGAACCTCACCAAGACCAAATTTGCCCGCCATCCTGGGGAGGACATGGCGCGCCGCTGGCTGATGCGCAATATTCGCGTGGAACTCAACCACGCCGACTATTGGGTACATTGGGCCCGGGCCCATGGCGTGAGCCTGGAAGAGTTGCAGGCCCAGGAAGTGCCGCCGGAGCTGCATGCACTGAGCCATTGGTGCTGGCACACCAGCTCGGCCGATTCGCTGATCGTCGCGATTGCCGCCACCAACTACGCCATCGAGGGGGCCACTGGGGAGTGGTCTGCCGTGGTGTGTTCCACTGGCGTGTATGCCGCGGCATTCCCTGAGGAAGACCGCAAGCGCGCCATGAAGTGGCTGAAGATGCATGCCCAGTACGATGATGCCCATCCGTGGGAAGCGCTGGAAATCATCTGCACCCTGGCTGGCATGAACCCGACCAAGGAGCTGCAGGTAGAGCTGCGTCAGGCGGTGTGCAAGAGCTACGACTACATGTACCTGTTCCTGGAACGCTGCATGCAGTTGGAAAAGTCGGCGACCACCACCCGCAAACAACCGGAACTGGTTGCCAGCGAGGCGTAAACAGCGTGATGGCGGGGCCGCTGTGAAGTGAAGCGGTTACCCCGCCATTGCCAGGCGATTGCGGCCTTCGCGCTTGGCCACATACAAGGCATTGTCCGCCCGGCGCAACAGGCTCTCGGCGGACTCTCCCGCCAGCAAGGTCGAGCAACCCAGGCTCACCGTCAATTCGATACGTTCCTCATCCGCCCAATAATCCTGGGCCTGTGCCGCCTGGCGCAGGCGCTCACCGACCATCGACGCCGCATCCCGGCCGGTGTTGGACAGCAGGATCAGAAACTCTTCCCCGCCAAACCGAAACACCATGTCCACATTTCGCAGCTGGTTCTTGATCGAGGCGGCCACCGCCTTGAGCACCTTGTCGCCCGTGGCGTGGCCGTGAGTGTCGTTGATGTGCTTGAAGTGGTCGATGTCCAGCATCAACAGGGACAGCGGCTGCAGGTGCCGGCGAGCCATGTCGATTTCCCGTTGCAGGGTCTGGTCCATGGCGATGCGGTTGCCGGTTTCGGTCAACGGGTCGCGCAGGGCACTGCGGGTCGCTGCACGGTAAAGCAGGGCGTTGCGCATCGGGTAGAGCAGGGTGGAGAGCAGGGACTCCAGCTGGCCCAGCTCGTCTTCGATAAACCGTTGGTTGCGCCGAAACACCAGGGTGCCGAGGTGTTCGCCTTCATGGCTCAGGGTATAGCTCACCGAATGATGGCCGCGGTGGCCGTATTCCAGGCGCAGGTCGCTGGTGTCGTGACGGTATTGCAGGGCGTCCAGGGGCACCAGGCGTTGGATCTCGCGGAAGAACAACGCAAGGATGTGTTCCGGCTCCAGGCTGGTTTGCAACTGCATGCCCAATTGCTGGCGAAGTTGCGCAACCGTGGCAGGGCGGCGGGTAAGAAGGGAAGGCTGACCAAAGCCCAGGCGTTGCAATTTGGCGCTGTCGAAGTCAATTGCGTTGGTCTGGGTCGGTGTTTTCATAAGCGTATGAGCCTCTAAGCACAAAACTGTCTTACAGGCTGGGTGAGAGCGTCTTACTGTTCCTTCAGTTCCGTAGGACTGATGTACAGTCTAGCCCGGTTTGCTTGAGGGTATAACTGCCGCACGTCTTATAGCCGGGGCCGCGTTGGAGCGGGCCCCGGCGTGGGGCTTATTGTTTTTGCGGGTCAAACTGCTTGTCGCGGATAAACAGCGCCGGGATCACTCCGCAGATAAAATACGCGCCGCCCATCACCAGAAATCCTACGCCGATCGAGCCGTGGGACGCGAGGAAGCCAATCGCAGCCGGTGCCACTGCGGCACCAATCCGGCCAATGTTGTAGGCCCCACCCACCGCCGAACCGCGAAACTTCGCTTCGAAACTTTCGGTCATGTAGGTCGCGTTCACACCGTAGGGAATGCCGTACAGGAAGCCGAACACGATCAGCATCCACAGGATGTTGTCCGGGCTCTGGAACAGCACGATCACCGGCAGGAAAATCGCCGTACCCAGCGCGCCAACCGCGAACACCAGGCGCCGGCCCAGGCGGTCTGCCGCGAGCCCAGCGAGCACCTTGCCGAAAATCATTGCCGCGTAGGTGCCGACCATGTAGCTGGTCATCGACTTGAAGTTCATCCCCAATTCGCCCTCCAGGTACGACGGCATCCAGTTATTGACCCCGTAGTAGCCGAACTGCAGGAAGCCTGCGGTGAGTGCCCAGAGGATGAACATGCGGCTGGCTTTCGGGTCGCTGAAGATCAGCTTGAACATGCCGTCGGGTTTCTTCGCCGACACGCGCTTGATGCCTTCGGCCTTTTCCCGGGCGCGCTCGGCCTGGGCCTTGATCCAGGCTTGCGGCTCCGGCACCAGGCGCTGCATCAGCACGGCGAGGATCACCGGGATGATCGCTACGTAGAACAACCAGCGCCAGCCGTGGTTGGGCAGGATCCAGCCGGCGAGCAGGGTGGCGACGATATAGCCCACCGACCAACCGGCCTGCAGGGTGCCGAGCACGGTGGTGCGGTAGCGGGTCGGCACGTATTCGGCCATCAGCGTGTTGCACGCGACATACAGCGCGCCCAGCCCGAGGGAGGCGAAGAAGCGGGTGCTCGCGAACTGCCAATAGCTGTGGGTCAGGCCCAGCACTGCGGTGCCGGCGGAGAACAGCACGATGCTCCAGACCACGGTTTTCACCCGACCAAAACGGTCACAGGCCCAGCCGCCGTAAATCCCGCCGATGGCCATCCCGGCCAGGGTGAAACTGCCCAGGCTGCCGGCTTCGACGCTGGTCAGGCCGAACTCGGCCTTGAGGCTGCTGAGGCTGTAGGACAACAGCATCAGGTCTGCGCCATCGATCAGCAGGCCGAGGAAGCAGAAGATGAACACAATGATCCACAGGTTGTTTTTCGCGGGCGACAACGCACCCGCCGAAGCGGCGACTTCCATAGCGATACCTTGTTGTAGTTGTTAGGGCACAAGTTATGGGTGTTGCGGTAATGCGGTTGGAACACGGTCAAAATGTGGGAGCTGGCTTGTGTGGGAGCTGGCTTGCCTGCGATGGCATCACCGCGGTGTTACTGCCAGACCGAGTTGTCTGCATCGCAGGCAAGCCAGCTCCTACAGTGGTTTTGTGTTGTTTGTGGGGTTTAGTGTTTGGCCTCGCGAATCATGTTGCGGGCGATCACCAGTTGCTGGATCTGCGTGGTGCCTTCATACAGCCGGAACAAGCGCACATCGCGATAAAACCGCTCGATGGCGTACTCGCTCACATACCCGGCACCGCCATGGATCTGCACGCAACGGTCGGCCACCCGGCCACACATCTCGGTGGCGAACATCTTCGAGCAGGACGCTTCGGTACCGATGTTCAGGCCTTCATCACGCTTGCGCGCGGCGTCCACCACCATGCAGCGGGCGGCGTAGATCTCGGCCTTGCTGTCGGCGAGCATCGCCTGGATCAGCTGGAACTCGGCAATCGGCTGGCCGAACTGCTTGCGCTCCAGGGCGTACAGCAGGGCATCATTGAGCATGCGCTCGGCGGCGCCGACGCTGACGGCGGCAATGTGCAGGCGGCCCTTGTCGAGCACCTTCATCGCCGTCTTGAAGCCCACGCCTTCGACGCCGCCGATCAACTGGTCGGCCGGCACACGCACGTTGTCGAAAATCACGTCGCAGGTGTGGGCGCCTTTCTGGCCCATCTTGTGGTCGCGTTTGCCCAGGGACAGGCCCGGTGTGTTGCGCTCAACGATGAACGCACTGATGCCGCCTGAGCCCTTGATGTCCGGGTTGGTGCGAGCCATCACCGTGTAGATCCCGGCGTGGGGCGCGTTGGTAATAAAGCGCTTGGTGCCGTTGATGACGTAGTGATCACCGTCGCGTACGGCGGTGGTTTTCAGTGAGGCGGCGTCGGAGCCGGAGTCTGGCTCGGTCAGGCAGAACGAGCTGAGCAGCTCGCCGCTGGCCAGCTTCGGCAGGTAGTGCTGCTTCTGCGCCTCGGTGCCGTCCAGCAGGATGCCGATGGAGCCGATGCCATTGTTGGTGCCGAAGTAGGAGCGGAATGCCGGCGAGGTGCGCCCCAGTTCAAAGGCCACGTTGACCTCTTCTTCCATGGTCAGCCCGAGGCCGCCATAGGCTTCGGGCAGGGTCAGGCCGAACAGGCCCAACTCGCGGAACTGGCTGACGATATCCGCCGGGACGTCATCGGTCTCGGCCAGTTCGTTTTCCCGTGGGATCAGCGCTTCGTTGACGAACTGCTGCAGGGTTTCCAGCAACAGGTGAAGCGTTTCCGGGTCTCTGATCATGTGCATTCCTCAGCGGCCCGTTCGGCAGGCCTGTTGAAAGTCAATCTGCCGAGGCCCTGCACCGATCTGTCTAGCGGGCGGCGGCCTCGATGTTGTTCACCATGTGCTTGAGACGGGGCCCGATGTCGTCCTCGAGTTTCTCCCGGGAAAGGTGAAAACTCGGTCCGCCACAGTTGAACGTCAGCAGCCCATGTTGTGCATGCAGCAGCGGTACGGCGATGGCGTTTACATCGCGGTGCCACTCACCGATCGACATGCAATAGCCGAAGTCGGTGTAATCCCGGAAGGCCCGTTCCAGGCCCTTCCTGATGCCCGGCCAGTCCTCCAGATGACGCTGGCGGATATGGTCGAGAATAAATTCCCGCTCGTTTTCCGGCATCGCTGCCAGGCAGGCGCGGCCTGCGGAACTCAAGTGCAACGGCAACCGTGTACCGACCTGGCGGCGCATGGTCATGTTGGCTTCACCCTGGACCACGTCCAGGTACACCATGTCCAGGCGGTCCCGCGTGGCCATCGCCACTGCGGCCTGGGCGTACTTGGCCATCGTCTCCATCAGCGGATGGGCCACGGCCCGCACCGACAGGTTCGACAGCATCGCGTAACCGAACGCCATCACCCCTACATCCAGCTGATACCTGCCCGACTGCGGCAGGTGCTTGAGATAGCCCAAGCGGGTCAGCGTGTGGGTCATCCGCGTGATCGTCGGCTTTGGCAGCCCGGTCTTGCGCGCCAGCTCCTGGTTACCCAGCACGCTTTCGCTGGGGGTGAAGCAGCGCAGCAATTCCAGGCCTCGGGCCAGGGCGGTGACGAACTGGCGGTCCTTGTCTTCCTCCTCGTCGGCATTCATCGGGTCGATCAGCAAGTGCTCGAACCCGTTATTGCCGGCCGGTGTTTCGGGTGTGTTCGGGTCCAGGTTTCGACGGCGCAT
The DNA here is from genome assembly GCF_024807515.1 of Pseudomonas sp. BIGb0558. Lineage (NCBI taxonomy): Bacteria > Pseudomonadati > Pseudomonadota > Gammaproteobacteria > Pseudomonadales > Pseudomonadaceae > Pseudomonas > Pseudomonas sp. BIGb0558. The sequence continues at coordinate 116,831 of NZ_JANUEW010000014.1, forward strand.
GTTAGTCCCCCTTTTTTTAGAAAATCAACAAAACAAAATTGTATTCCGCACAGCGAAACTAAGCAACTTCGCGGGTGATTGTCTTTTTGTTTAATAAAACCCGTCTAAACAAAGAGTTATAGCCCGATTTACCGGGCGGTCAGGTTTTTACGTTTACATCACGATAGGTCGGTCCTTATGATTATCGCTAAATACGGAATGTTGTTTCGCATAGCGAAACAGCCGATATCCGAACTAACAAGAACATTGCAGCAGGAGAACTTGTGGCCAGCCTCGACCAACCCGTAGTGCACCTCGATGTCCAGGACAATGGCGTCGCCGTGGTACGCATCCACCGTCCCGAAGTGAAAAACGCCTTGAACGCCCAGGTCCGCGAAGAGCTGGCCGAGCATTTTCGTGCCCTGGCCAAGCGCCGTGATGTGCGCGCCATCGTGCTCACCGGTGGCGATCAGTTCTTCGTGGCCGGTGCCGACATCAAGGAGTTCGCCAGTGCCAGCCCGATCGAGATGTACCGTCGCCACACCGAATATTTGTGGGAAGCCATCAGCCGCTGCCCGAAGCCGGTGATCGCCGCGGTGAATGGCTTTGCCCTGGGCGGCGGTTGTGAGTTGGCCATGCATTGCGACCTGATCGTGGCCGGTGAGTCAGCGCGGTTCGCCCAGCCCGAGGTCAAGCTGGGCCTGATGCCGGGCGCCGGTGGCACCCAGCGCCTGGTGCGCGCCGTGGGCAAGTTCCAGGCGATGCGCATCGCGTTGACCGGCTGCATGGTCAAGGCGCCGGAAGCCCTGGCCATGGGCATGCTCAGTGAAGTGGTGGCGGATGACCAGACCATCCCCCGCGCCCTGGAACTGGCCGCACAGATCGCCGCCTTGCCGCCGCTGGCGGTGGAACAGATCAAGGAAGTGATGCTCGCCGGCGCCGACCTGCCGCTGGAAAGTGCGCTGGTGTTGGAGCGCAAGGCCTTTCAACTGCTGTTCGATTCGGCAGACCAGAAGGAGGGCGCCGCCGCGTTCTTCGAAAAACGCACCGCGAACTACCTGGGAGAATGACGATGACGGATTCAATCAAGATCATGGGCCTGGTAGGCACCGGCGTGATGGGCGCCGGGATTGCACAGATTGCCGCCCAGGCGGGCGTGTTGGTGCGTTTGTTCGATGCCCGTGACGGTGCGGCGCAGACTGCCCGGGACAGCCTCGGCACCACGCTTTCCAAGCTGGCCGCCAAGGGCAAGATCACCCAGGCGGCGGTGGACGCTACACTGGAAAACCTGCAAGTGGCCGCCACCATTGAGGCGCTGCACGATTGCGACCTGGTGGTGGAAGCCATCGTCGAAAACCTCGACGCCAAGCGCGGCCTGCTGCAGCAACTTGAAGGAGTGGTCAGTGCGGAGTGCATCCTTGCCACCAACACCTCGTCGCTGTCGGTCACCGCCATTGCCACCGGCTGCCAACACCCTGAGCGCGTGGCCGGGCTGCACTTTTTCAACCCGGTGCCGCTGATGCGTGTGGTCGAAGTGATCGACGGCCTGACCACTGCGCCGAAGGTCGGTGATGACCTGCTGGCCTTCGTCGCCCGCACCGGCCATCGCGGTGTGCGCGCCAAGGACACCCCGGGTTTTATCGTCAATCACGCCGGCCGTGCATACGGCACCGAAGCCTTGAAGATGCTCGATGAAGGCATTGCCGAGCGCGGCGATATCGACCGCATCCTGCGTGAAGGCGCCGGGTTCCGCATGGGCCCGCTGGAACTGCTGGACCTCACCGGGCTCGACGTTTCCCACCCGGTGATGGAGTCGATCTACAACCAGTTCTATCAAGACCCACGCTACAAGCCGTCGCCGCTGACCCGGCAAATGCTGGCGGGCGGACGCCTGGGACGCAAGAGCGGGCACGGCTTCTACCGCTATGAAAATGGCCAGGTGGTCGACGGCCCGCAGCCGCAACCGGTGCCCGCCATCAAGCCATTCCCGCCGGTGTGGATCGCCACCGAAAATGCCGACGACTACGAGCGCCTCAGCGCCCTGGTGATCGAGTTGGGCGCGCACCTGGAAAGCGCGGCGCAGCCTTCGCCAGAAGCGTTGTGCCTGCTGGCGCCGTACGGCCTTGACGCCACGTCGGCCAGCGAACGCTTCCACACCGACCCGGCGCGCACCCTGTGCATCGACCTGCTGACCGACCTGTCGCGCCATCGCACCCTGATGCAAAACCCGCTGACGTCCAGCGCCAGCCGCGACGCCGCCCACGCGCTGCTCGCCAATGATGGTGTAGGCGTGACGGTGATCAGCGACAGCGTCGGCTTTGTCGCCCAGCGTACCTTGGCGATGGTGGTCAACCTGGCCTGCGACATTGCCCAGCAACGCATCGCCAGCGTCGACGACATCGACCAGGCGGTACAGCTCGGCCTGGGTTATCCACAAGGCCCGCTAGCCTGGGGCGACGCCCTTGGGCCACGGCGCATCCTCACGATTTTGCAGCGCATGAGCGAACTCACCCACGACCCGCGTTATCGCCCAAGCCCCTGGCTGCGGCGGCGTGCGGCGCTGGGGATTTCCCTGCGTCATGAAGAGCCGGCAGTCGGCTGATTTCGATTCATCACAGGACAAGAATAATGGGTGCATTGACAGGTTTGCGGGTGCTGGATTTAAGCCGGGTATTGGCCGGGCCCTGGTGTGGCCAGGTGTTGGCTGACCTGGGCGCGGAAGTGATCAAGATCGAACGGCCGCAAAGCGGTGACGACACCCGTGGCTGGGGCCCGCCGTGGATGAAGACTGATACCGGCGAATCGTCCGGGCAGGCGTCTTATTACCAGTCCACCAACCGCGGAAAATTATCCGTGGCCATCGACCTCGCCACCAGCGAAGGCCAGGAACTGGTGCGAGCGCTGGCGGCCAGTTCCGACGTACTGATCGAAAACTACAAGGCCGGTTCCCTGGCGCGCTACGGCCTGGATTACGCGACCCTGGCCGAGATCAATCCACGGCTGGTGTATTGCTCCATCACCGGCTTCGGCCAGACCGGCCCGCGTGCCGAAGAGCCTGGCTACGACTTCATCATCCAGGGCATCGGCGGCCTGATGAGCATCACCGGCGAGCGCGACGACCTGCCCGGCGGCGGCCCGCAAAAAGTCGGCGTGGCATTCTCCGACCTGATGACCGGCCTGTATTCCACCGTCGCCATCCAGGCCGCCTTGCTCAGCCGCGAACGCACCGGCGTCGGCCAACACATCGACATGGCGTTGCTGGACGTGCAAGTGGCAACCCTGGCCAACCAGAGCATGAACTACCTGGCGTCGGGCAAGGTGCCCCAGCGTTACGGAAACGCCCACGCCAACATCGTGCCGTACCAGGTGTTCCGTGCCGCCGACCGCGACTTCATCATTGCCTGCGGCAACGACAGCCAGTTTGTTGCGCTGTGCCACAGCATCGGCTTGCCGCATTTGCCGCAGGACCCGCGCTTTCGGCGCAATGCCGACCGGGTTGCGCATCGGGCAGAGATTGTCGAGTTGTTGTCGGCGCACTTCCTGGGGCGTACGGCGGACGAGTGGGTGGCGAGCATTCATGCGTCGAAAGTGCCGGTGGGCGCGATCAACAACATCGCTCAATCCCTGGAAGAACCGCAGGTGATTGCCCGTGGGTTGATGGTGAAGATCCCGCATCCCAAGAATCCGCAGTTCGAGATGGTCGGCAGCCCGATCAAGATGTCGGGCACGCCGGTGGAGTATGTAAGGCCGGCGCCGATGCTGGGCCAGCATACGGATGAAGTGCTGGGTGAGCGCCTGGGGTTGTCGGCAGAGCAGTTGGGGCAGCTCAAGGCCGGCGGGGTGATCGAGCAATTGGACTGAGCCGTTTCAAGCCGCCGGTTCCTGCGTTGAGCGTTGTTGAACAAACCGTTCGATCAACCACCTCGCCGCAGGCCCCGGTGGCAAGTCCGTGCGGTAGATCACGTCGAACATATATTTGCCGCTTTCGTATTCCGGGATGTTCAGTTTCACCAGCCGGCCGCTGTCCAGGTCTTCCTGCACCATCGGGGTCGGCATGTTCCCCCAGCCAATCCCTTCGCGCAGCAGCATGTGCTTGGCGCCCAGGTCGGCCAGGCGCCAGGTGCGGTTACTGAGTACGGCGAAGTCCTTGTCCTTGGTCAGGCGCGAGCGATCCGACAGCACCAGTTGCGTGAGTTCGCGCCCCGCGCCCGGCACATTGGCGGCGCCAGAGGCCAGCGGATGATTCGGCGCGGCCACCGGGATCAGCTCGACACTGCCGATGCCTATTCTTTCGATCCCGTCGATGCCGTCATTCATCGGCCCGCTCACGCCGATGATCGCTTCACGGTTGATCACCAGGTCTGTGACGGCGCCCAGCGCCTCCATGTGCAGGTGAAGTGAGACCGTAGGAAATTCCTCCCGAAACGATTTGAGCGCGTCCACCACCCGCTCGGCGGGCAGCATCACATCCAGCACCACATGGACCTCGGCTTCGAGCCCTTGCAGCAGGCCTTTGACCTTGGCGCGCAAGCCGTGAATGCCGTTGGTGATGGTCCTGGCTTCGGCCAGCACGGTTCGCCCGGCCTCGGTGAGTTGGGGTTTGCGGGTGGTCTGGCGGTCAAACAGCGACACGCCCAGCTGTGTTTCCAGATTGGCGATGGAGTAACTGACCACCGAGGTGGCGCGGTGAAGTTTTCGCGCGGCCGCTGCAAAACTGCCGACTTCCACCACCGTCAGGAACACGCGCAGTTGTTCCAGTGTGGGGGTTCCGGGCTCGGAAGGCATGTGGGGTTCCTCAAGCAAACGTTGGGTAGCTTGTCTATTTTATCGAATCTAATGATCTAAATTAACCGGCTATTCAGATTAGCTCACCCGGCGCAACATTTCTTCAACAGAACGGTTCATGTCGAACCGTTTCCCATTGAAGGAAATACCCCATGTCTACTTCTCAACACATTGCTCATTCGGACAACGTTGAACGCAGCCAGTCTGACGCAACCCAGGCCTCGGTATCGTTGATCGGCCGAGTGCTGCTCAGCGTGATTTTCATCCTCTCCGGCGTTTCGAAGCTGGCCGCTCCCGCGATGATGATCGGCTACATCAGCTCCGTCGGGCTGCCATTTCCACAGCTGGCATTGGTGGTGGCGGTCATCGTTGAAGTCGGTGGTGGCCTGGCGCTGATTGCGGGTTATCGCACCCGTGTGGTTGCTGCGGTGCTGGCGCTGTTCAGCGTGGCCACGGCTTTGGCTTTCCATCATGCGCTGGGGGATCAAAACCAGTTCATCCACTTCTTCAAGAACATCGCCATGGCCGGTGGCCTGCTGCAAGTGGTTGCCTTTGGTGCCGGTCGCTTCAGCCTCGACGCGCGTCGCCGCTGATATACCCCGGAGCAATCACCATGACCGTGCATGAAACCGTCGCCCCTCGGGCAATCACTTACCGCACCACCGGCAGTGGGCATGGCCCGATTGCCCGGCTGATGAGCCCTTCGGACCTGGGGCACCTGATCAAGCCTTTCGTGTTCCTTGATCTGTTTGAAGGCGAGAGCTCATTTATCAACGGTATGCCGATGCACCCGCACTCGGGAATCGCCACCGTCACCCTGATTACCGAAGGCAATTTGCATTTTGAAGATGCCGAGTCGGGTGCCGGCACCCTCGACTACGGCGGGGTTGAATGGATGCGGGCGGGCGGTGGCGTGTGGCATGGCAAGGAAATGTCGGTAGGCACATCGAAGCGGATCCAGGGCTTTCAATTGTGGATTGCGCTGCCTCCATCGCTGGAAAACGCGCGCGTCGATAGCCAGTACCTGGCGTCCGGCGTGATGCCGCAAGCGGGCCCTGCCCGGGTGATTCTTGGCGCATACCAGGGCGTGCAAAGCCCGGTTCGTGCACCTGCGGGCATCAATTATCTGCTGGTGACCCTGCAGGACGGTGAGTCCTGGACCTATGTGCCGCCCGATGGGCATGAGTCATTGTGGCTGAGTGTCAGCCGCGGGCAGCTCGCTGCACCCGACCTAGTCATGGCGGGGGAAATGGCCGTGTTCGAACCCGGCAGCGGTGCCGTGACGCTGACAGCGATGCACCGCGATACGGTGTTCGTGATGGGTTCCGCAGCGCCTCATCCCTATGACCTGGCGCTGGGAAACTACTCGGTTCACACCAACGCCCAGGCGCTGCGTGGGGGAGAGGCAAAGATTGCCGAAATCGGCGCCCGGTTGCGTGAGCACCTGGCGGGCGCGAATCCGTCCACCAGCGTGCCCGTCTTCCGGTAGGCGCTTTAGTGCATGACTTCCTTCAGGTAGGTCGTGCGGGCCGCCACGGCAGTCGGCGTGAAGTCCGTAAACACACCGTCCACACCGGCCCGGAAAAAGGCCAGGTATTCGGCTGCCGGGTTGCCCTTGTAGGCGCCTGCCAGGTACTTCGCTTCATTGCGGAAGGTGAAGATATGCACGAACAGCCCGGCGTTGTGGGCATCGCTGATCAGGCTGGTGGGCTTGAAGGTGTCGACTTCAGGCAAACCGGGGTTTTGCGCTGAAGCGGCGGTCAGCGACATTGCTTGCGGCTTCCACGGGCCGATGCCGTCGGCGTACGTTTTGACTTCGGCCAGGCCGGCCGGCGTCAGCAGCGCGCCAAAGGAGCGAGGGTCGCCCGCGACGGTCCAGCTGTACGGGCGGCCGCTGACGAAGGTGTTGGGTTTGTCGGTGATGAAAATGGTTTCGCCGGTCTTGAAGTTCACGCCGTTGCCATCCACCAACTGCACCGCCCTGGCGTGCAGGCCGATGGCGCGCAGGTATTTCAGGCTGTTCGGGTCAAAGCTTTGCACGAACACCGGCGCGTCTTTGCGATTGAGATTGTTGTCTTTCAGGGTCTTGAGAAAGGCCGCTTCGAACGGATGACTGCCCGGTGCGCCGCACCCGTTGGCAATCGCCTGGGCGTTGTTCCAGATCGGGTTTTTGCTTTCCGGGTAGGTCGTGATCACGCGGCCTGTGGCGGCGCTTTTGGCTTTCGCGATGTCGATCACTTCCTGGAAACTCAGGATCGGCAGTTTGCCGTTGAGTTCGGTGGGGCGCTCGTCGCGGGCATCGTAGGTTGTGCCGCCGATCCACTGCTTGAGTTCGGCCAGGGTGAAATCGCTGATTGACCAGTCGTTGGTGTGGTCTTCGCCATCCACGATCAGAGACTTCAATACGGATTTTGGATCGTTGGGGTTGGTCAAGTCGCTCAGGTACTGGGCCGGGCCATTCTCGGCGGTGGCAGGATACCGGACGTTAACCAAAACGCCTGGAACCGTACGCTTGCGGCGTGCAATTTCGGGGTTGGTCTTTGCGACGTCGCTGATATTGGTGTTGTCGCTTAACCAGGGATTGTGCCGAGCCACCAGTACACAGTCCTTGGTCATGTGCAGGTCCAGCTCAAGGGAATCCGCACCTGCGTCGGCCGCATGTTCATACGACGCCCGGGTTTCCTCCGGGTACAGCCCTGGCAGGCCGCGATGGCCGATCACCAGGGGCGGTGCACCGTCCAGGGTCTTGAACGCAGCCGATGCGGCAGGTGCGCGCCCGGTCACACTGTCACACGCGCTCACCGTCAGCGCGCATCCGATAACGATAAAACGGGCGAGCAGGGTTTTTACCGCAGACGGGCCTGAGCGAGTGTGCATGTGTTGTCCTTCAAGAGGAGGGTAGGGGCGGGGTATCTGCGGATGTTGGCGTTGGCGTATGACAGCGTTGTGACAGGGTGTGGGCGTATTTAGCCTTAACCGTTTGCCTTTTGTTGAGAGTCTAGAAAACTCAACGGTTCCATGACCCGTGCAGAGCAGGCGATCTTGACCACTACGCTTGATACAGTTAGTTATATCCAGCCAAGAAAAATTTGTTCTCCCTAGTCGGAGTGGATATCAAAGTTATATTGCCCGAACAATCACAACTCACTCAATCATTCAGGTCCCTCATGATAGCAGTCATCACTGGAGCAACCGGGGGCTATGGCAACGCACTTTGCCTTCAAGCGAAATTCGCTGGCTACAAAGTCGTAGGTGTTAGCAAGTCACCGGAAAAACTAAACATGCTTCGCCAGTCGAAATCAGTCGACGAGGTATTTGCGTTGGATTATTTGGCCAAAGACCTGGACGCCAATCTTTCGGATTTTGAAGACTTCTTGAGCAGCAAAGGAATAACAGCAGTAGATTTACTTATTAACAATGCCGGCATCGGAAGTAAGCAGCACTCGATCTTCCATGAAACCGCCGATGAGTTGCGGCATGCGCTAGAGGTAAACTGTATTGGACCAGGTCAATTGATAAAGCGATTGGCTGCATCGTTCTCTCTCTCGACAGTAGTCAATATTTCCTCGCGCCGCGGCTCTGTTGCTCAAAATGCTGATGAGTGCATTTCAAAAACAGGTTGTTCCTATACCTATCGAATTTCGAAATCGGCACTCAATATGCTTTCGCTTTGTGTTGTGGACGAGTTGGGTGGCCGACTGTTGAGCTATACCGTTCATCCCGGTCGGTTACGCACTGGGATGGGCGTCAATGGCGCGGAGTTGACAGCAGATGATTCTGCCGCGCGACTTTTCCAACTCATTGCGATGCGGCCAGATCCGTCACGTTTCTATAGCCTGGAAGAAGACCATATACAGACACTTCCCTGGTAAGTGATCAGCCTGGTTTCTTGTCGTGATCAAGTCGTCGCACTGCATTGGCGAAGAGGCTTGTATCCCCTTGAGTTCGACGGGGCGCTGAAACGAAAAAACCCGCCAGAAGGCGGGTTTTTTGGTGGTTTCAGAGATTTGGAAAGCATTCTCTGTAACCTTGTCTGGCTCCACGACCTGGACTCGAACCAGGGACCCAATGATTAACAGTCATTTGCTCTACCAACTGAGCTATCGCGGAATGCGCCGTATGTTACTGATTGGAAAGGATAAGTCAAGCTTTATGTGGTGATGGGGATTTGCCCCGGCGATTTCCCAAGGCTCGCCTGAGTGGTCTGTGCACATCCATCAACGGCTGTTGGGTAAACCCAACATTTTGCCCATTGGGAATCGGCAACCCGGCTTGCGCCATCAATCGCTACACCGGCAGCAATCCCGCCTGCCGGTACCCCTCAATCAACCCATCATAAAGCGCAATATCCGAGCGGCTCCTCGCCATCAACTGGGCACCGGCCACTGCGGCGAAGATCGCCCGGCCCCGGCTTTCAAAACGTCGAGTGGGGCTTTCGTCAGCGTGATAAGGCGCTCAGGGGCATGCACTATTTCAACGAGGTACTAAAACGACAGCCATTCGTTGCGGGGGAGGCGTTTTCAATGGCCGATATCACTGTTATAGGAGGGTTGATCTTTGCCCAACTGGTGGAGCTGGCGGTGCCAGCCGAGTGCGAAGCACTGCAAGCGTGGTACGCCAGTATGCAGGCGCGCCCGAGCGTGAAGAACAGGGTGAGCATGTCTGACCCGACTGCCTGAGGTCGGTAGCCGTGACTGACTCCAGCGCTGGGCAACCCAGGTTGGAGTCAGTCACTTATTGCCGGTGCCAGTCGGCGATATTCGTCGGGCATACAGACAGCACAAGGCCGATATCCCGCAGCTATAGCGGTAGCTTCATCGAGAAAAAACACGCGATTTTTCACATAACCACCGCGTGCTATCGCTTGCAGCGCCGCACGACAGTCGAGCTTTCCATAGAGCCTGCTACGACGGTGGCCGCCCAGCGTTCCCGGCTCGTGGCTTGGGAAAAGGTTGGCGTCTTTGCCCATCAGCATCCACGCGGTTTTTTCAGCCATCGCCCGTACTCCTGCCGTAACGGCCCACCCTTGCGTTCCCCTGTATCGCCTATCAGATCGGGCCGCGCACCCGGTTTCTTGCTTTTTTATTCCTCAAAGAAGGTCAAAGTCGGACACCTTACGTACTTCCGATTGCTGCTTTTCGACCTGGCAACTAGGTGGGATTCAGCGCGGCCGGAGTATTCGACCCGGGTATGTAACGTCAAGGAACATCAGCAGGCTGACGCCTTGCACGTCAGCCTGCCTCGTCACCTATCGCGTGGCCTTACGGCTGCGGCAACGTGTCCCTGATTTGCTTGACCTGCACCGCACTCACCGCCGGTGCCTGGTTACCCCAGCTAGTGCGGACAAAGCTCAGCAGCTGTGCCACTTCGTCATCCGACAGGCGCCAGGCGAAACCCGGCATGCCCAGGGTGGAAGGGGCAGTCGCGGTGGCCGGCAGGCTACTGCCCGCCAACACCAGGCGAATCATCGACACCGGGTCCTGGGACAACACCGACGAGTTACCGGCGATTTTCGGGAATACCCGTGCATCGCCCTGGCCGTTGGTACGGTGGCAGGCGGCGCAGTTGTCGATGTACAGCTCGGCACCACGGCTGCCTTCCTGCCCCGCAGCCAGGGCTTTGGCGGTGGCCGGGTCGGCGGTGAAGCTCGAGACCTGGCGCCCGTCGGCAGGCAGCGTTTTCAGGTACGCCGCCATGGCGTGCAGGTCCCGGTCGTTGAGGTGCTGGGTGCTGTGAACCACCACATCGCCCATCGCACCACCCAATACCGCATGGGTTTCGCTGCGGGCGCTGCGCAGGGTCGCGACGATGTCGTCGACACTCCAGCTGCCCAGGCCGTCTGCCGGGTTGCCCCGCAGGTTCACCGCCAGCCAGCCATCGATCACCGGCCCGCCAGACAAGTAGACCGGGCTGGATTCATCCAGCGCCTTCTCCTGCAAGGTCACCGCCCGTGGTGTGTGGCAACTGCCGCAGTGGCCCAGGCCCTGGACCAGATAGGCACCGCGTGCCACGTCGGCGTCCTTGTAGCCATCGGCCTTGAATGCCACAACGTCGGGGTCGGGGGCGAACACTTTGCGCCAGATCGCCAGCGGCCAGCGCATGGACAGTGGCCACGGCACCGCGTTGGCGCGGTTCTCGGCATTGACCGGCGCGACGCCGTGCATGAAGTAGGCGTACAGCGCCTGCAGGTCATCGTCGTCTACCCTGGCATACGCCGGGTACGGCATGGCGGGGTACAGGCTGCTGCCATTGGCGGCGATACCGTGCCGAACCGCGCGGTCAAAATCTTCCAGCGAATAACCGCCAATACCGGTGGCTTTGTCGGGCGTGATGTTGCTGCTGTACAGCGTGCCGATGGGCGAGGCGATCGGCAGGCCACCGGCGAACGGCTGACCGCCTTTGGCGGTGTGGCACGCGGTGCAGTCGCCGGCATCCGCCAGGTAACGCCCTTTCTCGATCAATGCGGCCTGTTGCGCTTCAGGCGCCGGTTGTAACCCACGGGTGTGGGTCGGCCAGAAGGCGAATGCCAACAACACAACCAGCACCGCCACCGCCAAGCCAACCAGGCTCAAGAGAAACTTTTTCATTGGTCTCTCTCCTTATGCCTGAACCAGCGGGCCGGGGTTTTTGAGGTATTGCTCGCGAATCGCCGTGGCAGACCAGTACGCCAGCGCCCCCACCATCCCCGTCGGGTTGTAGCCGTTGTTTTGCGGGAACGCATTGGCGCCAATGGCGAACACGTTGTGCACGTCCCACGACTGCAGGTAGCGGTTCAATGCCGAGGTTTTCGGGTCGCTGCCCATGATCGCGCCACCACAGGTGTGGGTGCTCTGGTACTTGGTGATGTTGTAGTGCTCGCCCGGCTTCTTGGCGTCGCCGGCCATGGCGGTCGGGTTGAGGATTTTCGACATCTCCAGCGCCTTGCCCACCAGGAACTGCGAGGCCTTGATTTCGTTGTCGTGCCAGTCGAAGTTCATCCGCAGCAGCGGTCGACCGAAGCCGTCCTTGTAGGTCGGGTCCAGGCTCAAGTAGTGCTGACGGTACGACATGCAGGCACCTTGCACCTCGAAGTAGAACGAATGACGGAACGCATCGCTGGCCGCCTGTTTCCACTGCGTGCCCCAGGCTGGCGTGCCCGGCGGTACGTTGATCCCGCGCACCGGACCAGCGCCCGGCTGGCGTGCCCAGATAATCCCGCCGCCGACAAAACCGGCCTTGGCATTGTCCAGCTGGTTGCCGTTGAGGTTGTCCATGGTGGTGCCTGCGCCACCGATCCCGATGAACTGGTTGGCCTGTACTTCCTTGCCGAAAAACAGCACCACGCGATTGAGGTTCTGGTACGAGTAGTTGCGCCCGATGGTGCCTTCACCGCTCACTGGGTCGTAGGGTTTGCCGATCCCCGAGAGCAGCATCAAATGCACGTTGAACAGCGAAAACGCGCACAGCAGCACCAGGTCGGCCTGTTGCTCCACTTCACGGCCCTGGGCATCCAGGTACGTGACGCCGGTGGCCTTCTTGCCATCGCTGTCGAGGTTGACCTTGAGCACTTGCGCATGGGTGCGCAGCTCAAAGTTTTTGCGCTGGCGCAGCACCGGCAGAATGCTGATGTTCGGGCTGGCTTTGGAGTAGTTCAGGCAACCGTAGTCACTGCAGAAACCGCAGGCGTTGCACGGGCCCATCTGGCAACCGTAGGGGTTGACGTAAGGTGCCGACGCGTTGGACGCGGGGATCGGGTACGGGTCCCAGCCCATCTCGCGGGCGGCACCGTAGAACATCTCGGCGCCGAGGTAATTGGGGTTGGGGCCCAACGGGAATTCACGGGAACGCGACCCTTCGAACGGGTTGCCACCGGCCTGTTTCGCACCCTGAATAACCCCGGCCTTGCCGGAGGTGCCACACACGTATTCGAAGTGATCGAAGTGCGGTTCCAGGTCTTCGTAAGTGACCGGGAAATCCTGGATGGTCATGTCGTCGGGAATGAACTTGGCGTCATAGCGCTGCTCGGTATTGCTGCGCAACTTGAAGTCTTCCGGCAGTGCGCGAAAGTGGCAGCCAGACCAGTGGCTGCCCGCACCGCCGACACCGGTGCCCGGCTTGAACGAGCCCATTTGGCGATACGGCACGGCGGTGGAGGTCAGGTTGTGCCGTGCGGTCACGGTTTCCTGGGACAGGCTTTGCAGGTAGCGGCGATGCACTGAACCTTCAAGCTCATCGACGACTTTCGGGTAGGCAAAATCAGGTTGCGTGTCACGGTCGGCACCGCGCTCCAGTACCACCACGTGCAGCCCTGCATCGGTGAGTTCCTTGGCCATGATTGCCCCGGTCCAGCCCATGCCCACAATCACTACGTCTGCTTTTGGTTTGATGTTCGCCATGCTCAACCCCTCCGTCCGGCCAGATCGACCGGCGGCAACGGGTACGGCTTGTCCCGTACCGTGACCCAGTCCATGTAATCGGCGCGCATGCCGGGATAACCGATCATTTTCCACGCGCCCATGTTTTTGTTGCCGCCGTGGGACGGGTCGGCGAAGTAGCCGTTGCGCACTTCGTTGAGCAGGTTGCTGAAAAACAGCTTCGAGGAAATGTCTTCCAGTGCCAGTTTGCCGCTCTCGGCATTCTTCAACAGGTCTTCCTGCAGGGCCGTCGAGAGCTGGGCAAAGGTCTTGCCGGCGAAGGTCTTCTGGCAACTGGCGTCGATGGCCTTGATCCCGACCCGCAGGGTTTCGCGCAACGTCAGGCGACCCTGGTAGCCGAACTCCGGGGCCGCTTCGACGAAGGGGCCTTGCATGTACCAGATGCCGCCGTTGGCGTAGGGCGTTTGCATGTGCCGATCGAGAAACTCCGGCACGCCGAGTTCGACGGCACCGGGGCCGACGTGATCGGACGGGATCAAGCGGTCACAGGCCGCCATCAGGAAGGCCCACTCCTGCGGGGTGAAAAACGTCGGTTTGTAATCATCGACCCTGGCCGGTGCTGGCGTGCCAGCCTGGCTGTCACTGGCCGGGGTCTGCGCGAAGGCGCCGGAGGAAAGGCCGGTACTGGCCAGTGTGACAACGGGGATCAGCGTCAACGACTTGCGTAAAAAGTCGCGACGCCCTGGGGAGGTATCGTTCTCGGACATCGGTTACTCACTCCTGAGTCTAAACACGGGTGTGCGTTGGTTTTTCTTATGATTTGCCGCCCGAAGACGGCAATTGAATCGCTACCTAATAATGATCAAGCTAACTAATAAGTCGTCACTAAAACAGCTATCGCCCCCTGTTTCAAGGCAATGGCGCACCGGGTCAGATCTTGAATTGGCGCACCAGGCTGTTGAGGTTGGCCCCCAGCGCAGACACATCGCGCATAGTGCGCGCGCTGTGTTCGGTTTCGTCGGCCAGGCTTTCCACCGCGCCTGCAATCTGATGCACGCTGCGGTTGATCTCTTCGGCGACCGAGGTCTGCTCTTCGGCGGCGCTGGCAATCTGCGCGTTCATTGCGTTGATGGTGCCGATCAGGTCCGAGATCGAATCCAGCGAAACCCCCACTTCGTTGGTCTGCTGATTGGCACCTTCGCCGGCTTCGGTCGAACGGTGCATCGCGGCCACCGAGGCGGTGGTGCCGGCTTCCAGGCGCGTGATCATGCCCTGGATCTCTTGCGTGCTCTGTTGCGTGCGGCTGGCCAGTGCACGAACTTCATCGGCCACTACCGCAAAACCACGGCCGGCCTCACCGGCACGCGCGGCTTCAATCGCGGCATTGAGTGCCAGCAAGTTGGTCTGGTCGGCAATCGAACGAATCACGTCGAGCACCGAGACAATGGAGCGAACATCCTGCTGCAGGCTGTCGAGGCTGGTACCGCTCAGGCGAATATCCGACACCAGTGCGCTCATCCCGGTGATGTTGTCGCCCACCACCTTGCGGGCGGCGTGGCCTTGCTGGTCGGTCTCTGCCGCCGCCTGGGCCGCACGCTGGGCACTGAGCGCCACTTCCTGGGCTGCGGCTGACATTTCGTGGATCGCGGTGGCGACCTGGTCGGTCTCGTTGCGCTGGCGCTGCATCGCTTGTTCGGAGCGCAGGGTTTGTTGGGTCGCCTGATGCACCAGGCCGTCGAGGTCGGTGGTCATCTTCGCCACCTGGCTGACCATGGTGTGGATCTTGTCGATGAACCGGTTGAACGAGGCGGCCAGGTCACCCAATTCATCGTTGCTGGTGATCGCCAGGCGATGGGTAAGGTCGCCTTCACCGGCGGCGATGTCATCCAGGTTGGTCTTGAGCACACGCAGCGGGCGGACCACGCCATTGGCCGTCCAGATACCGGCCGTTGCGGTGACCAGCAGCAACACCAGGGTCACCAGGAAGATGCTGCCCAGCAGGGCGCGGGTGCGTTCGGTGACCGATATCTGCTCCAGCGCCATGGCGGCGTCGATGTCATCCATATTGATTGCACTGCCGAGCACCATGTCCCATTTTTCCAGGTACACGGTGTAGCCCAGCTTGGGCACCTGCACGCTTTCCTGGCCGGGTTTGGGCGCGAAGTAATCGACGTAGTGCTTACCGTTCCTGGCCACTTCGACAAACGTCTGGTAGTGGAAGGAGCCGTCGGGGTCCTGGGTGTCCCAGAAGCTCTTGCCGACCCCGGCGGTGCTGTCGCCACGGAAGACCCGCACGCCTTTGGTGTCGTAACCGAAAAAGTAGCCTTCATCGCCGAACTTCACTGGCTTGAGCAACTCGAGGGCCTTGTCCCGGGCTGCCATATCGCCCTTTGCCGAGGCGTCGTGCAGCGGCTTGATGGTGGTCAGGGCCACCTCGACATAGTTCTTCAGTACGTCACGATTGCGCTTGATCAAACCTTCTCGGGTTTCGAGCATTTGCTGATCGGCAGTGCGCTGCAGCATCCACGACGCAAGGCCGCTGATAATCAATGCGAACAACAACGCGGGGATGATGGCCAGACACAGCAACTTGCCTTTGACTGTAAGCTTCATGAACGATATGCCCTCAGGTCAGTGTGGTTTTGTAACGTATCGACCCGGTAAGACATATCTTGATAAAGAATGATGGCATTTTGACGTCAATTAATAATTAGTGCGCTTCGCGCCTGAAGAAATGATCAGCTTGGGGCTCATACCCCAGCGGGTACCCACGAGATATTCACCGCTATTTTCGACAGGACTCGAGCATGTCAACAGCTCACCAAACCACCCCCGATCCCTACCTATGGCTTGAAGACATCGACAGCACCCGGTCACTGGACTGGGTACAGGCCCAGAACCTCAAGACCGAAGACCGGCTCGCCCGCTCCGACAGCTTCCAGCAAATCAAGGCCGACGTGCTGGAGATGCTGGACTCGGACAGCAACATCCCACACGTCAACAAGGTCGGCGCCTATTACTACAACTTCTGGATGGACGCCGCTCACCCGCGCGGCCTGTGGCGTCGCACCACCCCGGCGGAGTACCGCAAGGCGCAACCCGCCTGGGAAACGCTGCTGGACCTGGATGCACTGAACGCCGCCGAAGGCGAAAACTGGGTGTGGCACGGTGCTGATTACCTGCGCCCGGATTACCAGCGCTGCCTGCTGGAGCTGTCGCGCGGCGGGGCTGATGCGGGTGTCACCCGCGAGTTTGATCTGGCCAGCAAGACCTGGGTCGAAGACGGCTTCCAGTTGCCGGAGTCCAAGGGCGGCCTGGGCTGGATCGACCGTGACAACGTGTATGTCTTCACCGATTTTGGCGAAGGCTCGATGACCCGCTCGGGTTACCCGCGCATTGCCAAGCAGTGGCAGCGCGGCACGCCGCTGAGTGCTGCCCGTGTTGTCTACGAAGGCGCGCCGGATGATATGTACATCGCGGCGATGCACGACGACACGCCCGGCTATGAGCGTGACTTCGTCAGCCGTACGCTGGCGTTCTACAACAACGAGCTGTACCTGCGGGGCAACGATGGCCGGTTGAGCAAAATCGATGCGCCGAACTCGGCTGAAAAGTCGGTGCATAAAGACTGGCTGTTGCTGGAGTTGCGCGAGGACTGGGCGCTGGATGAAGTGTTTGTTTCCGGCTCGTTGCTGGCGATCAACTTTGATCGCTTCATGGCGGGCCAGCGGGATTTCGAAGTGCTGTTCACGCCCACGGACAGCACATCGCTGACAGGGTTTATCTGGACCCTGAATCACTTGGTGCTGAACGTGCTCGATCACGTCAAGAGTCGCCTCAGCGTGCTCACGCCCGGCGCGAACGGATGGCAGCACAGCCCGTTCACGGGGGCGCCCGGCATGGGCACGGTGTATGCCCGCGCAGTGGACAGCGACGACAGTGATGCCGTCTGGCTGGTGACCACCGATTACCTGACGCCCACCACCCTGGCGCTGGCCGAGATCGGTCAGGCGCCCGAGGTGCTGAAAACCCTGCCGGCGTTTTTCGACTCAAGCCGGCACGTGATCGAGCAGCAGTTCGCGGTCTCCAGGGATGGCACCCGTGTGCCGTATTTCATGGTGCGCGGCAAGGACTTGCAACTCGATGGCACGGCGCCGACGTTGCTCTATGGCTATGGCGGTTTCGAGGTCTCCCTGACCCCGAATTACTCCGGTGAAGTAGGCCGCGCCTGGCTCTCGAAAGGCGGCGTGTACGTGGTTGCCAACATTCGCGGTGGCGGTGAATACGGCCCGCGCTGGCACCAGGCGGCACTCAAGCAGAACCGTGGGCGGGCCTATGAAGATTTTGCGGCGGTGGCCCGGGACCTGATCGAGCGCGGGATCACTTCGCCCCGGCACCTGGGCGCGGAGGGCGGCAGTAACGGCGGCCTGTTGACCGGCAATATGCTCACCCAATACCCGGAACTGTTCGGTGCAATCGTGTCCCAGGTGCCCTTGCTCGATATGCAGCGCTACCACCACTTGCTGGCCGGGGCGTCGTGGATGGAGGAATACGGCAACCCGGACGTGCCTGAAGAGTGGGCCTACATCCAGACGTTTTCGCCGTACCACCTGTTTGATCCGGCGAAGGTTTACCCACCGGTGTTTTTCCTGACCTCGACCCGCGATGACCGCGTGCACCCGGGCCATGCCCGCAAGATGGCGGCGAAGATGATCGAGGCCGGCAAGGACGTGACGTATTACGAGAACATCGAGGGCGGGCACGGCGGGGCGGCGGACAACGCACAGGCTGCGCATATGAGTGCGCTGGTCTACCGCTTCTTGTGGGAGAAGCTGAGCGCCAGCCGGGACTAATCGGCTCCGGCGGTGACCAGGTTGCTCGTCAACCATTCAATGAAACACCGTGCCAGCGGGTTGTTCTCGCTGTCACGGTGGGTCAGCAAGGCCCAATTGGGCCCGCGAATGGTTGCCTCTACCAGCGGTTGCAGCAACCCGTCTTCCAATGCCTGTCGGCTTAATAACTGGCTGACCAGCGCAATCCCCAACCCGGTACACGCCGCATCCAGCAACAGCCCGGGGTCGGAGAAATTCAGTCCCTGATCTTTTTGCCCCACATCAATCCCTGCCTCCACCGCCCAATGGCTCCAATCCATCTCCCGTTCGCCGTGCAGGGTGGTGCGCTGCTCCCTGGGCAGTGCCAGCACGCGTGGGTTGCACGCGGGGAACAGGCGGTCGGCATGCAGCACCTTGAAGCTGCATTCGGCCTGGGAGCTGATGTCGTCGCGTACGGCCAGGTCGATGGTCTGGCTGGCCATGTCCGGGACTTCGTCGGTGCTGAATATCCACAGGTCCACTTCCGGGTGCTGGCGGCGGAAATCCTCCAGGCGCGGCAGCAGCCAGTGGCGGGCGAGGGTCGGCGTGGTGTTGAGCACCAGTTGGTTGGGTTTGCGGTACTGGCCCAGGCGACGAACGCCCACGGCCAATTGCTGCAATAGCGCCTGGGTGGTGCTGAGGAAATCGTGCCCGGCATCGGTCAGGCTGACGCTGCGCCCACTGCGGAAAAACAACGGTTGCTCCAGGTACGCCTCAAGGCTGCGAATCTGCTGGCTGATGGCCGATTGAGTGAGGTGCAGTTCTTCGGCGGCCTTGTGGAAACTGCCCAGCCGGGCGGCGGCTTCGAAGCCGCGGAGGGTGCCTAGAGGCGGCCAATGGTTAAGCATGCTGATAAGTTCCTCTAATCAGTTTTCCACAAAATCCATCGTTTGTTAGCCCGTTTTTACAGCCGTAGCATGCATGCCAAGACCTCGCAGGCAGTTTTCATTGAACACAATGACTTAACTCAAAGGTATTTGTCATGCAGCAGAATGAAATTCAGAACGGTGGCTGGTGGATGCCGGCGGAGTGGGCCAGGCATGCGGCGACGTGGATGGTCTGGCCGCATAACCAAACGCTTTGGGAGTCCGGCTGGGGCGTTACATTGCCGCTGGTGCAGGAGGATTTTGCCCGTGTCGCCAATGCGATTGCGCGTTTTGAACCGGTGAAAATGATCGTCGATCCTTGCGCTGTGGCCAGCGCCAAAGCGTTGTGCGGGCCGAACATTGCATTGATCGAACTGGCGGTGAATGACAGTTGGTGTCGCGATTCCGGCCCGAGCTTTGTTTGCCATCCGCAACAGGGGCTCGCCGGTGTGAGCTGGCGCTTTAACGCGTGGGGCGGCAAGTCGGCCCATGATCTGGATGAAAGCCTGGCGCGCCGGGTGCTCAATCACCTGGGCGTGGAGTGCCTGGGCACACCGTTGAGCAACGAAGGCGGCGCCATTCATGTGGATGGCGAAGGCACGTTGATCACCACCGAATCAGTGTTACTCAACCCCAATCGAAATCCAGGGGTGACCAAGGCCGAGATCGAGGAGATTTTCGCGCGCTTGCTGGGTGTGAAGAAAACGATCTGGCTGCCGGGCGATCCCGACCATGTGACCGGTGACATGACCGACGGCCATGTCGATGGCGTGTGCGCATTTGCCCGCCCCGGCGTGTTGCTGGTGGATGCCACCCATGACACCCATTCGGTGTACGCCGAGGTGGTGCGGGAAAACCGTCGGGCCCTGGAATTGGCCACCGATGCCCAAGGCCGCCGGTTCGAGATGATCGACCTGCATGAAGCCACCGACGCGGTGGACACTGAGGCTGAAGTGTTTTGCGCCTCCTACACCAACTTCTACATCGCCAACCACGCGATCATCATGCCTGCCTATGGCATCGACGCCGACCAGATTGCCGCCGATGTCCTGGCCCGTGCTTTCCCTGGGCGCGTGGTGGTACCGGTGCGCATCAATCACTTGGCCCATGGCGGCGGCGGGGTGCATTGCATCACCCAACAGCAACCCGCCTGGCCGGTGAAGGGGTGATGCCATGACCGTACTGACGATTGCTGTCACGCAAATGCCCTGCACCTGGGACCTGCCCGCGAACCTCGATCTGGCCGAGCAATTGGTACGTGACGCGGCCAAGCAGGGCGCCCAGGTGATCCTGCTGCAAGAGCTGTTTGCCACGCCATACTTTTGCATCGAGCAGCATCACAAACACCTGGCGCTGGCGCAGGAATACCGGCACAGCGTGGTGCTCAAACGCTTTGCCGCCCTGGCCCGGGAATTGGGCGTGGTTCTGCCCCTCAGCTGGTTCGAAAAGGCCGGCAATGCCTGTTTCAATTCGCTGAGCGTGGCCGATGCGGATGGGCAGTTACTCGGGGTGTATCGCAAGACTCATATCCCCAACGCCATCGGCTATCAGGAGAAAGAATACTTCAGCCCCGGCGATACCGGCTTTCGGGTCTGGGACACCGCGTTCGGACGTATCGGCCTGGGTATCTGCTGGGATCAGTGGTTCCCCGAAACCGCGCGCTGCCTGGCGCTGATGGGGGCTGAAGTCTTGCTGTTCCCCACGGCGATCGGCTCTGAACCGGGCTGCGCGACCCTCGACTCCCGGGACCATTGGCAGATGACCATGCGTGGGCACGCCGCCGCCAATCTGGTGCCGGTGGTCGCTGCCAACCGTGTCGGCCGCGAGGTAGCGACCACCGACCCGACCTTGCAGATGGACTTCTACGGCTCGTCCTTTATCTGCAATCACAAGGGCAAGCTGCTCGCCGAAGCTGACCGCGACAGCACCGGCGTGCTGGTGCACAGCCTCGACCTGGCGACGATGCGCGAGGACCGCCTGACCTGGGGCATCTACCGTGACCGTCGCCCGGAAATGTATGGCGGGTTGTTGAGTCTGGACGGTCATCACACCTACCGAGGGCTTTGACATGAAGATTATCTGCACGCTGTTGCTAGGGGCCCTGGTGGCGTCGTCGCTGCACGCCGAAGAAAAAACCCTGAAGCTCTACAACTGGGCCGATTACTTCGCCGAGGACACGCTGTCGCGTTTCACCGCCGAAACCGGGATCCAGGTGATCTACGATGTGATGGACGGCAGCGAAACCCTGGAGGCCAAGCTGATGGCCGGCGGCAGCGGTTATGACCTGATTTTCCCTGGCGACACCGTGGGCGAACGGCTGATGCGCGCGGGCAGCCTGCAACCGCTGGATCAGTCCAGGCTCACCGCCCTGAATGACATCGAGCCCGGTTTGCAGAAGTTGCGCGCGCACTACACCTACTCGAACAACGCCACCGTCCCCTACACCTGGGGCACCATCGGCCTGACGTACAACACCGAGCAGATCAAACAGCGCATGCCGGACGCGCCGGTCAACAGTCTCGACCTGCTGTTCAAGCCGGAGCTGGCCGCCAAGTTCGCCGATTGCGGGATTTCCCTGATCGACTCACCGGACGAAGTGCTGGCGGTGGCCCTCAATTACCTGGGGCGTGACCCGCGCAGCGCCAAGCCGGCCGACCTGGCCGCCGCCAGCGAGCTGTTGCTCAAGCTGCGGCCCTACATCCGCAAGTTCCAGTCGCAGCCGGTGACCGACCTGGTGAACGGCAACCTGTGCCTGTCCCTCGGCTACAGCGGCGACATGACCCAGGCGCAACGGGCGGCGGACGCAGCCGGAAAAAAGGTCACGTTCGACTATCACATCCCTCGTGAGGGCACCACGGTGTGGATGGACACCATGGCGATCCCCGTGGATGCCCGGCATCCGGAGTACGCCTACGCGTTCATCAATTTCGTGATGCGCCCGCAGAACATGGCCGCCATCAGTAACTTCACCGGTTACCCCACGGCAAACGCCAAGGCGCGTCCCGAGGTTGACCCGGCGATGCGCAACAACCCGCAGATCTACCCGGACGAGGCCACGTTTGAACGGCTGATCCCGGGAAAAGACATCCCCCAGGCGGACATGCGTGCACGCATGCGCGTATGGACCAAATTCAAAACCGCTTCCGTCCAATGATCCAACTTCCAGAGGCACCCATGGCAACACGTCGCGAATTCATCAAACATGTATCGGTGGTTGCCACCCTGGGCGCTGCCATGTCCGTCGGGCTGGTCTCGCGCTGGGCACAGGCCGCCCCCGAGGGCCACTGGCTCATGCCCGACGAAGGCGAAAAACATCAGCAGGCGTTCATTGCCTTTGGCGCGCAGGAGGCCATTCACGAGGACTTTACGCCCGACGTGCAAGCAGCCTTGGGCCGGATCGCCCGCGCCATCGCCCGTCACGAGCCGGTGACCGTGTTCTGTCGGGAAGAGGAGCGAGCGCTGGCTGAAGAAAAATGCGGCACCCGCAACACCACGTTTGTGGTCACCGAGCTGGATGACATCTGGATGCGTGACACCGGCGCCAACTTTGTCATCGACGGCCAGGGCGGCCTGGGCGCGGTGGATTTCAACTTCAACGGGTGGGGCAACAAGCAGCAGCACGCCGAGGATGCGCAGGTAGCGGCCCTGGTCACTGAAGTCACCGAGGCCCAGGCGATTCGCAGCGAACTGGTGGGTGAGGGCGGCGCCATCGAGGTGGATGGTCACGGTACCGGCATCATGACCGAAAGCAGCTGGATCAATGCCAACCGCAACCCCGGGTGGAGCAAGGCCGACGCCGAGGCCGAGCTGAAGGCGCGGCTGGGCCTGCGCAAAATCATCTGGCTGCCGGGCATCAAGGGCAAAGACATCACCGATGCCCACGTGGATTTTTATGCGCGTTTCGTCAAGCCGGGCGTGGTGATCGCCAACCTCGACACCGACCCCGAATCCTATGATCACAAGGTCACGCTGGCGCACCTGGACATCCTCAAGCGGGCCACCGATGCAGACGGCCGACCGCTGCAGGTGCATACCGTGTCGCCGCCGCTTAATCCACGCAAGAGCCGTTTCAATCGCAACAATCCGGATTTTGCACCGGGCTATATCAACTACTTTGTCATCAACGGGGCGGTGATTGCGCCCGAGTTCGGTGACAAGGTGGCCGACGCAAAAGCCTTTGAGCTACTGTCCAGGCTCTATCCGGAGCGCGAGGTGGTGCAGCTCAATATCGATGCGATTGCAGCGGGCGGCGGCGGGATTCACTGTGTGACCAGTCACCAGCCGGCGGTTCAGGCAGGGGCGCGCGATGCCAGCTTCAGTTGACCGTATGCCTCGACCAACTGTGCCTGGGTAAAGCCCAGGTTCCTGCCGCTGGGATTGGGCAGAACCCACACAGCCGCATGCCCCAGGGTGTGCGGTTGAAGCCCCCAGGCAATCTCCTTCTGCCCGCTTAACGCGCTATAGGCCGCCTTCCCCAGAAACGCGACAAACCGCGGCGCGTAACGGGTGATCTTGCTTTCAAAACGCGCTGCCGCTGCCTTGAATTCATCCGCCGACAACTGATCTGCCCGGGCGGTAGGCCGCTCCACCACCGTGGTCAGCCCACACTGATACTCCAGGATCGTGCGGTCGTTTTCCGGCGGCACTTCATGGGGCGTAAACCCGGCCAGGTGCAGGGTGCGCCAGAACCGGTTGCTGCGGCCCATGAAGTGATGCCCGGTGGCGGCGGCCTTCAGCCCCGGGTTTATCCCGCAAAAAATCACGGCGAGATGCTCGGCCAGAATGTCTTCCAGTCCTTCCTTCATCCGCAGATGACCTGCACGGCACTGCGCGCCAGGGCGATCAGCTCGGCGTGGGGTTTGCCCGCCCGTGCGCGTATCGACAGGCTGTGCACCAAGGAGGCGGCGAGGACGGCGACGGCTGCCGGGTCTGCACCGCCTTTCAATTCACCGGCCTCAATGGCGGTGCGCAGGCGGGTTTCGAGATGAGCGTCGAGTGCGTCGAGGCGCTGTAACAGCACGGCGCGAATCTCGGCGTCCTCGACCGCTTCGGTGGTGGCGGTGCCGATGATGAAGCAGCCCCGTGGCTCGCCATCCCCCGAAAAATAGATCGACAGCTGGCCTTCATACAGGCGCATCAGCGCGTCGGCCAACGTCCGGCTCGGGTCGTCCAGCGCCTCGTCGATGGCGGCTGACGCGAGGCCCCAATACTGTTCGAGCGCCTTGAGGTAGATCGCGTGTTTGTCGCCGAATGCGGCGTACAGGCTTGGCCGGTTCATCCCGGCGGCGGTGGCGATGCCGTCCAGTGAGGCGCCGGAATACCCGGTACTCCAGAACACCCCGAGGGCTTTTTGCAGCGCCGTTTCAGGGTCGTAGGCGCGTGGGCGGCCACGGCCTTTTGCCTCTGTGATCTTTTTTTGTGCCATGGCGTACAAAAATCCTTGAGTAGAGGTGGGTGGGTCGATATTCTTACATCATCGCACAAAATTAGATCCCCAGAAATCCCGGGCTCAGCAAAGGTGATTCGATCATGAGCAATGCGTTGGAAAACACGACTCGCACCCCCTGGCGTTTACTGCTGATGGTGGGCTTGCCAGTACTCGTCGCCGCGGCGGGGTATGTGTATTACCTGCAGGATGCGCCGTACGTATCCACCGATAACGCCTATGCCCGGGTGGCGAAAGCATCGATCAATGCGCGGGTGTCCGGGCAGGTTGTCGAGATTGCCGTGGGGGACAACCAGGCGGTGCACAAAGGGCAGGTGCTGTTGCGGATCAACCCGGAGCCGTTCCAGGTGGCGGTCGACCGCGCCCAGGCCCAATTGAGCGTGGCGCGCCTGCGTATCGAAGGCCTCAAGGCCAGCTACCGGCAACAGCAGGCCGAGCTGCAAGCAGCCAGGGAGTCGGCGGGTTTTGACCAGAAGGAGTTCGCCCGTAAAAAGGCCCTGGTGGCCACCGAGTTTGTGTCCCAGGCCGTGTTCGAACGGGCCGACACCGACCTGAAAGTCGCGCGGCAACGTGTCGCGTCCATCGAGCAGCAGATCGCCAATACCGTGGTGGCGCTGAACGGCAATCCTGACATCGATATCGACCGCCATCCCGCGATTCGCGAGGCCCAGGCGCAACTCGACGAGGCGCAACTCTACCTCTCATACGCGACGGTTTATGCCCCCGACGATGGCGTCGTCGCCAAGGTGGATGACGTGCAGGTCGGCGATTACCTGAACAGCGGCGCGCCGGCCTTCGCCTTGCTGTCGCCCCGTCGCACCTGGGTTGAGGCCAACTTCCGCGAGACCCAGATGACCCATATGCGCGCCGGCCAGCAGGCAACCATCAGGCTCGACACGTACCCGGATCATCCCTTCAAAGCCCACATCACCAGCCTGAGCCCGGGGGCCGGCGCCGACTTCGCGCTGCTGCCGCCGGAAAACGCCACCGGCAACTGGGTCAAGGTGGTGCAGCGGGTGCCGGTGCGCCTGGAGCTGGATGATGCCAACGCCGACTTGCCGCTGTTTTCCGGCACCAGCGCCACGGTGACGGTTGATATCAGGACCGGCCCATGAACGGCGCACGCACCCTCAGGTTCACGGCCTTGCTGGTGACCTGGTTGCAGGCGGTCAACGTATCGCTGCCGAACTCGGCTCTCAGGTTTGTCCAGGGCAGCCTGTCGATGACGGACGACGAGGCGGGGTGGATTTTCACCTCGTACCTGGCCGCCAGCGCGATCACCTTGCCGGTGGCCCAATGGCTGGCCGCGCGCTTCGGCGTGAAGGCGGTTTACCAGGCGGCGATGGCGATCTTCGCCCTCGGCTTGCTGCTCGCGACCGGGGCAACCACCTCGCTGCAATTCGTCGGCGCACGGGTTATCCAGGGTGCCGCGAGTGGCGTATTGGCGCCGCTGTCGATGGCCATCGCCCTGGAGACACTGGCCCCGGCACGACGGCCAAAATTCGGCCCGCTGTGGACGGCGATAGGGTTGCTGGGCATCGTCAGCGGCCCGGCGATTGGTGGCTGGATCAGCGAACATTTCGGCTGGCGCTGGATGTTCTACGCCAGCCTGCCGCTGTTGGCGTACACCGCATTGGTCGTGGCGTTGTTGCAACCCGAGAAGAAAGCCAACAGCGCGCCGGTGTTTGATTTTGCAGGGTTTGCCAGCTTTACCCTCGGCGTGATCGGCCTGCAAATGCTCCTCGACCGTGGCCAGCGCCTGGAGTGGTTCGACTCGCCGGAGATCTGGCTGGAGGCCGCCGCCAGCGTCCTGGGGTTCTACCTGTTCGCCGTGCACCGGTTCACCTCCAGCACGCACTTCATCAGCAAGGGCTTATTGCGCGACCGCAACTTCGTGCTGTCGACCACTATCTTCTTCGCCGTCGGCTTCGTGCTGCTGCCAACCATGGCCATGACCTCGCCGATGCTGGATGAGCTGCTGGGCTTCCCGCCGGACACCACGGGCTTCCTCACCCTCCCTCGTGGCGTGGGCCTGCTGGGTGCGTTCTGGCTGATGAACCGGGTGCCCGCGCATCGGGATGGCCGCCCGTTCGTAGCCGCTGGTATCGCCGTGGTGATCTACGCCAACCACTCGATGCTCGGTTATTCACCCTTGATGGACGGCTGGCCGGTGGCGGTGGCCGGCGCGATCCAGGGAGCCGGCCTGGGACTGTTGATGCCGGCGCTTTCCCGGGTGGCGTTCAGCACCCTCGACCCGACCTTGCGCCCCGAAGGCAGCGGGCTGTTCAACCTGTCCCGGGTCTACGGCAGCACCCTTGGCGTGGCGGTGGTGCAGTGGTTTTTCTTCAACAACACCCAGGCGATGCATGTGGCGCTGGCCAGTCATCTGACCGTGCATTCGGTGCCGGCATCGACGTCCCTGGCGGGCTTCGGTGCGCTGAACGAAGCCATCACCGGCCAGGCCGCCTTCATCGCGGTGCTCGGTCAATTCAAGATTCTGCTGTGGGCAATGCTGGTGGTGAGCCCGCTGGTTCTGCTGCTGCGTAAACCTGTCACGACCCACTAGTTTTCCGGAGTGTGCCAAATGAAACCCCATGGGCTTGTTATCACGGCCGTCATGACCCTGTCCGCGTGTTCGGTTGGTCCGGACTATCAGGCGCCGTCCGTTGCCGCTTCGCAGCACTATGACGTGCAGGCCGAACAGCGCGTGTCGTTCAACCAGAAGGTGAACGTCGACTGGTGGTCGACCTTTCATTCTCACAAGCTCGACAGCGTCATGCGCCGGGCGATTGCCGGCAACCTTGAGCTGACGGCGGCGGACGCCACGTTGCGCCAGGCGGCTGCTTCGGTGGCGGCGGCGGAGGGCGCGCTTTTCCCGCGGGTGGATTTCGCCGCGCAAGCGGGGCGCCAGCGTGTGCATAACGCCGCTCGGCCTGCGGTGGCGAACTTCTATGGCGTCGGGCCGCAGGTCAGCTTCGACCTCGACGTGTTCGGCGGCAATCAGCGCCGGGTCGAGCAGCAGCAGGCGTTTGCCGATCTCCAACGGCATCGCTTCGAAGCGGCCTACCTGACGCTGACCGGCGACGTCGCCAGCCAGGCGCTGTTGATGGCCTCGGCCGGCGCGCAGATGGAGGCGGTGCAGAGCTTGCTCGCCACCGACGCGAAAAACCTCGAGCTGGTGCGTGCAGCGCAACACAGTGGCGCGGCGACGCAGTTGGAGGTGTCCCTGGCTGAAACGCGGCTGGCGCAGGACCGCACGCTGTTGCCGCCACTGGCCCAGCAGCGCGATGCGGCGCGGCATGCGCTGTCGATCCTGGCCGGCAAGGGCCCGGCGGATTGGCGCGCACCGGACTTCGAACTGGCTGAATTTGCCTCGGCCGGCACGCTGCCTGTCAGCCTGCCGTCCGAGCTGGCCCACGACCGCCCGGACGTGCAGCAAGCCGAAGCCGAACTGCATGCGGCCAGTGCGGCGGTCGGCGTGGCCACCGCCAATCTTTATCCCCATGTGGAACTGTCCGCGTCCCTGGCCCAGGCCGCGTCGGGCAATGGCGGTGCCGCGCTGTGGAGTTTTGCCGCCGGGTTGGCGGGGCCGATCTTCGACGGCGGCACCCTCAAGGCCGAACGCCAGGCGGCGGTGGAGGGCTACAACGCCTCGCTCGCCCACTACCAGCAGACCGTCATCCAGTCTTTCGGCCAGGTTGCAGACACCCTGCAGGCGATCAACCACGACGCCGAGGAATACCAGGCGCAGACCGCCGCACTGCAAGCCGCCGACAACAGTTTGCGCCTGAACCAGCAAGCCTATGGGGCAGGGGAGAACGGCTTGCTGCAAGTGCTGGAGGCGCAACGGGCCTATGAGCAGGCCTTGCTCGGGCAACTGCGGGCGAGTACTGCCCAACACCTCGACACGGTGCGCCTGTTCGTGGCGCTCGGTGGTCGTTCGGTCAACGATTTCAAACGCTAGTGGAGTCAACAGATGAGTTATTACGATGCACTTCGCGATACCCCCGGGGGGGCATATCCGTTATTTAGGTAACGGCGGCTTATGGTTTCGCTCTTACAGCGACTCACTTTGGAAAAGCCGGAATGCCGGCCCAGCCCAAAGTAAGCAAAGGGCTCTGCCCCGCCTGTCGGCGCCTCGCCTAGGCTCGGCGTTCCCTCACTCCGGGCTTGCTCCGCGGGCCGCCGCGATGGGGCGTCCCTGCCCCGT